>JBDSXT010000025.1:0-61466 GCA_039925985.1 Sphingomicrobium sp.
CACTGGCTGCGACACGCCCGCCACAACATGGGCGTTGGTCACAACCCGGCCCGGGGAAACCACAAAACCGGTGCCGGTCTGGTTCTGCCCGCACTGGTAGGCGGTTCCGGCAATTTTCAGGACTGACTGCGCGGCCCGGTTCAGCGCCGGCGATCACCTGGACCGAGTTGGACAATTTCTTCATTCGCTCGACCGCGCGTGCGACCTCGACATTGTGGCCGTGAGCGGTGTCGATGACGATGCAGTCGCAGCCGGCGGCGATCAACGCTTCGGAGCGGGCAAAGCCCGAATCGCCGACGGTGGTGGCCGCGGCGACGCGCAGGCGCCCCTCCCCGTCCTTGGTCGCGAACGGCGCGGCGACCGATTTCTCGATGTCCTTGACGGTGATCAGGCCGACGCAGTGATTTTCGTCATCGACGACCAGCAATTTCTCGATCCGCCGCTGGTGGAGGATGTGTTGGGCTTCCTTCTGGCCGGTGCCGAGCGGGACCGTCGCCAGATTGTCCTTGGTCATCAGCTCGCTGACCGGCTGCTTCGGATTTTCGGCGAAGCGCACGTCGCGGTTGGTGATGATGCCGACCAGTCTGCCCGAGCGCTCGACCACCGGAATGCCGCTGATCCGGTTGGCGGTCATCAGCTCGAGCGCGTCGGCCAGCGTCTGGTCGGGGCGGACCGTGATCGGGTTGACGACCATGCCGCTTTCGAAGCGCTTGACCGCGCGCACCGCCGCCGCCTGTTCGTCGATGCCGAGATTGCGATGGAGGACACCAATGCCGCCCAACTGCGCGAGCGCGATCGCCATGTCGGATTCGGTGACGGTGTCCATCGCCGACGACAGCAGTGGAATGTTGAGCGAGATGGCGCGGGTCAGGAAGGTGCTGGTATCGGCCTGGCTTGGTAGCACGGAGGATTCGAGCGGCTGCAGCAGGACGTCGTCGAACGTCAGTCCGAGCGGGATGTCGGTGGTGTCGTTGGGTAGGGCCATATCGGCCCATGCCAAAGTAAACCCGATTCGCCAAGCCTGGAGCTTGAACAAGCCTTTCGCCGCCTAATGTCCGTTTTGGGTGGAAAGTGGACATTGCGCGACACGGCGTAGTGGCCCATTCCGGCCCTGGAGATGCAACGAATGACGATTGCCGAATGGTGCCTTTTCGGTTCGGTGATGCTGTATTTGCTGACGCTCGCGCCCACCAAGGCATTGGCTCCTCGGGTGTTCGATAACGCCAATCCACGAGACCCAAGCTTCTACGCGCATCCGGTTAGAAAGCGAGTGCTAGGCGCGCATATCAATGGGATAGAAACGTTCCCGTTCTTTGCTGCCGCGGTCCTGTTAGCGGAGTTCAGAAATGCCCCTCAGGACTGGATAGATGGGCTTGCTCTTGCTTTCCTTGTGACACGAATCGCCTTTGTCGCCGCCTACGTCGCTGACAGGCCGACGCTTCGAACCGTTTTGTGGAACGTCGCCATGGCTTTCAACATCGGTATTTTCTTCTTGTCAGGCTTCGGCGTGAGTGGGGCGGTTGTCGCGACACTGGTTGGCCTCAGTTTCGCCGCTGCACTGTGGCCGTTGCTTTCAATTGGTGCCAAGCGAGTCATGGCCGCTAAGAGCGCGGAATAGGAGTAGAAGGCGGAACGGGTGGGTCTGCTGGCCTTTTCGTCGGGCCTCAGCCACATTCTCGGCCATGCATGCCGTCGCTCTTAGCCCATTCGATGCTGCGGCCGTACTGATCGTTGTTACGGCGGTGCTGGCTTACCTAAACCATCGGGTTTTCGGCCTGCCTGCATCCGTTGCGATGACAGTCATGGGCGCTGTCGCTTCCCTGCTTGTCATTGCAATCGACTATCTGCTCCCCGCCAGCAATCTATCGGCAAGGGTGGAAACATTTCTTTCCGGCATCGACTTCGAGACCACCCTGATGGACGGGATGTTGTCGTTTCTGCTGTTCGCAGGCGCGTTGCACGTCGACTGGGGCGATATGCAGAGGGGGCGTTGGGCAATCCTGACGCTGAGCACCATCGGAGTGGTGATATCGACCCTGATAGTTGGCTCAGGATTCTACCTTCTTACGCGGGCGCTTGGCCTAACCCTGTCGCCAAGTTGGTGTTTCGTCTTCGGCGCATTGATCAGTCCCACCGACCCTGTCGCAGTGATGGGCGTCCTTAAACGCGCTGCATGCCCACCTACCTTGCAGGCCACCGTTGCGGGCGAAAGTCTGTTCAACGATGGCGTCGGGGTCGTAATCTTTTCTATCCTATTCGTCGCAGCACTGGGTACCGAGCCATTTTCCGCCGTGAGCGCGGCACGGTCCTTTGCGATTGAAGCGGGTGGCGGCATCCTACTCGGCCTGGCGGTCGGATATGTCGGCTTCTGGGCCATGCGCAGCATCGACGAATATAATGTCGAGCTGATGATTACGTTAGCCGTGGTCATGGGCGGTTATGCGCTCGGGCGTTGGCTGCATGTCAGCGGGCCGGTTGCCATGGCGGTGGCTGGGTTGCTGATCGGCAATGCCGGCGTTGCGCTTGCGATGAGCGAGGAGACCCGCGACCACGTTCTCAAATTCTGGGCACTGATCGATGAACTTCTCAATGCGGTTCTGTTCCTACTGATCGGCCTTGAGCTGATCGCCATGTCGCCCAATCCTCGCCTGATCGTCGCGGGCGCGATTGCCATTCCGCTGGTGCTGGCGGCGCGGGGGCTTTCAGTCGTCGCGCCGCTCGCAGCGATTCGGTCGATTGTTTCAAAGGATGGCAATGCGCTTCCAATCTTACTTTGGGGTGGATTGCGAGGCGGCATTTCCGTGGCGCTTGCATTATCTCTTCCCCCAGGCCCCGAACGGACGATAATCCTCACGGCGACCTACGTCGTGGTGCTATTTTCGGTGATCGTCCAAGGCAGCAGCATCGGACCTGTCATTAGGCACTTCTCGCCAAAAGGACCGTGCAATTCCATCGACACTTAAGGCCAAAAGCTAACGTCCACTTTGGGTCGAAAGCAAACATTGCGGGTCCACTCGAGTTATCGTCCCGCCGCCCTCTCCAGCAGCCGCTTGGCAGCTTCGACGTGCATGCGTTCGATCATGGCGTCGTCAAAGCGTTCGGCCCCGCCTTGATAGGCATCGACCAGCCGCCGCGCGCGGTCGAACTCGGTCTCACTCGGCGCGAAGGCGCGGTGGCAAAGGGCGATCTGGTTGGGATGGATCAGGCTCTTGCCGTCGAAACCGAGGAGCCGCCCCTCCCCCGCCTCGGCGAGGAAACCGTCGGGATCGTCAAGGCCGTTGAACACCCCGTCGAACACCGCAATGCCGGCAGCCCGCGCGGCAAGGACGGTCGACTGAAGCGCCATCTGCAGCGACGCGCGTCCAGCGTCGGGCGGCAACCGCAAGTCGGCCGTAAGGTCGTTGGTGCCGGCGATAAGGGCCGCACATTCGCGCGCGATCTCCGGCGCGGCGAGCACTCCGGCGGCGGTTTCGATCATCGCTAGGACGCCCCGCTGCGCCACCTGCCAGGTCGCCCGGATTGAATCGACGCTGTCGGCCCGCGGCAGGACGACGAGGTCGGCAAGCGAATCGGCCACCGCCGCGACGTCGTCGTCGAACCACTCGCTGGCGATGCCGTTGACCCGGATCGCGACGGGCATGGTCCAGGGCTCGACAAAGGCATCGACGGCGGCTGCACGGGCCGCCAGCTTGTCTTGAGGCTTCACCGCATCCTCGAGGTCGAGGACCACGAGGTCGGCGCCTGCCCCTCGCGCTTTGTCGATCGCCCGCGGGTTCGAGGCCGGAAGGAACAATATCGAGCGAACGGCGAACAGGTCGACGCCCCTCGTCTCTTTTTCCAAAGGACCGTCGCTTTTCTCTTCCGCTCCGCTCATCGCCGTCGCATCATGGCGCGAAGTCTATGATCGGGGAAGACACATGGTGACCATTTTCATGATCGCGTTTGCGATCCTTGTTCTGCTGTTCGTGATGATGGGCGTCAAAATCGTCCACCAGGGCTATCGCTACACCCTCGAACATTTCGGCCGCTTCGTTCGCGTCGCCGAACCCGGGATCAACTTCGTCATGCCGTTCGTCACCCGCGTCGGGCGCAAGATCAACATGATGGAGCAAGTGGTCGACATCCCTGGCCAGGAGATCATCACCAAGGACAATGCGATGGTCGCGGTCGACGGGGTGGTGTTCTTCCAGGTCATCGACGCCGCCAAGGCCGCTTACGAGGTCAGCGACCTCTATTCGGCGCTGATGGCCCTCTCGACGACCAACTTGCGCACCGTCATGGGCTCGATGGACTTGGATGAAACGCTGTCCAAGCGCGACGAGATCAACGCCCGGCTGCTTGCCGTGGTCGATCACGCGACCGAGCCGTGGGGCGTCAAGATCACCCGCGTCGAATTGAAGGACATTCGCCCGCCGCAGGACATCGTCAACGCGATGACCCGGCAGATGAAGGCCGAGCGCGAGAAGCGCGCTTCGATCCTCGAATCCGAAGGCATGCGCCAATCCGAGATCTTGCGCGCCGAGGGCGAAAAGCAGGCGCGCATCCTCCAGGCGGAAGGGCAGAAAGAGGCCGCGTTTCGCGATGCCGAAGCGCGCGAACGCTCGGCCATGGCCGAAGCCAATGCGACCAAGTCGGTCAGCGACGCGATCGAAGGCGGCAGCAGCCAGGCGATCAATTATTTCATCGCCCAGAAATATGTCGAGGCGCTCGGCAAGTTCGCCACTTCGCCCAATGCCAAGACGATCCTGTTCCCGGTCGAGGCGACTCAGTTGATGGGAACGCTCGGCGGGATTGGCGAACTGGCGCGTGAAGCGTTCGGCGACAGCGGTAAGGGTATTCCGGCGGTCCGCACCAAGGCCTTGCCCAGCGTTCCCGACAGCAAATCATGATCCCAACCAATATCGAGCCCGGTTGGCTGTGGCTGATCGGCGGCGTCCTGCTGCTGATCTTCGAGGTCATCGCGCCCGGATTCTTCCTGATGTTCGTCGGCGCCGCGGCGATGGCAACCGGTGTCTTTGCCTTGCTGTTCGGGCTCGGCACCGCCGCTCAGCTTGCCCTGTTCGCCGTCTATGCGCTGCTCGCGGTGATGGTCGGCCGGCGCGTTTATGCCAACGCCGCCAAGGGTGGCGATCCCCTGTTGAACGACCGCTCGGCGCGGTTGGTCGGAAAGCTCGTGACCGTCGTCGCCGCGGTCGACGAGCATCATGGCCGAGTGCGGGTTGGTGACGGCGAATGGAGCGCGCGCGGCGGTCCGGCTCAGGTCGGGGAGCGAGTCCGCATCCTCGGCGTTGACGGCAATTGCCTCAAGGTCGAGGCGGAAGGCACCCTTCCGCCAGCGTAAAGACGGAGTGTCCATCGTGTTCAAAGCGCACCTTTCCCGCCGCGATACGGTTGCGGCGCTCGCCGCCAGTGCCGCTTTGCCCCTCGCTACCGGTTCGACGCGGGCGTTCGCCGCCACCCGCCGCGCCACCGACGCCCAAGCGAGTGCGCTGCTCGACTCGATCGCTGAGAACCTCCTTCGGCTGTCACCCGAAAGCGCGACTACGCTGGGGATCGACAAGGGCCGCCGAGCGGCCTTGCGCCACCAGCTTAGCGACCGTTCGGCGCCAGGGCAGAAGAAACTGCGCCTGACCATCGCCGCCGACCTCAAGCGTGCGCAGGCGATCGACACCTCTCGCCTGTCGCATTCAGTTCGCACCAGCATCGAGGTCGTGCGCAGCGCCTATGCGACAGCGCTCCAGGGGTTTGCCTTGCCCTATGGCGATGTCGCGGTCGGCGGGTGGCGTAACACGCCCTATGTCGTGATCCAGAATGTCGGTGCCTATCTCGACGTGCCGCGGTTCCTCGACGCCGAGCATCCAATCGAAACCGTCGCGGACGCCCAGGCCTATCTCGCGCGACTCGAATCCTACCCCCGGCAGCTCGACGGCGAGCTCGGGCGGATCCGATCGGCACGGGCGCTGGGCGTGGTGCCGCCAGCCTTCCTGATCGACAAGGCGCTCAAGCAGATGGTGATGTCGGTTAAGAATGCTCGAGAAGGCGGCGGTCTGGTCGATTCGATCGAGCGCCGGACGCGGGAAAAGAAAATCCCCGGCGATTGGGCGGCCAAAGCTCGCCGGATTGCGACGCAGAACGTCGCCCCGGCCCTCGAGCGGCAGATGGCGGAGTTGCGCGCCGAGCGAGCCGTCGCGACCAACGATCCGGGCATGTCATCGCGGCCGCATGGCGACGAATATTATCGCTGGGTGCTCAAGGCTTCGACCACCACGACCATGACACCTGACGAGGTGCATCGGATGGGGCTGGAGCAGGTCAAGGCGCTGCACGGGCGCATGGACCCGATTCTGCAGAGCGTCGGCTATACAAAGGGCTCCGTTGGTGAACGAATGCAGGCGCTGGCCAAGGACCCGCGTTACAAATTCGCGGACGGCGACCAGGGCCGAGCAGAGATCATGGCCTTTATCCAGGAGCGGCTGGCGGTCATCCGGGCCAAGCTGCCTCGCGCCTTCAACACGCTGGTCAAGGGTAATGTCGAAGTTCGTCGGCTGCCGCCCGAAGAGGAGCCCGGGGCGCCCGGTGCTTATGGCGGCGCCGGCTCGATCGATGGCACCATTCCCGGGAAGTTCTGGATCAATCTGCTGACCACTGACCTCCACCGCAAGTACGACCTGCCGACCACCGCCTACCACGAAGCCCTGCCGGGGCATGTGTGGCAAGGCGAATATGCCAACCAACAGCCGCTGATCCGCGCGATACTGGCGTTCAACGCTTATTCCGAGGGCTGGGCGCTCTATTCCGAGCAGCTAGCCGACGAGCTTGGCGTCTACGACGACTTCCCCGCCGGCCGCCTCGGATATCTGCAATCGATCGCTTTCCGCGCGTGTCGGCTGGTGGTCGATACTGGGCTCCACGCAAAGCGCTGGACGCGTGAGCAAGGCGTGCGGTTTTTCGTCGACGTCAACGGCTCCAACGCCGGCGAAGTGGCGAGCGAAGTAGACCGCTATTGCAGCTGGCCGGGCCAGGCGTGCGGCTACAAGGTCGGCCATAGCGAGATCAACCGCCAGCGCGAGCATGCGCAAGCGGCGCTCGGCCCGCGCTACGACACCAAGGCGTTCGACGACGCCGTCGTGCTCGGCGGGAATGTGCCGATGGACGTGCTCGCCAAGAACGTCGATGAGTATATCCGAGGGGTAAAGGCCTGAGCAAGCGTCCGGTTTCGACCGATTTCCGCACATTAGACAGTTGAAAATCGGCCCAGCGCCAATTGTGATCTATGATAGGGCGGTCGCCAAGCTTGCGCCTAAGGGTGCGCAATGCCATTGTATTATTTCAATATTTATAACGACGATATGACCCTCGACGAACAGGGCGTAACCCTGGCCGATGAGCATGCCGCCCGGGCGTATGCGGTGAAGGCAGTTCGGGAGCTTGCGGCTGAAACGGCCTTGCACGGGCATTTGATCGGGCATCACCGCGTAGAATATGTGGACAGTGACCAGAACCCGCTCGGCGAGGTTCGGTTTGATGAAGCCGTCGAGATGAGCAAGTAGCCGACCAATTGTACGGCCGCCGAGCCTTGGGCGCTTGTTCCTTCGGCCCGACAAGTTTTAGCGGCCTGACCCCCACTTTCCCAACCCAAGCAGACATTCCACTTACGGTAGCGCGGCGAGGTCCGGCGGGATGAAGTCGCGGCGCGCTTCGACTGAGAGCAGGCGTTCGCGGCTGTAGAAGCGCAGCGGCCAGTCGCGGCGGCCCATCGGCGACAATAAAAGCTCGTTGACCAGCTCGTGGAGTGGCTCTTTTGAGTCCGCTTCGGCGAGGAACAAGCGGACGCCGTGGAGGAACACGCGGGTGATGGTTTCGTGATAGCCTTCGCTGTCACTGTTCACCCCGCCGACGCTCTCATTGTAGGCGCGGATCAGGCCCGGCAGTTCCTTGTCGATGGCGATTTCGGGGCGGCGAGTGAGCAAATAAGTCGTGGTCGCGAGGTGGGCTTCGTGGGTCCACTCCGCGCGCGGCAGAGTGCGGGCGATCAGCCCCTCGCCGATGTGCTCGATCTCGGCGTCGGTCTCGAACAGTCGGGGTGTGTGGTCGGTCATCGGTCGGGCCTTTGTCTGGAGGGCCCGACGGTGAGCGGGCCTAAACGGTTGCGGGAGCGGCCGGTTGGCGCGCCGTGGGACCCGATTGTCGGACGCCCTCGTCGACATGGCTCGCGAACTCGGCGAAATTGGCGACGAACAGGTCGACCAATTTGGCCGCGGTGCGGTCATAGTCTTCCTTATCCGCCCAGGTGCCGCGCGGATCGAGGAAGCCGCTGTCGACGCCGGGGACGTCGACGGGGACGTCGAAGCCGAAGTTGGGGTCATTGCGGAAGTTGGCGTTCTTCAGGCTGCCGTCGAGCGCGGCGTTGAGCAGCGCCCGCGTCGCCTTGATCGGCATGCGCTTGCCAACGCCATATTTGCCGCCCGTCCAGCCGGTATTGACCAGCCAGCAATCGACTCCCGCTTCGGCGATCCGTTTCTTGAGGAGATTGCCGTAGACCGACGGGTGGCGCGGCATGAACGGCGCTCCGAAGCAGGTCGAAAAGGTCGCTTCGGGCTCGGTAACGCCAATCTCGGTCCCGGCGACCTTGGCGGTGTAGCCCGACAGGAAATGGTACATCGCCTGATCGGGCGTCAGGCGCGAAATCGGCGGAAGTACCCCGAACGCGTCGGCGGTCAGCATCACCACGTTCTTGGGCAGCGGGCCCATATTGTCGTCGGACGAATTGGGAATGAACTCGATCGGGTAAGCGCCGCGGCTGTTCTCGGCCAAGCTGCCATCGTCGAAATCGAGCTCGCGCGTCACCGGGTCCATGACGACATTTTCGAGCACCGTGCCGAAGCGCTTGGTGGTAGCGAAAATCTCCGGCTCCGCGTCGGCCGACAGGCGGATCATCTTGGCGTAGCAACCGCCTTCGAAGTTGAAGACGTGGGTGTCCGACCAGCCGTGCTCGTCGTCGCCGATCAGCGTGCGGTTGGGATCTGCCGACAGCGTCGTCTTGCCGGTCCCCGACAAGCCAAAGAAAATCGCCGTGTCGCCGTTCGGGCCGATATTGGCCGAGCAATGCATCGGCATGATGCCGTCCGGCGGCAGGAGAAAATTGAGCAAGCCGAACACCGACTTCTTCATTTCGCCGGCATAAGCGGTGCCACCAATCAGGATCAGCTTCTTCTCGAGATTGACAGCGATCACCGTCTCGCTCCGGCAGCCGTGGCGCGCCGGGTCGGCCTTGAAGCTCGGCAGGTCGATGATCGTATATTCGGCCGCGAAATCCGCCAGGTCTTCGGCCTCGGGCCGGACCAGCAGGGTGCGGATGAACAGATTGTGCCACGCGAGCTCGTTGATAACTCGGACTCGGACGCGATGTTCGGGCTCCGATCCCCCGAACAGGTCCGCCACGAACAGCACGTCCTTGGTGCCGAGCGCGTCGAGAAAATCCTGGTGCAGCCGGTCGAACGCCGCGGCGTCCATCGATTTGTTGGTTTTGCCCCACCAGACGGTGCTTTCGGTGGTGGAGTCGCGGACGATGAAGCGGTCGTTGGCGCTGCGGCCGGTGTGCGGACCGGTACGGACGACCAATGGCCCATCCTTGGCCAGCAGCCCCTCAGAGCGGCGAACGGCATGCTCGACCAGCGGCGCGGTGGCCAGATTCCAATGGATCTCGGCGGCCGTGCTGATGCCCTGCGCGTCAAGTCCGGTCTTTGGAATCCGGTCGGTCACTCGATCATTTCCTTTGCCAAAATGCCCATGCGGCTACCCCTCGCGCCTATAAGCGCGAAGAAGTCGCGGGGTCAAAGCAGCGGCCGATCCGCTTGTTTCAAGCCAAACCGCTGGCTAAGCCGCAAGTTCATTGCAAAGCTGTGCCAAGGGCGATTGATGAGCCAAGTGATTGCGCTGGTCGATGACGACCGCAACATCCTCACGTCGATTTCCATCGCCCTCCAGGCGGAGGGCTTCGTCACCCGCGTTTATTCCGACGGCGACACGGCGCTCAAGGCATTCGCCGAAAACCCGGCCGACCTGGGCGTGTTCGACATCAAGATGCCGCGGATGGACGGCATGGACCTGCTTCGCCGCTTGCGCGAGACGAGTTCGATGCCGGTCATTTTCCTGACCTCCAAGGATGACGAGCTCGATGAAGCGCTAGGCCTGGCGATGGGCGCAGACGATTATATCGCCAAGCCCTTCTCCCAGCGGTTGCTGATCGCGCGGATCCGGGCGATCCTGCGCCGCCAGGATCTCGCTATCGGCGCGGCCAGCGCGACCAGAGACGAGAGCGAAGCGCCATTGCTGGTGCGCCAAAGGCTGACCATGGATCCCGCGCGGCACAAGGTCCTGTGGGCCGACAAAGAGGTCACCCTGACGGTGACCGAGTTCATCATTCTGGAAGCGCTGGCGCAGCGGCCGGGCGTGGTCAAAAGCCGCAACCAGTTGCTGGACATCGCTTATCAGGACGACGTTTACGTCGACGACCGGACAATCGACAGCCACATCAAGCGAATCCGGCGCAAGTTCCGGAGCGTCGACGCCGAATTCGACGCGATCGAAACCCTATACGGAGTCGGTTACCGCTTTGACGATGACTGACGCCACTGAGACCGGTGACACGAGCGACCTCGCGCTGAGTTGGTCGGGGCGGTGGACGCTCACGCACCGAATCCTCGCGGTCAACATCCTGACCCTGCTGCTGCTGGCGCTCAGCATTATTTACCTCGACGTCTTTCGTAACCGGCTGAGCAAGGAGCGCGTTCGCCAAACCAAGTCGGAAGCCGTGGTGACGGCAGCGGCCTTGACCCAGATTCCAGCCGCCGCGAGGCCGCCTGCACTGGGCTCAATCGGCCGGTCGACCGGCAGCCGGATTCGCCTCTATGCGCGGGATGGACAATTGGTCGCTGACAGCTGGCGCCTGACAGGCCCGAACTATCGCCTAGTCGATCCGCAATCGCAGGGTTGGCAAAAGAACGCGGCGCGCGCCCTCGACCGCGCGTTCAACGCCTTGGTCGGAGCGAGCCCGGTGGGCGACTTCGCGGAACCAACCATCGACCGCTTGCAATCGTGGCCCGAGGCCCACGCAACCCAATTGAGCGGCTCGGCCACGACAAAAGTACGCAATGCGCCCGACCTGACCCCCGTTTTCTCGGCGGCAGCCGCGGTCGGCGATCAGGTCCTGCTGATTACCGAAAACGATCGCAGCTTTACCCGAACCGTGCGCAGCCAGCGCTCGGCGCTCGTCATCGCGATGACGATGGCGACGATCCTTTCCATCCTGCTGTCGCTATTCCTGGCCAGAACCATCGTCCGCCCGTTGCGCCGCCTGGCCCTGGCGGCTCATCGCGTCAGGCTGGGCCGAGCGCGAGAGGTCAAGGTTCCGCGCCTTCCTTCGCGAACCGACGAGATCGGCCTCCTTGCCAGAGCCATATCGGACATGAGCCAGTCGCTAAGGCAGCGGATCGACAATATCGAGGCGTTTGCCGCCGACGTTACCCATGAGCTCAAGAACCCGTTGGCCTCGCTCAGGTCGGCGCTCGAAAGTCTTGACCGGATCCAGGACCCGAAGCTGCGCGACCGGCTGATCGAAGTCGCCCGGGATGACGTCGTGCGTCTCGACCGGCTGATCGGCGACATCAGCGAAGCGGCGCGCACCGATGCCGAGCTTGCCCGAGCGACCTTCGAATTCGTCGACCTCGGCCCATTGATCGAACAATTGGTGGCAAGCTGGGAAACGCGCCGCGAAAAACGGGATGCGCGCATTGCCTTTGCTAGGCCGCGCCGGGCGAGCGCCGTAGTGCTCGGCAAACCCGATCGGCTGGCGCGAGCGATCAACGCCATCATCGACAATGCGATCAGTTTCTCGCCGCCCGGAGGACTGGTCGAGATCGCCGCCACTCGAGTCGGCGATAAAGTCCTGATTCGCATCGACGATGAAGGGCCCGGCGTTCCCGACGAGGCCCGTGAAGCGATCTTTAACCGGTTTCACTCAGTCAGGCCGGAGGGCGAGAATTTCGGTCGCCATTCGGGTCTTGGCCTTGCGATTGCCCGAGCAATTGTCGAAGGCCACGACGGGGAGATTGACGTGCAGGACCGCGACGACGCACCTTCGGGCGCGCGCTTCACCATCAGTTTGCCGGGGGCTCCGCTGCCATGAGCCAGCCGCGCCTGTCATCCGAGACCGTCCACGCGACGACGGTCGCCAAAGAAGGGCGCGCGGTTTTGATCAGCGGCCCGTCGGGCTCCGGCAAGTCCGATCTGGCACTGCGTTTGCTCGACCGCGGTTTCACGCTGGTCAGCGACGACCAGACCCTGGTTCGCCGGGAAGACGAGCGGTTGATCGCCGCGGCGCCGGCCAACATCGCCGGCAAGCTCGAAATCCGCGGCATCGGCATTGTCGAGATGGAGCATGCCGGGGACACACCGGTCGCCTTGCTGGTCGAGCTGACCAGCGACATCGAGCGGCTGCCGGACGATAGCCGCGAGCGGCCGATCCTCGGGGTTTCGCTGCCGTTGATCAGCATCGACGCAATGGCCGCGTCCGCGCCTTCCAAGGTCGCGGTCGCGCTCGATCGAATGGGCCTCAAGCTCCAGTGAGCGACAAGCGCCAGGGTGAAGGTTCCCGGCCGCGACTGCTGCTCGTCACCGGCATGTCCGGGGCTGGCAAGTCGACCGTCCTCGATGCGCTAGAGGACATGGGGTGGGACTGCGTCGAAAATCTCCCAGCGCTGATGCTTAAGAACTATGTCGACCAGGGCCTGATCGGCGGCCGCCAGGTGCCGATCGCGGTCGGGATGGACGCACGCAGCCGCGGCTTCGACCCCGCCGCCTTGCCGGCCATCGTCCATTCGATCGACGGCGTCGCTCCACAAATCCTCTATCTCGACTGCTCGGGGGCCGAGTTGATACGGCGCTACGACGAGACGCGCCGACGCCATCCGCTGGCGCCCGATCGCCCGGCCGAAGACGGCATCGCCCGCGAGCGCGGCTTCACCGCACCGCTGCGAAGCGCGGCCGAACACGTCCTCGACACTACCGACCTGTCGCCCGCGGATCTGCGCGACGAACTGCGGCGGCGCTATGGCGGCGATCTCTCCCAGCCGGTCGTGACGATCACATCGTTTGCCTTTGCGCGGGGCATGTCGCGGACCGCCGATTTGGTGTTCGATCTGCGTTTCATCGCCAACCCGCATTGGGTCGAGGACCTACGGCCAATGACCGGTCTCGACGCAGCGGTCCGCGCCTATATCCAGCAAGATCAGGCCTGGGGTCCGGCCATGGACCGCATCGAGGCGCTTCTCATCGACTGGATTCCCCGCTACTGGGCCGCCGGCAAAACCTATCTGACCGTGGCGTTCGGCTGCACCGGGGGGCGGCATCGATCCGTCGCCGCGGCCGTTGAAATGGCGGAACGATTGCGAACAGCGGGCTTTTCTCCGAATGTCCGGCACCGGGATCTCAGCTCCCCGCCGGGCAGCATAATCGAGGAAAATGCCGAGCGAGGGTCAGTGGAGGCGAGTTGACCGAATGATTGGACTGGTGCTGGTGACTCACGGCCGCCTCGCGGCTGAGTTCATCACCGCGATGGAGCATGTCGTCGGGCCGCAGGAGCAGATCGCGGCGATCTGCATCGGCCCCGACGACGACATGGAAGCGCGGCGCAAGGACATTGCCGAGGCGATTGCGCAGGTCGATCTCGGCGGCGGCGCGATCATTCTCACCGACCTGTTCGGCGGGACGCCGTCGAATCTCGCCATCAGCCTGATGAAAAGCGAGAACATCGAAGTCATCGCCGGCGTCAATCTGCCGATGCTGATCCGGCTCGAAAGTGCGCGCAAGGTGATGGGCGTCCATGCGGCGGTGACCGCGGCCCGCGAGGCCGGTCGCAAATATATCTCAGTCGCCTCCGAGATCCTTGGGGAAGCCGCGGCTTGACCGCAGTCAGCCAAGAAGTCCGGATCGAAAACCAGCGCGGCCTGCACGCGCGAGCAAGCGCGAAATTCGTCACCATGGCCAGCGGGCTCGACGCCGTCATCGAGGTCGAGAAGGACGGCAGCCGAGTGTGCGGCACATCGATCATGGGCTTGATGATGCTGGGCGCGGCCAAGGGCGACAGCATCATCATCCACGTCGATGGTGCTTACGCCGAGCAAGCGCTGGAAAAGCTGACCGCGCTGGTCGAGGAGCGCTTCGGCGAGGATTGATGTCCCGCCACATAACCTCTTACTCGAACGCCACGGTCAAACGGCTGCGCTCGTTGCGCGACAAGAAGGCGCGGCGCGAGGAAGGGCTGTTCCTGGCCGAAGGCCTGCGGATCATTGCCGAAGCGCGCGACAGCGGCCGCTTGCCGGAAGTCATCGCGTTTTCGTCGGCGAGCACGGGACATCCGCTCGCTGCCGAGATAATCGCCGCGACCGAAGCCGCCGGCGGCGAGGCGATCGAGACGACGCCGGATATCCTCACCAAGATGTCGGGCAAGGACAATCCGCAGATGCTGCTCGGCGCGTACCGGCAGCCGGAAACGTCTTTGGAAGTTGTCGACCGAAGCTCAGCGCCGCTGTGGATCGTCGCGCAGGCGTTGCGCGATCCCGGCAATCTCGGGACCATCCTGAGGACCGGCGACGCGGTCGGCGCCGGCGGGCTGATACTGGTCGACGACTGCGCCGATCCCTTCTCTGTCGAGGCGGTGCGGGCGTCGATGGGCGCGGTGTTCACGCAAAGCATCGCGACGGCTCGCTGGGACGAATTTCTCTCTTGGCTGCGCAGCGGGCCTGGGCAATTGGTCGGGACCAGCCTGAACGCGACCAGCGATTATCTCGATGCCGAATATCAATCCCCATGCTTCCTGCTGATCGGCAATGAGCAGCAGGGCTTGCCAGCGGACTATGGGGCGGCGTGCGACCTACTGGTCAAGATTCCGATGGCCGGGCGCGCCGACAGCCTCAACGCGGCGGTGGCGGCGGCGGTGATGGCGTTCCAGGTCAAAGCGAGCTGGCGTGGATGACGGAACAGCAAGCGAGGTTGGGATTTGATACAGCTATGAAACAACTTCTTGCACTCGCTTCCTTCGCCCTGCTCACCGGTTGCTACGGACCGCCGCCGCCGGCTCCGCCAATCACCCCTAATCCGCCGGGCGGGGTCTATCATGCGGTCGGGACTGAGCCGTTCTGGGACCTGACCATCGACCCGCGCCAGATGATCTTCACCGATCGCGGCAGCAATGCGCGCGTCGCCCAGCCGACCCCGCCGGTGATCGTCGGCATCGCCGGCGAGATTTACCAAACGCCGCGCCTGAACGTGAACATCGTCCACGCCCAGTGCAGTGACGGGATGAGCGACCGCACTTACCCCGACAAAGTCCAGGTCGACGTCGACGGCCGCCGCTTCAACGGCTGCGGCGGGCTTTAGGCTGCGGCGCAGCACAGGCAGCGCTCAAAGGGAAAGTTGAATCCGGGGGGTTGTCGGTTTCGTCCGTTTCGTAAACTTTGGGGACCTCACCACCCGAGAAAGGTGGCCGGCTCGCCACCGCCGCGCATATCTCCAACCGTCCAAAGAGCCTCGGGAAACAGGCCCGAGTCGCATCCCTCTCAAACGAAATCCCACATCACATCGCAGGCGAAAAGAACCTGTTTGGTTATGAACTCACTCGGCGGCGAGCTGAGGCGAGTCCTCTTCCGCCGTTGCCGCCGCCAGCTTGGTCAGCGGCCGCGGGCTCGCCTCGACCATCGGCGGGCTCTCGATCACTTTGGCGCTGCCCGCCCCCAAGGCCTCGAAACGCCGCGCCTGAGTGAACACCTGGCTTTCGAAGCTGCCGACCATCTGATTGTAGGCAGTGTTGGCCGTGGCGAGGTTCTTACCCATCCGGCTCATATGTTCAGCCATGGTCGCAAGTCGCGAATATAATTCCTTGCCAAGGCTAGCAATTTCATCCGCGGCCTCGTTGAGGGTCTCCTGCCGCCAGACGCTCGCCACGGTGCGGGCGATGGCGACCAGATTGGTCGGCGTCGCCAACAATACGCGGCGCTCGAATGCCCAGTCCCACAGCCCGTCGTCCTGTTCGAGCGCGGCGGTCAGGAAATGCTCGCCCGGGATGTACATCACGACGTAGTCAGCCGAATCGCCGAACTGCGCCCAGTAAGCCTTGGAGCCGAGCTGTTGGGCATGGTTGCGGATCGACATGACGTGGGCGCGAATGCACGCCGCGCGCTTGTCCTCGTCGACCTCGTCGCAGGCGTCGAGATAGGCATTCAAAGAGCATTTGGCGTCGATGATCAGCTGGCGCCCGCCGGGTAGCCGGACGACGACATCGGGGCGCAGCTTGCCGTCTTCGCCGTCGACCGACACTTCGGTGCGGAAGTCGGCATAGGGGCTGAGGCCGGCCTGCTCGAGGACATTCTTGAGGCTCTGCTCGCCCCACCGCCCGCGCGCCTTGGGCGACGAGCGCAGGGCGTTGACCAGATTGCGAGTTTCGTCGCGGACCTGACCCTGGCCGGTGCGCACCAGTTCGACCGCCTCGCGCAGGCCGGCGTAATGGTCGACCCGCTCCTTCTCGACGGTCTGCAACTTCTCTTCGTAACGCTTGAGGGTCGCCTCGACCGGTTGAAGCAGCGACTGAAGCTTGGTCGATTGCTCTTTGTCAGCCTTGGCCATGCGATCATCCGCTTTGGCGAGGAAATCCTTGTGGGCCTTTTCAAGCAATTGGTCGCCGATCTCGCGAAACTGGACCACGAGCTGGTCCCGCGATTTTTGCAAATCGGCCATGCGCGCGTCGAAATTGCGGATGTCAGCCTCAAGCGCAGCTTTCGCGCGGAGGGCCTCGTCGCGCTCGCCGGTCACGGCGTCGAGGAGTTTCTGCAGCTGTTCGGCCCGTTCGCTTCCTTGGCTAGCCCCGCGCGACGCCGCAAACCAACCGAGCGCGAGGCCAACCACCAGAGCGGCAAGCGCCAACACGACTGCAATCACCGGATTCATCACACCACTCCACAGGAACGAATAGCGAACCTAGCTTGCACGTCGGCGTTGCTCAAGCGGTGTGCTTGCGATACCGCCTGCCCGACCCCATCCCGAAGGAAGAAACATGTCCATCCGCAAGATGATCGCGCTCCATCCCGCCGCCGAGGGGCACGTCAACCAGCCGCTCGGCGATGCCGTCCATCATGCGATGTATTGCGCCAAGATGTGCCTGTCGTGCGCGGACGCCTGTTCGGCCCAGCCGATGGACATGACCCAGTGCATCCGCGTCTGCCTCGACTGCGCCGATGTCTGCGAAGCGACCACTACGCTGGGCCTGCGCCGCAGCGGCTCGAACGAAACGGTGCTGAAGGAAATGCTCGAACTGTGCGCCCGGGTTTGCG
The DNA here is from genome assembly GCA_039925985.1 of Sphingomicrobium sp. Lineage (GTDB taxonomy): Bacteria > Pseudomonadota > Alphaproteobacteria > Sphingomonadales > Sphingomonadaceae > Sphingomicrobium. The sequence goes on from JBDSXT010000025.1 coordinate 17,385, forward strand.
ACGCCTGCGCCGCCGAATGCGACAAGCATGACCACGAGCATTGCAAGCTGTGCGCGATCATGTGCCGAGAATGCGCCGAGGATTGCCGCAATGCGGCGCTATCGCTGGTGGAGCCGGCCTAAGCGGCTTTTAAGCCACGCTCTTTGCGGAGCTTGGCGAGCTTCTTGAGGACCATCTCGCGTTTCAGCCGCGACAGATGGTCGATGAAGAGAACGCCTTCGAGATGGTCCATCTCGTGCTGCAGGCAGACCGCCAGCAGCCCGTCGAGCTGCTCCTCATGTTGCTTGCCGTTCTCGTCGAGCCAGCGGGCGCGGATATGGTCGGGCCGGTCGACCTCGGCATATTGGTCGGGCACCGACAGGCAGCCCTCGAGATAGGGCACCTCGTCCTCGGACGATTGGACGATCTCGGGATTGATGAACACCCGCGGGTCGCTGACCGGCTCGCCCCCCTCTTCCTCGGGCTCCTGAAGGTCCATGACCACGACGCGGATGGGAACGCCGACCTGGATCGCCGCCAGCCCGATGCCGGGCGCGTCGTACATCGTCTCGAACATGTCCCTGATCAATGCGCGCGTTTCGGCGGTCACCTTCTCCACTGGCGCGGAGATCTGGCGCAGGCGCGGGTCGGGGACCTCGACGATGGGCAAAATGGCCATGGGGGTAATTTAGGATTCTCCGCCCCTCCCTGCAAGGGAGGTGCGATCAAGCAATCGGGCGACGGGCTCGGAGCGCTTGGGCGAGCGTGCCTTCGTCGAGATAGTCGAGTTCACCGCCGACCGGCAGGCCGTGGGCCAGTTGGGTCAGGCGAATCGGGAATTTCTCGAGCCGCTCGGCAAGGTAGTGAGCGGTGGTTTGCCCTTCGAGTGTGGCGTTCATCGCCAGCACCACTTCGTCGATTCCGCCGGCAGCAACCCGCCCAACCAAAGTGTCGATGCCGAGATCCTCGGGCCGCACGCCTTCGAGCGCCGACAAGCGCCCGCCGAGCACGTGGAAGCGGCCCGGAAACAGCCGCGAGCGATCGAGCGCCCACAGGTCGGCGACTTCCTCGACGACGCACAGCAGCCGGTCGTCGCGGCGCGCGTCCTTGCAGATGGCGCACGGATCCGACGTGTCGAGGTTGCCGCAAGTCGAGCAGGTCGACAGGCGCGCCGCCACATCCTGGAGCGCCGCCAGCAGCGGCTCAAGCGCCGTTTGCTTGCGTTTCATCAGGTGCAGCACCGCCCGCCGCGCGGAGCGCGGGCCGAGGCCCGGAAGCCGCGCCAGCGCCTGCGACAAGGCTTCGATGTGCTCGGATGCCATGACGCCAATTCCATAGGGCGCTTGGCCATGGGGGCAAGTCTCGGCCATAGGCGTGCGCATGCGGATCATCTTCATGGGCAGCCCGGAGTTTGCGGTCCCGAGCCTCGATGCCTTGGTGGGCGCGGGCCACGAGCTGGCGGCGGTCTATAGCCAGCCGCCGCGCCCGGCGGGTCGCGGTAAAGCGCCCCGGCCGACAGCGGTGCAACTGCGCGCGGAAGCGCTTGGGATTGAGGTCCGAACTCCGAGCAGCTTGAAATCAGAAGAGGAGCAGGCGCGGTTTCGAGCGCTCGACGCCGATCTCGCGGTAGTCGCGGCTTATGGACTGATCCTGCCCAGGCCGATCCTCGAAGCACCCAAGGCGGGCTGCATCAACGTCCATGCGTCGCTGCTGCCGCGTTGGCGGGGCGCCGCGCCGATCCAGCGGGCGATCCTGGCTGGCGACGAGACGACCGGCGTGACCATCATGGGGATGGAGGAAGGGCTCGATACGGGACCGATTTTCCTTCAGCGCGAGCTTGCTATCGACGGAAAGAACGGCGGACAAGTCACGGAAAGAATTGGCATATTAGGCGCCGAGGCTTTGCTAGAGTGGCTCGCAGCCCCGGGGCCCGCGGCGGCTCAGCCCGAAGAAGGCGTCACCTACGCGACCAAGGTCGAAAAGGCCGAGACGCGGATCGACTGGACGCAGTCGGCCGAGGCGATCGTGCGGCAAGTGCTGGCCTTTGCTCCCGCTCCGGGCGCCTGGCTCGAAGCGCGGGGCGAACGGGTCAAGGTTCTTCATGCCGAACTTGCTGGGGGCTCGGGCACAGCCGGAGAGGTACTCGATGAGCAATTGACGATTGCCGCCGGTGAAGGCGCAATTCGCCCGCTCATCGTCCAGCGCGCAGGGCGTGCGCCAATGACGCCTGGGGAGTTGTTGCGCGGTTTTCAGATCGCCGTTGACACGATCCTGCCGTGACCCGCTGGCGGCTGACGATCGAATATGACGGCGGCCCGTTCATGGGCTGGCAGCGGCAGGCCGAGGGGCCCTCAGTCCAGGGCCAAATCGAAGCGGCGATCTTCCGCATGACGGGCAAGCAGGCCAGCGTTCACGGCGCCGGGCGGACCGATTCGGGCGTCCACGCGCTGGCGATGAGCGCGCATGTCGATATCGCAAAACCTTTCACCGCCCACCGCTTGCGGGACGGCTTGAATGCGCTGGTGAGGCCGGACCCCATCGCCATCCTCGCCGCCAGCGAAGTCCTCGACGACTGGCACGCGCGTTTTTCGTGCATTGGGCGGCGCTATCAATATCGGATATTGAACCGTCGCCCGCCGCCGGCCATCGAGCGCGGGCGCGTCTGGCACATCCCCACTCGCCTCGATCTGGAGGCGATGGCCGAGGGCGCGGCGATGCTCGTTGGAACGCACGACTTCACCACGTTCCGCTCGGCCCAATGCCAGTCGAACAGCCCGGTCAAGTCGCTCGACATGCTCGATGTCATCGGCGACGGCGAGCATGTCGTGATCGAGGCCGCGGCGCGCAGCTTCCTCCATCACCAGGTGCGCTCGATGGTCGGCTGCCTGGTGATGGTCGGGCGGGGCCAGTGGGCGCCGACCGACATCCAGGCCGCCCTCGAGGCCCGCGATCGTGCCGCACTCGGTTTAAACGCGCCGCCCGACGGGCTCTACTTCGTCGAAGCGATCTATCCCTAGACGAGCACTTCCCTCGCCGGGGGGTGGCTGAGGAATGACTGCGGACTGGCGGACAGGCCGTAGGCGCCGGCGCAGAAAATCGCGACGACGTCGCCCGGCTCGGCATGCGGCAGCGAGACTTCGTCGGCCAAAAGATCGAGCGGCGTGCACAGGCAACCGGTGACGGTTACCGTTTCGTCCGGTGTGGAACCGAAGCGTCCCGCGATGGCCACCGGGTAATTGCGGCGCAGTAGCTGACCGAAATTCCCGCTCGCGGCGAGCATGTGGTGAAGCCCGCCATCCGTGACCAGGAAGGTGCGGCCGCCGCTTTCCTTACGGTCGATGATCCGGGTCAAATAGACGCCCGCCTCGCCGACCAGCCAGCGGCCGAGTTCGATGGCGAAGCAGGTATTGGCGAGCGAATCCGTGACGTTGACGAGCGTTTCGCCCAACGCGGCGCCAACCGACATGATGTCGAGGGGCTCGTCGCCCGGGAAGTAAGGAATGCCAAAGCCGCCGCCGAGGTTGACGTGCGGTGGCTCGGCTCCGGCGGCATCGGCAATCTCGCCGGCCAGGGCGACGCTGGCGCGTTGAGCTTCGATCAAGGCTTCCGCGGCAAGCACCTGCGAACCTGCGAAAATATGCAGCCCGCGCCAGTCGGCCCCGCCATCGATCACTCGCCGGACCAGCTCGGGGGCGCGCTCCGCATCCACGCCGAACGGACTGGCGAGCCCGCCCATCTTCATGCCGGCGCCCTTGATGCCGAACGGCGGATTGACCCGGACGGCGATTTTCGGCCGGCGGCCGACGAGCTCGGCGATGGCCAACGCGCGCTCCGCTTCGCCCTCGCTTTCAACGTTGAGAGTCACCCCGGCGGCAATCGCGCTCTCGATTTCATCATCGCGCTTGCCGGGACCTGCAAAGCTGATCGGCAGGCCGTCGACTTTGGCGTGCTTGAGCAACGCGAGCTCGCCCGACGAGGCAATATCGAAGCCTTCGACATAGCGCGCAAGAAATCTCAATAACGGGCTATAGGAATTTGCTTTCACGGCATAGTGCAGCGCGAGCCCGTCGGGCATAGCGGCCCGGAAGCGGGCAATCTGGGCGCCGACGATGTTATTGTCATAGACAAACAGCGGCGTGCCGCCGGCCTGACCGATCAACTCGTCGGCGGACCAGCCGCCGATCCTCAGCTGAGCGTGGTCGCCGGTGCTGAACCAGTCTGGAATGGGGCCCATCGCTTTCATTGATATTCCCTCGCCAGCGCCGCCCGATCGAGCTTGCCATTGGCCCCGAGCGGCAGCGCGTCCCGCCAGACAATCTCGCGCGGATGCATGAACAATGGAAGCTCTGCCTTGAAATAAGCCCGCAGCCGGGGCTCGGCGTCCTCCCCCTTGGCAACCGCGACGAGGAGCACTGCCTGACCGAGCGTGTCGTCGGCAACGCCAAGCGCCAGCGAGTCGCGGACCGCGCCGCTCGCCAGTGCCGCTTCCTCGATCTCGGTTGGGCTCAAGCGGTTGCCGCTGACCTTGATCATCGCGTCGTCGCGGCCACGAAAGCGGATCAGTCCGTCTTTGCCCCGGACGACCGTGTCGCCGGACCAGACCGCGCCATCGCGAAACCGAAGAGCGGTGCGCTCAGAATCGCGCCAATAGCCGTGCGCGACAAGCGGCCCGCGATGGACCAGTTCGCCTTCCTCCCCCGCCTCGGTTTCGCTGCCGTCAGCGCGGACTACCGAAACCTCCGCGAACGGAATGGCGGTGCCGACGCTGTCCGGATGCGAATCGACCAGCGCAGGATCGAGGCTGGTTGAGCGGAACGCCTCGGTCAGGCCGTACATCAGGTGCAGCCGCGCGTCGGGAAACAGCGCCCGCAGTTGCCGCACGACCGGCGCCGGCAGATGGCCGCCGCTGTTGGTCAGAGTTCGCAGGCTGGCGCCCTCGCCGCCCGACCAATCGGCCTCCGAGAGTTGGATCCACAGAGGCGGGACGCCGGCGAGGCAGGTGACGTCATGGCGTCCAATCGCGCGGACCACGTCGCGGGGCAGAAGATAGTCGAAGGCGATCGTGTGGCCGCCTGCCGCCCAGGTCGAAAGCAATTGATTCTGGCCGTAATCGAACGCCAGTGGCAGCACCGCCAGCGTGCGGTCATTCGCCGAGAGAACGAGGAAATGCGCGACGCTGATCGCACCGAGCCACAAATTGGCGTGGCTGAGCATCACGCCTTTCGGCAGGCCGGTCGAACCCGACGTGTAGAGCAGGGCCGCGAGGTCATCCGGGTTGGCTGTGGACGGTGGCAAGGCTTCGTCGCCGGTCCGCCAGTCTTCGAGGGCGATCAGGCGGGCATCGACGCGCTCCAGGGTTGCCAGCCGCGTTTGGTTGGCGATGAGCAGCGCGGCGCCGCTGTCGGCGAGGATGTGCGCGGCCTGCGACCGTTTCAGGACCGCATTGACCGGCACGTGGACGAGACCGGCCCGAGCGCAGGCCAAGGGCATCACGCAAGCGAGCACGGTCTTGCCCATCCAGCTCGCCACGCGATCACCGGGATGGAGCCCCTGCCTGAGCAAAGCCGCCGCCGACTGTCCGACCAGTTGCTCCAGCTCAGCGTAGGAAAGGGTCTCCCGGCCGAATGTAAGCGCCGGCGCATCGGGTTCGCCGCGACTCGGCAGATGATCGAGTGGAAACGGCGTTGGATCGGGTTCTGCCGCCATGGGCCGGGCTTACTCCGTCGCGGTACTAGCGCAAAGCTTGCCGCGTGACAGTCCATTGGCTAGCGCGCGCCCGTGCAGCCGAAGACTCAACCCGCAGAGGCAGCAACGGCTGCAACCGTCGAGGTGACCCTGCGGGCACTGCTCGCTGAGGTGCTCGGGCTGCCCCCCGAGCGCGTCGCGGGGTTCACCGATGAAACGCTGTTGTTCGGCGCACTGCCCGAGCTCGATTCGCTGGCGGTGGCCAATTTCCTCAACGCGTTCGAGGAGCGGTTCGCGGTGCTGATCGAGGATCACGACGTCGAGGCCGAGGACTTCGAAAGCTTCGGGCGCCTGCTGGCCTTCGCCAAGCGGAAGACGCTCGGCTAATTCACTCGGCGGCCATGGCCTCGAATTCCTGGGCGGCGAGATATTTCTCGGCGTCGAGCGCGGCCATGCAGCCGGTGCCCGCCGCGGTCACGGCCTGGCGGTAGATCTTGTCCATCACATCTCCGCAAGCGAACACCCCCGGCACGTTGGTCGCGGTCGAGCCGTCTTCGACCTCGATATAGCCATCCTTGTCGAGCGCGACCTTGCCGGCGAACAGCTCGGTCGCCGGCGAATGGCCGATCGCCACGAAGGCGCCGTCGGCGTCGACCCGGCTGATCGCCCCGGTTCGGGTATCGCGGATATCGAGCCCGACCAGCACCTCGGGATCGCCGCCGCCGACGAATTCGGCGACTTCGTGGCTCCAGATCACCTTGATCGCCGGGTTGGCGAACAACCGGTCCTGAAGAATCTTTTCGGCGCGGAGCGAATCGCGGCGATGGATCAGAGTCACGTCGTGGCTGTGGTTGGTCAGGTACATCGCCTCCTCGACCGCGGTATTGCCGCCGCCGATGACCGCGACCTTCTTGCCGCGGTAGAAGAAGCCGTCGCAGGTCGCGCAGGCCGACGCGCCCCTGCCCTTCATATGTTCTTCGGACGGCAAGCCCAGCCAGCGCGCCTGCGCGCCGGTGGCAATGATCAGCGTGTCGGCCGAGTAGACGGTGCCGCTGTCGCCGGTCAGGCGGAACGGCCGGCGCGACAGATCGACCACAGAAATATGGTCCCAAACCATCTTGGTGCCGACATGTTCGGCCTGCGCCTGCATTTCCTCGACCAGCCACGGCCCCTGGATGACATCGCGAAAGCCAGGGTAATTCTCGACGTCGGTCGTCGTGGTTAGCTGGCCGCCGGGCACGATCCCCTGGATGACGACCGGGCTTAGGCCCGCGCGGGCAGCGTAGATGGCGGCGGTCAGGCCCGCCGGGCCGGAGCCGAGAATCGCGACCCGAGTGGACATGCTGTTCGTCATGAGCGGCATTTAAGAGCGGTCAACGTGCACGGCAATGGCGGCCGAGGCGGTCAGACCCGGGCGGAGTCCGAGGGCGGCGACGGGCGCCCTCGGGCAACAGAGCGACGAGGCTAGATCGTTCGGCGGCCACGCACGAAGTGCATCACCAAGACGATGACGCCGACGATCAGCAGGATGTGAATCAGGGCGCCGCCGACGTGAACGACGAACGCGCCGAGAAGCCACAGGACGAGAATGACGGCTGCGATAGTCATAAGCATGGCGGATACCCTTCCCAATTCGTGACTTTGCCGCAACCATCGTCTGCGGCGGCTGTTCCCTGACGCGCTAGAACAACCGCGACTTCTCGAGTGCCGCCTTGATGAAGCCGGCGAACAATGGATGCGGGGCGAACGGCCGGCTTTTCAGCTCGGGATGGAACTGGACGCCGATGAACCATGGGTGGTCGGGCCGCTCGACGATTTCGGGAAGCTGGCCGTCGGGCGACATGCCCGAGAATAGCAGGCCGCCCTTCTCCAGCGGCTCGCGGTAATGAACGTTGACTTCGTAGCGGTGGCGGTGGCGCTCGCTGATTTGATCTTCACCGTAGATGCTGCGGACGACGCTGTTGCCATTGAGCTTGGCGGGATAGGCGCCCAGTCGCATGGTGCCGCCAAGATCGCCGTCGACGGCGCGCTGTTGCAGCCCCTCTTCGCTCATCCATTCGGTGATCAGGCCGACGACGGGTTCGCTCGTCTCGCCAAACTCGGTGGTGGAGGCTTCGGCAATGCCGGCCAGGTTCCGGGCCGCCTCGATACACGCCATCTGCATGCCGAGGCAGATGCCGAAAAATGGCACCTTGCGTTCGCGGGCGAAGGTGACGGAGGCGATCTTGCCCTCGCTGCCGCGCTCGCCGAACCCGCCGGGCACGAGAATGCCGTGGAGCGGCTCCAGCTCGGCGGCAAGCGTCGCATCGTCATGCTCGAACAGCTGCGCGTCAAGCCAGCGAATGTTGACCTTGGCGCGATTGGCGAGGCCGCCGTGGACCAAGGCTTCGCTCAAGCTTTTATAAGCGTCCGGAAGCCCGACATACTTGCCGACGACGCCAATATTCACTTCGCCCTCATAATGGTCGAGCCGGTCCATGATGTCGTGCCAGCGGGTCAGGTCAGGCGCCGGAGCGTCCTCGATCCCGAACGCCTTGAGGACTTCGTCATCCAATCCCGCCGCATGATATTGCAGCGGCACGTCGTAGATCGACCGCGCATCGAGCGCTGGAATGACGGCCGACTGGGCGACATTGCAGAACAAAGCGATTTTCGCCCGGTCGCTGTCGGGCAGCGGCCGATCGACCCGGCACAGCAGGACGTCGGGCTGGATGCCGAGGCTGGTCAACTCACGCACCGAATGCTGGGTCGGCTTAGTCTTGAGTTCGCCGGCCGCCGCGATCCACGGCACCAGCGTCGTGTGGACGAAGACGCCATTCGCCCGGCCGATGTCGTTCCTCAGCTGGCGAATCGCCTCGACGAACGGCAGGCTTTCGATGTCGCCGACCGTGCCGCCAATTTCGCAGATGACGAAGTCGACGTCGTCGGTCTCGTTAAGCGCGAATTCCTTGATCGCATTGGTGACGTGCGGAATGACCTGGACGGTCGCGCCGAGGTAATCGCCGCGGCGTTCGCGGGTGATGATGTCGCGATAGATGCGGCCGGTAGTGACATTGTCCGACTGCTTCGCGGCAACTCCGGTGAAGCGCTCGTAATGACCGAGGTCGAGATCGCTCTCCGCGCCGTCGTCGGTGACATAGACTTCGCCGTGCTGATAAGGGGACATCGTCCCCGGATCGACGTTGAGATAGGGGTCGAACTTGCGGATTCTGGCGGTAAAACCGCGCGCCTGAAGCAATGCCCCCAGCGATGCCGAGAGCAAACCTTTGCCGAGCGATGAGACCACGCCGCCGGTGACAAATATGAACCGCGCCATGGGAGTTGAGGCTTAGGGTGTGACGGCCCCCAAGGGCAAGCCGCCATTCGCAAAAAAGTTGTCAGTGACCCGAAAACTACTGCGCAAGCTATTGGGCGAGCGGCACTGAAGCCGGCTGATTTTGAACCGGTGCGGCCTGGTTGACGGTTACCGGAGCGGTTCCAGGCGCAGGTTGGCCGGCGAGCGGCACGGTCGGCGAAGCTGGCGCCGGCGCGACCGTGTTGGCCAGCGACGTGTCGACCTTGGTCGGCTCCCGCTGCACCCCGGCATAAGCGGCCAGCGCAATCGACAGAGTGACGAACAAGAACCCCAGCACGGCCGTCGAGCGGGTCAGGAAATCGGCCGCTCCGCGCGCGGTCATAAAGCCCGACGAGCTGCCGCCGACGCCCAGCCCGCCGCCTTCGGATCGCTGCATGAGGATCACGGCGACCAGCGTCGCGGCAATGACGGTCTGAACGATCAGCAGGAAGGTGAACATGGCGAAGCTTTCAGGAAATTAGGGTCGCGGCGCATCTAGGCGATCGGCCGAGCTGCTTCAACCGGCGGCGGCGGCTTCAACGATGGGCAGGAAATCCGCCGCCTTGAGGCTGGCCCCGCCGACCAGCGCACCATCGACGTTAGCCACCGCGAAAATCTCCGCCGCGTTGGCAGCATTGACCGAGCCACCGTAGAGAATGCGGACCTGGTTGCCGTCGTCACCGTAGGCGGCTTCGAGGCGTTGCCGGACCGCCGCGTGCATTTCCGCAATGTCGGCGCTCGACGCGACCTTGCCCGTGCCGATCGCCCAGATGGGCTCGTAAGCGATGGCCAGTGCGGCGGTTCCAGCCTCTGCGTGAGGCAGCGACGAGTGCAATTGCGCCGAAACAATAGCCACGGCGCGGCCGGCTTCGCGCTCGTCGAGGCTCTCGCCGACACAGACGATAACCCGCAGGCCAGCCGCCAGCGCCGCCTCGGCTTTGGCTTTGACCTCGTCATCGCTCTCGCGGTGCGTCTGGCGGCGTTCGGAGTGGCCGACAATCGTCAGGCTGGCGCCGGCGTCCTTGAGCATCGCCGCCGAAGCGTTGCCGGTATGGGCGCCTTTCTCGGCGAAATGCACGTCCTGCGCGCCGATCGCGAACCGGGGAACGCGGCAAACCGCGCGCTCGATCAAGGTCATCGGCAAGCACAGCGCAACATCGACCGAGGCAAGCTGTCGCGACGCCTGCGCAATCGCCTCGACCTGATCGAGGTCGGAGGCGACGCCGTGCATCTTCCAGTTTCCGGCAACCAGCTTTCTCAGCACCATTCTGCTCCCCTCGCGACGCGAGCCCTAGCCATGTTGCCAAGGTTGGGGAAGCTTGCCCGCCTTGATGCGCGGCGCACCGGCCCCTAAAGCGGCGGCTCACTCTCCCGAAGGCCGAAATATCCATGCTTGCTTCCTTCCGCCGCCTGTCGAAATCGACGGTCGGGTCGATCATTATGGTCCTGTTCGTCGCGGCGATCCTGGCCTCGTTCGCGTTGGGCGATGTTGCCAATTTGCGCTCGGGCAGCGGGGGCATGAACAGCTCGACGCTGGCCAAGGTCGGCAGCCAGCAGATTAGCGACCGCGACTTCTCGCGCGCGATGGAGCGCCGCCTCGCCGATGTCCGGCAGCAAAATCCGGAAGCGGCCTATTCGGCGATATCGGCCGATTTCGAGCCGATCCTGGCCAGCCTCATCGACCAAAAGACCTTGCAGGCATTTGCCGACAAGTTTGGCTTCACTTTGTCCAAGCGGCTGGTCGATGCGGAAATCGCCAACATCCCGGGCGCCAAGGGACTGGACGGCAAGTTCAGCGAGACCGGCTACCGGAATTTCCTCGCCCAGGAGCGGCTGACCGACCCGGAAGTGCGCCAGTTGATCGGCAGCTCGGCCCTGCAGCGAATGTTGCTGACCCCGGTGGCGACCAACGCGCGGGTGCCGGTCGGGTTTGCAACGCCTTATGCGTCGATGCTGCTCGAAGCGCGCCAAGGCGATGTCGCCATCGTCCCGATCACCCTGTTCAAAGCCGGGCTCAATCCGACCGACGCCGACCTTCAGCGTTTTTATTCGGCCAACCTCAACCACTACATGGTGCCCGAGCAACGGGCGCTGCGCTTTGCCAAGATCGGCCCGGAGCAAGTCGCCGCAGTGAATGCGACCGAACCTGAAATTGCCGCTTACTACAATGCCAACCAGGCGACCTACGGCGCCAAGGACATCCGCGTGCTCAGCCAGGCGGTGGTGCAAGACCGAAACACCGCCAATGCGATCGCAACGCGGGCTCGCGGCGGCGCGAGTTTTGTCGCCGCTGCAGCGCCGGCCGGGCTTAGCGCCGCCGACATTTCGGTCGGACCGCAGACCCGCGCGGAATTTGCAGCGCTGGCCGGCGGCCCGGTCGCCGCCGCGGCCTTTTCGGCCCAGGCCGGAGCGATCGTCGGCCCGATCCAGTCCGACCTCGGCTGGCACGTCGTTAAGGTGGATGCGGTCAAACGCGAAGGCGGCAAGACCCTCGCCGCCGCCCACGGCGAAATCGCTGCCAAACTGACGGCCGACAAGCGCAAGGAAGCGCTGACCGACCTCGTCACCAAGGTCGAAGATGCTATTTCCGGGGGCAGCAATTACGCCGAGGCCGCGGCCCAGGCGAAGCTGGCGATCATCGAAACGCCGCTGATTACGGCGAGCGGCGAGGCGCGCGACAATGCTGCGTACCGCTTGCCGGCGGAATTCGCGACGGCGCTCAAGGGCGGCTTCGAGCTGACCCAGGACGATGATCCGGTGGTCGAGCCGCTGGCCAAGGACGCGGGCTATGTGCTCGTCGCACCGGCCCGGATTGTCGCGGCGGCCCCCGCCCCGCTTGCGACGATTCGCGCGCAAATTGCCGCCGACTGGGTCGATCACCAGGCTGTCCAGAGGGCGCGAGCCGTCGCCGTCGCCATCGCCGCCAAGGTCGCGCGCAACGTGCCGCTCGCCAAGGCGGTTGCCGAAGCCGGCGTCGCCCTCCCACCGGTTCGGCCAGTCGGTGCCCGCCGGCTCGACCTGTCCCAACTGGGCGACAAGGTCCCGGCGGCGATCCGCATGCTGTTCACGCTTGGCGCCGGCAAAAGCCGCATTGTCCCCGACCCCCAACAGCGCGGCTTTTCGATCGTCAAGGTCAACCGCATCGTTGCCGCCGATGCCCGCACCCGACCGTTGCTGATTGCCCAGGTCCAAAGCGAATTCCAGAAAGCGGTTTCGGAAGAATATGCGAGCCAATTCCTCGCCGCCGCGCGCCAGGCGATGGGCGTGAAGCGCAACGACAGCGCGATCGCGGCGGCGAAGAGGAGGATCAGCGGCAGCTGATTTGAGGACGTCCAAGACTATGATGAGAACGGCGCTTGACGAGCGCCGCTTCGTTGCCTACACGTTCTCCGTTCGTTCCTCCGGACCACGAATGGAGTGACCGCAAGATGCTCACCGCCAAGCAGCACGAACTGCTGATGTTCATCCACGGCCGCCTTGGCCGGACTGGGGTTAGCCCAAGCTTCGACGAGATGCGCGAGGCGCTCGACCTCAAGTCCAAATCGGGAGTCCACCGGCTGATCTCGGCGCTCGAGGAACGCAAGTTCATCCGCCGCCTGCCCAACCGCGCGCGGGCACTGGAAATCATCAAAATCCCCGAAGCGAACAGCGCGGTTGCCGCGATCGCTTCCGCGGCCGCCGCAGCTCCCCGGGCGGCCTCACGTATGCCCGCCAACGACACCGTCGAAATCCCGCTGCACGGGAAGATCGCCGCCGGTACGCCGATCGAGGCGCTCCAGGGCAGCGAAGGTTTCGCGGTGCCCGCCGCCTTGCTTGGCCCGGGCGAGCATTATGCGCTCGAGGTGTCGGGCGATTCGATGGTCGAGGAAGGCATTCTCGACGGCGACTTTGCCCTCATTCGCAAGGTCGACACGGCGCGCGACGGCGAGATCGTCGTCGCGTTGATCGACGACAGCGAGGCGACTCTGAAAACCTTCCGCCACGAAGGCAGCATGATCCGCCTCGACCCCGCCAACCGCCACTACGAGCCGCAACGCTATCGGCCCGATCAGGTGCAGATCCAGGGCCGGCTCGCGGGGCTGATCCGGCGGTACTGAGGCCGCCGATGCCCGATGCACGCATCGATTATGTCGAACTGCCGAGCGCTACCGCGCATGAGTTGACGCGGGGTTTTTATGCCAAAGCGTTCGGTTGGAGCTTCACCGATTACGGGCCCGATTATGCGGCGACGACCAACGGCACGACGGACGTCGGGCTGAACGGCCAGCCGCATGAAGCGCTCGCCGCGCCGCTGCCGGTGATCCGGGTCGACGACCTCGAGGCCGCGCTCGACGCGGTGGTCAAGGCCGGCGGCACGATCGCCAAGCCGATTTTTGCCTTTCCGGGTGGCCGGCGGTTCCAGTTTGTCGACCCGGCGGGAAGCGAGCTTGCGGTGTGGGCGGCGTCCGAAGAGATCACAGGCTGACAGTTTAAAGGAGGCCAGCGCGAGCACGACGCGGACGAGCACGAGGCCGGCTGGGAAGCGCAGCTACGCAAAGGTGGCGAAGCAAAAGGTTGAAAAGTCGGAGTGAGGGTCCGGTTTGGGTGGAAAGCGGACATTAGTCTCGGGCGGTAATAGTCCTCCCCCGCAAGAGGAGGCCGACGGAAATGGCGGCAGCGCCGACACCGAACCAAGCACCAACGGGAACGGCGAGCAGACTGTGCTGACCCAAGGCGGCTAGGCAACCGAGAGCGCCAAGCGCGGCGCCTAGCACGATAAGTAAAGTGGAAAGCAGCCGCATGGCGGTCACTGTGGCGAAATTGAGCGCCGAGGTGAATGTCCAATGGACCGAAAGCGGTCGCGGCGGGAATGGGTGGAAAGCTGCCGCTTCGCCGTTAAGCTCCCGCCATGGGGATATTCCGTCAGCGTGATAGCCTTGAGGGACCACCGGTAGCTGAGGCCAAATCGGTCTCAAAGGGCGTCAATCTAATCGTCGGCCTCATAGCGGTCGCATTCTTCTCCCTGTTGGAGGTCTTGTCCTGATACACAGAGAGGGGCGGAATTTACTCAGTGTTGTCGGCGCTCTTGTCCGTTCCCTCCAAGCCACCTGTTCTGGACATTGATGAGAACAGCCTGCTGTTTCCCACCATAGTCATCGTTTGGCTCACGGGTGTGGGCTTGTGCCGCCTCTTCGGCATTCGGTTCGATATGTCGAAGTGCGGGAAGGCCCTTTTGCCAATCTTCGCCATCATTGGAGGCGGCTTCTTCCTGAGTGCGGCGTATGGTGAGTCCATCATTACGCGATACATGACCGCCCATGGCTATAGCCGTTGTGAGGAAGGTGATTGGGCGCAAGGCAACGGGAAGAGCCGTGTTTGGTTCGCCGATTACGTCCGCCAGGATGTTGAATGTCGCCGCCGTAAGAACACGGTGCCGGAGTATTCGCCCTTCGGATAAAGGTTAGTGTTCGCCCGGGCTATTGTCTGCAATGGGTGGAAAGCAGACAGAGGCCTAACGTCTGCTTTGGGTGGAAAGCGGACATTGCCAAAGTGCAATTGAATGGGCGAGCGTGGGCTATAGCAAGGCGCGACCACCCATCCGAAGTAATTGAGCTCGTTGCTCACGAGCGCGGCCTTGCCCGTGAAAAGGTCCACCTTTCACAACGGTTGCTCCAAGACCTTGGCATGGACGGGGACGACGCCGTGGACTGCTTCAACAGCGTGCACGAGCAGTTCGGGACAGACCTGACCACCTCCACGAGCATTGGAATGAACACTTCGGGCCAGAGGGGCTTTCGTGCTGGTATGGACTGGCCATGATCCTAGCTGCCGCCATTGGCGGCGTGGTCGCGGGTGTAGCTGGCCTGTCCACATTCTGGGGAGTGGCCATAGGGGTGGCTTTGCTCGCAGCGTGGGTCTGGGTGATGCGGCGCTGGGGACTGCCTGATAGAATCGTCCCTGTTACGGTTGGGGAAGTGGTCGCCGCAGTCGAGGCTGGTGCATGGCCCAGCCGACCCCAAGCCTAATGTCCGCAATGGGTCGAAGGTGGACATCGGCGATTGCGCGCTATTCGGGGCCTTTCTCGTTATCGGCGCGATCAACGAAACGCCTAACCGACCAGAATGTAACTGCTGCAAGCACTAGCATCCCCCCGAACACGAGCCGGCCTTCCCAAGGGCCACAAGTTTTCGCTTCTGCGCTGCGGTGTGCACAGCTCCACGTCACCGCGAATAGCAATGGGTATGTGAGCACTATGACTGCGAGCGCCGAGATGCAGCCGCATCCCAGACCCCTCGGTGCCAAGCCTTCAACTGACATAAGGGCCCCTTTGGCGGCAGGATGCTGCCAAAGCCTGATGTCCGCAATGGGTCGAACCTGGACGTTAGGTTTGGGTGGCTAGGACGGGGCGGCTTGGCATGACGCACCTACCCCGCCAGCCGCCATGCAATCCGCCGCTGGTTAGCGCTCTTTGCCGGCTTGCCATCCTTAAAAGTCGCAGGTGCGAACTTGCTGCGACTTAAAATCGTGCTGCAGGTTCGTGAATCGAGCAATGCCACTCCGCTGGTCGAAGTCAGGGTGCAGTCCTTCACGGTTCCGCTTTCATCGATCAGCAGAATGACGTCGGTCGTCCCGCTTTGACCCTCCCTCACAGCTCTCATCGGATAGTCGTCGTCCTTGAACAGCTGCCCCAACGGGTTGATGGGCTGCGCCGACGAGGCGAGATTCTCCCCGCCGATGTTCCATGTCTCCCGCAGGCGCTCGAGACAATCGTCCAACTGCTTCCATGCGCCGGACATTGGTCCAAGCTCGAACCGCCGGTAGATCGCCCCCCCGACCTTGACATTGATGCCGCCCGCTAGGCGCAAGTTGACCGACTGCTCGCCGTCCAGGTTGAGGAGGTAGGCCGCCCGGTGCCCCCGCCCGCCCAGCGGGTAGGTCAAGGCGGTCGTCGAAACCTTCTTCTTGCCGATGGTGATGTTCGCGGCGGTCTGATCGACAAAAGTGCGACGGTCTGTCCGGACGATGACCATCTGGAGGGCATCGCCCAGCGGCGGTGCCTTGAACCCGAGCGTCACCGGCGTTTCGCTCGGCCCGTACTGGCGCGAAATAACGCATTGCGTGGTCGAACGCTCGAGATTCCAATTGCCGATCTGGCTCTCGGCAGGCGATTTCGCCGGGGATGAGCCGCTCATGGCCAGAGCCGTGCAAGCGGCGACGAAGTGCCTCCAAACCTTCATTCCAACTCCTCGACAGACCTGATCGCGATTGGCCAGGGTAGCAGATTTGTCCAGTCACAGAGACGTAATCGCACCGCCTGCTAATGTCCGCGATGGGTCGAAAGCGGACGTTAGGCCGATCCTGTTCGCAACCGTCCCATCTGCCACGTTGAGACATCCCTCGACTTCGCTCGGGACGAACGGAATTTGGACGGGAGGAATTCCAGCTTCAAACCAGAGACTAACGTTGAAAACCTAGTCCGCAGTGGTCGGGTCGATGGTCGCGCGGACTTGGGAGATACTGTTGGCGGGGAAGCCGGCGGTGTCGGCGTGGCGACGGATGAGGTCTTCGCTCGGCGCCCGGTAGATGCAGTAGATCTTGTCGTCGGTGACGTAGCTGTGGACCCACTGAATGTCGGGCCCGAGATCGCGCAGCACCGAGCAACTGGTTTGGGACGCGGCCTTGAGATCGCCGCCGGATAATTGGCCAACATTGGGCATCTCACGTTCGATCACGAATTGGGGCATTTCGCGTTCTCCTGTCGTTTGGTCGTCCCGAGCCATAGCGCAATCGCCTGCGATCGTCAGCCGGGACTTCGGCAGCCCAGGGATGGTGACCGACCCGCTCGGCGACGGTCGTGACCCGGGGCTGATGCTTGAGGTAGATCGCGACCCCGCCGGTCCGGCCCAGCGAGCCGCGATCGAGCTTCAGCCAGCGGGGGGTGCAGGCGCGCGGCAGCCAGCGTTCGGAGACGACGATGTCGACGCGGGCGCAGGCGTCGACCATCGCCTGCCACTCGATAGTCTGCGAGGATTTGGTGGCGAGGATCTGCCAGTGGCGGCCGCCGCGCTCGACCGTCGCGACGCAAGAATCGCGCGAGCAGGAAGAAAACGGCCGCGAGGAGAGATCTTGCGGGTCGGCGTCGAACCCCGAGGCCTGCGCCACCACCTGGCGGATGAAGTCGCCGCTTCGCTCGCGCAGCAGCAGCGGCGTCCCATCGAGGTCGACCAGGGCGAGATGCCGACCGTCGCCGGTGACCAGCAGGTCGGGCGTCGGCGACATGGCCGCGGCCGTCGCCCCCAGCCCGATCGGCACCAGGCCGAGGAAACGCGGCGGGCGAGTCCACAGGAACAACCACAACCCACCGGCGACCATCGTCCCCAGTGCCCAAGGCGGCATCGCGGCGAGCAAGGCGACGGCGCCCCGCGAATCCGCGACAAAATGGGCGAGGCTCAGGAGCAGGTTGATCGACAGGCCACACAGCCACCACAGGGCCGCGCCCAGCCCGGCGATATCGAGGAACAGCGCGCCTGCTTCCAACGGCATGATGACGAAGGTGGTCAGCGGGATGGCGATGATGTTGGCGAGGACGCCGTAGAGCCCGGCCCGGTGGAAGTGATAAAGCGCAATGGGGATCAGCGTGATTTCGACGGCGAGGCCAGTCGCGACCATCGCCAGCATGGCGCGGCCGAGCCGCGCCGGCAGCCCCTCGTCGCGCCGCGAAAAGTAGCGCCGCGCCAGGCCGCTCGAATGGAGCGCGATGATCGAGGCGACGGCGGCGAAACTGAGCTGGAAGCTGGCGCCGGCGATGGCTTCGGGGCGGAAGATCAGCACGACCAGCGCGCCGACGGCGAGCAAGCGCATGCTCAGCGCTTCGCGGCCGAGCGCGATGCCGGCGAGGACGAGCAGTGCAGCGACGCAGCTGCGGACGGTCGGCACCTGCGCGCCCGTCAGCAAGGTGTAGCCGATGCCGGTCAGCGCGCCGACGCCAGCAGCAACCAGCACCAGGTTGAAGCGCAACGCGAGGCGCTCGCTCAATGCCAACAGCCGCAAGGTGAGCAGCATCGCCGCGCCGACGGCGGCGGCAATGTGCAATCCGCTGACCGACAGCAAATGGGTCAGGCCGCTGCGCCGCATGGCGTCGGCGTCGGCTTGCGGGACGGCGTTCTGGTCCCCGGTCGCAAGCGCCGTGGCGATCCCGCCATTGGCGCCCGGCAGGCGGTCGCGGATATGGCGGTCGAGCCGGTCGCGAACGCCGTCGAGGCCGCTCTCAGCCGCCGGCTTGAGAATTGTCACCGGGCCGAGCGCCTTGCCGACGGCTCCGATCTCTTTGAACCAGGCATCGCGGGCAAAGTCGTAACCGCCGGGCAGCGCCATTGGCGGCGGCGGGGCGAGCCGCGCCTTGAGCTGGAGCTGGGCGCCCCTGGCGATCCCCTTGGGCGCCTTGTCCTGATCGATCGAGACTCGGACTCGGGGCGGCAGCGCCTTGTCCACCGGCGCGACGGTCAGCCGCAACGTCCCCTTGGCGGTCATCGTTTCGACCCGCTCGACGATCGCCCGGAATTCGGTCACTTGAGGACGTTGCAGGCGAGGCGCGGCGACCAAATTGGCGCGCGCCCAGACCAAAGTGCAGCCGAGCGTCATTGCCAGGCCGAACCAGCCGGCGGCCCGTTCGGCGCGGCCGCCGCGGACCGAGAAGCCGGCGAGCGCGAGCGCCGCGGTAATGCATAGGAATGCCAGCCACTGGCGCGGCCCGTCGAGCGCGAACCAGGCGACGATGCCGGTGCCGAAGCCGACCACGAACCACGGCGGCAATTGCCCGTGCTCAGCCTCGAGGAAGCCCTCGAGCGCTGCGCGCGCGGTGCCGAAACGCATCTCCCAAAACCGCCGAGCCCGCTGTGGAAGAGGCGCCAACCCTATGTTAGGGGCGCTCATCCATTGCATTGCTCCCCGACCAGACAAAGGAACGCGCTTGAGCGCAAGTCAAAATCCGTCATCGGCCGCTGCAGCCAAGCCAGTGGTGACGCGCTTCGCGCCCTCCCCGACCGGCTTCCTCCACATCGGCAATGCCCGCACCGGCCTGTTTTCATGGCTTTTCGCGCGGCATCACGGCGGCCAGGCGCTGCTTCGGGTCGAGGACACCGACAAGGCGCGCTCGACCCAGGAAGCGATCGACGTAATATTGGACGGGATGCGCTGGCTCGGGCTCGATTGGGACGGACCGGTCCATTTCCAGTCGGAATATGAGCCGCGGCACGCGGAAGTCGCGCAGCAGCTGATCGAGCGTGGGGCGGCGTACCGCTGCTACCTGACGCCCGAGGAGTTAAAGGCACGGCGCGAGGCGGCGCAGGCCGAGCGGCGGCCGTTCCGTCTGACCAGCGAGTGGCGCGATTGCACCGACGCGGGGCCGGAGGGGGCGCCGTCGGTGGTCCGCCTCAAAGCGCCACGCGACGGCGAGACGGTGATCGAGGATCTGGTCCAGGGCCGGGTCGCGGTGGCCAATGCCGAGCTCGACGATTTCGTCCTGCTGCGCTCGGACGGCAGCCCGACTTACATGCTGGCGGTGGTGGTCGACGACCATGACATGGGCGTCACCCACATCATCCGCGGCGACGATCACCTGAACAACGCGTTCCGCCAGCTGGCGATCGTCCGCGCGATGGGCTGGGATGAACCGACTTACGCGCACATTCCGCTGATCCATGGGTCCGACGGGGCGAAGCTGTCGAAGCGGCATGGCGCGTTGGGGGTCCACGACTATCGCGACATGGGGATCTTGCCCGAGGCGCTGTTCAACTATCTGCTGCGATTGGGCTGGGGCCACGGCGACGACGAAATCATTTCGCGCGAGCAGGCGATCGCCTGGTTCGACCTCGATCATGTCGGCAAGTCGCCGTCGCGCTTCGACATGAAGAAGCTGGAAAGCCTTAACGGCCATTATATTCGTGAGGCGGATGATGCGCGGCTGGCGGGGCTGGTCGCCGAGCGTATCGGGGACGTCGATACCGAATTGCTGGCGCGGGCAATGCCGGAGCTGAAAGCGCGCGCGCATGACCTCAACCAGCTAGCCGAGGGCGCGCGGTTCCTGTTCGCGACGCGGCCGCTGGACGTCGATGAGCAAGCCGCGGCGCTGCTCAACGCCGACAGCCGCGCGTTGCTGCGCGCTGCCCAACAGGCGCTCGCCGCAGCGAACTGGGAGCATGATGCGTTGGAACAAGCAGTGCGCACGGTCGCTGAAGAGGCCGGGGTCAAGCTGGGCCAGATCGCCCAGCCGCTCCGCGCGGCGCTGACCGGGCGGACGACGAGCCCGGGAATTTTTGACGTTCTGGTCTTGCTCGGGCAGGGCGAAAGCCTGGCCCGCATTGCCGACCAGATGGTGGAGCCGAACGCATGACCGACAAGACGCTGACGATGCAATTCGAGGGCGGCGACGTGACTTACCCGATCCTCGAAGGCTCGGTCGGGCCCGAAGTCGTCGATATCCGCAAGCTCTATGGCGACACCGGCAAATTCACCTACGACCCGGGCTTCACCTCGACCGCCAGCTGCCAGAGCGCGATCACGTTCATCGACGGCGAGAAGGGGATACTGCTCCACCGCGGCTACCCGATCGACCAGCTGGCCGAGAATTCGACCTTCATGGAAGTGTCGTACCTGCTGCTCCACGGCGAATTGCCGACCTCCGACGAGCTGGTGGATTTCACTTACACGATCTCACGACACACCATGCTGCACGAGCAATTGTCGACGTTTTACAGAGGCTTCCGGCGCGACGCTCACCCGATGGCGGTGATGTGCGGGGTGGTCGGGGCGCTGTCGGCTTTCTACCACGATAGCACCGACATCACCGACCCGCTGCAGCGGATGATCGCCTCGCACCGGCTGATCGCCAAGATGCCGACGATCGCCGCGATGGCTTATAAATACACCATCGGCCAGCCGTTTCTCTATCCAGATAACTCATTGACCTACACCGGCAATTTCCTGCGGATGACGTTCGGCGTGCCGGCCGAGCCCTATGAAGTGAACCCGGTGATCGAGCGGGCGATGCGGCGGATTTTCATCCTCCACGCCGACCATGAGCAGAATGCGTCGACGTCGACGGTGCGGCTGGCGGGATCGTCGGGGGCCAACCCGTTCGCCTGCATCGCCGCCGGGATCGCCTGCCTGTGGGGCCCGGCGCATGGCGGCGCCAACGAGGCGGCGCTCAACATGCTGCGCGAAATCGGCAATGTGAAGAACATCCCGGCCTACATCGCGCGGGCCAAGGACAAGGACGATCCGTTCCGGCTGATGGGCTTTGGCCACCGCGTCTACAAGAATTACGACCCGCGGGCGAAGGTCATGAAAGCGACCGCCGACGAGGTGCTGAAAGAGCTCAACATCTCCGACCCGGTGCTCGATGTCGCGCTGGAGCTCGAACAGATTGCGCTCCACGACGAATATTTCATCGAGAAGAAGCTCTATCCGAACGTCGATTTCTATTCGGGCGTGATTTTGAATGCGATCGGCTTCCCGAGCGACATGTTTACCGCGCTGTTCGCGCTGGCGAGAACGGTGGGCTGGGTCGCGCAGTGGAACGAGATGATCTCCGACCCGGAGCAGAAGATCGGCCGCCCGCGCCAGCTTTATACGGGCGCCACGCACCGCGATTATGTCCCGGTGGACAAGCGCTAGGACGCTGCAAGTCTGGCGATTCGATCGGGCGATCGTCCGCTCGCCGGCGCGCTCGGTGGTCGGCGGGTTGCGGGCCGAGGACCGCGGCGACCCGACGTACGACGGCATTTGCGCGGAGCATGATGCGTATATGGCCGCGCTGCGGTCGGCGGACGTCGAGGTCACCGTGCTCCCCGCGCTCGAAGCTTGCCCCGATTCGATCTTTATCGAAGATCCGGCGCTGCTCTTCACCGAGGGTGCGATCCTGCTTCGCCAAGGCGCGCCGTCTCGGGCGGCCGAGGCAAAGGCATTGACCCCTGCCCTTCGCGAGCTGTTCGATGTCGTGATCGAGTTGCCGTCGGGCTTTGCCGATGGCGGCGATGTGTTGGTCATGCCGGAGCGCGTGCTGATTGGCCTGTCGGACCGCACCGACCGGGCGGGTGCAGAGGCGCTTGTGGGCTGCCTTGCCGAGCTTGGCCGCGAGGCTGCGATTGTCGAGACGCCCGACGAGGTGCTTCACCTCAAAACGGCCTGCTCATTGCTCGATGAAGAGACATTGCTGTGCACGCCGGGCCTGGCCGCAACCGGAATTTTCGATGGTTTTCGGATCGTAGAGACGGCCGATGGCGAAGCGGCGGCGGCCAATGCGCTGCGGGTCAACGATGTGGTCGTGGCCGGAGCCGGGTTTCCGCGGACGATCGAGCGGCTCGAGGCGCTTGGCTTTGCAGTGGTGCCGATCGAGACGCAGGAGATCGGCAAGATCGACGCCGGACTGTCGTGCATGCCGCTGCGCTGGTTTGGCGGCTCAGCCTGACGGCAAGGACAGCGTAAACCGCGCGCCCATCGTGGGCACGCTTTCGAGACTGATGTCGCCGCCCATCGACCGCGCAAGGCGGCGCGAGATGGCAAGGCCGAGCCCGGTCCCGCCTTCGTCCGCATTGGCGCGCTCGAAACGCTCGAAGATGCGTTGCTGATCGGCGGGCGCAATTCCCTCGCCCTGGTCCGAGACGATCACCGAGGCGACGTCGCCGTTGAGCGCGAAGCTTAGCGCCACCGTTCCGCCCGACGGCGAATGACGGACCGCATTGCCGATCAGATTGACGAGGATCTGGATGACCGCGCGCTCCTCGCCGTTGGCTGGGAGCGCTTGGTTTGGCTCGAGCGCGATGCGGACGCCGCGCGCTTCGGCGGTCGGGGCGATCAGCACGGCGGCCTCGGCCGCGAGGGTGGCAAGGTCGACGGTGCGATGGCCCTGCCCCGGCTCCTCGCTGATCGAATGAATGACCGACAGCAAGTGCCTGGCAGCAGACGATATATCGCTGGCGTAAGCAGCGTAGTCGTTGCGCAATGGCCCGTCGGCGCGGTCGGCGATCCGCTCGGCGGCGTCGATGATCCGATCGAGCGGCGTGCGCAGCGCCTCGTTGAGCGCCTGGTCGATAGCGAGCGGCTGCGCTACCGGGTGCGCGGCACCGTCGTCGCTTGACGCGGCGCGGCCGGAGAAGCCGGCAAAGCTGCCGTCGGCGCCGAACATCACTTCACCACTGAGAGTTAAGGTTACGCCCGGATCGCCGTTGCGCGCGCGGGCGGGCTGGCCGGCAAAGCCGTGACGCGCGGCGAGCGCGGCGACCAACGGCAGTTCGCCCGCGTCATTTTCCTCAAGCCGAAAAATCCGCATCAGCGGCTTGCCGATCAGCTCGGCGGCCTCGGCCCCCAGTTTTTCGGCCAGCGAGGCCGACACAGATGTCAGCTGCAAATCCTCGTCCGCCGACCATTCGCCGGGCTCGGGGGCGGGCCGCGACTCGCCGCTGTCGCCGCCGAGCAAAGTGGCAAGGCGCGGCGAGGCGACCGGGCGAGTGGTCCAGCCTTCGAGGGTCAAAGACACTTCTTCGCCTTCGGGAATAGCGCGGACCCACAACTCAATGTCCTGGTTGGAGCCGGCGGCAATTGCTGGACGCGAAACCGGAATGCCGAGCTTGCGGGCCAGCCGGGCAACCGCCGCGACCTGGGGCAAAGCCAGCGTCGAGCCGATGCTCGAGCCAGCCTCCATCTGCAAGGTCGCAAGCTCGGCGTCGGCGGCGACCAGCCGCCCGGCGCGATCGACTCGGCCCGTGATCGGGCGCGGTTCAGACGGAGCGCTGGCCATGGTCCTGTCCCAACGCGGCAAGCGCGGTGCGGTAGCAAGGGTCGAGTCGCAGCCATTCGCGGGTCGCATCGACCTCGGCCTGGGTGATCGAATCGAAGCGGGCAATGGCGCGGCCGGCGTCAGCGATTTCGAGCAAATCGCCGGGCCCGGCCAGCAGGCGCGCGGCAAGTTCGCGGGAAGAGCCGGCCATGCGGAGCAAGAGCATCAGCGAATCGCCGTCGCCGCCGAGCAGCAGGTTGAAGGCATCTTCACCGGCGATCGCTCCGCGGCGGGCAAGCGCCTCGGCGACCAGCACCGCTTCGCCGTCCGCCGCCGCCGCCGAAACCAGATCTTCGTCGAGCTGGCCTTGCTCATCGAGCAGGCGGACCAAAGTGGCGGCGAGCGCCTCGAGCTTCTTGTCCTCGTCATAGCGCGACAGCAGCTTGGCGCTTGCAGAGGCGAGCTCAGAATCGGCGGCCTGCTTGTCGAGATTGACCAGCAAACGTCGGCGCAGGCCGGCGCTGACGATCTGGGTCAGATCGACCGCGGTCTGGCGCGGCAGATCGTCGAATTCGACTCGCGCCTGACCGAAGCGGTCGCGGCGGCGGCCGCGGGCGAGGATCAGCGACATTGCGGCAGCGGAAATCGAGGCGTTCTCGTCGCTGACCAGGGTCTGCAGCAGGCGTCCGTCGCGGCCGCCGTTGCGGGCGCGGACCGCGCTTGCGATCTGCTCGTCGTCCGCGCGGCGCAAGAGAAGCTCGATCAATTTGGCCTGGTCGAGCAGCCCGGCCGCACTCAATTCGGCGACCAGCTCGCTATTGTCCTCGTCATTGGCGACCGCCGATTGCGATGGCAGCGAAGCCCTGATCTCATCAGCAATGTCGGAGACGAGGCCGTGGAGCATCGCCGTCATCACCGCGCGCTCCTGTTCGTTGAGCCGTTGTGCGGGGTCGAGGAAGAAATCGAGGCGCACCGTGGACAAGCGGTCGCGGCCCGCATGGCGCGGGGCGACCGTCCGGTCGGCTGCAGGCGCAGCAATCGGCCATTCTTCGGGTGCCATCACATTTGCGTTATCGGGGTGGAGTTAACGCAAGGTCAATCGGGTGTGATCCGATGGTGCCAATGTTGGACAATGAAAAATGAGACGGCGGTGTAGAGCGCAAGGGCCGCGAGCCCCAGTGCCCAGGCCCCGAAAACCGCGAATGGAATGATGGACAGGATCGCGTTGCGGCGTGAGATCAGCCACAGCTGGCCGGGCACTTCGTCATTGCCCTGCTCGATGCGCGCCGCTTCGGCGAAGGCGGCCGCCACCACAGCCATAATGAAGGCGTCCCAGCCGCTGCCATGCAGGCTCAATCGCCAGCCGAGCGCGAGGAGCGCTAGCCCCGCTGCCGGCCACAGCAAGCGGCGGCTGAGCAATTTGGGCGACAATGGCCGCAACCGGAGCGTCGCCAGGCGCCCGGCGACCAAATCGAGCGGGGTCGCCACAAAGAGCAGACCGAGCGCCGGCCACAGCCAGCCGCGGGTGAAGGCCAAGGCTGCGGCGACCGTCAAAGTCAGTGCGCCCCAGATCAGCCACTGCGGCCGGACCGGCGTTTCGAGCAGGCGTTCGGTGGCGAATTCCTCGACCAGCGGCAGCACGTAGCGGCTCGCCCAGTCGCGCCTGACTGCCCGCGAGGAGACGATCAGGCCGCGCTCGAAACCGGCCAGCTGCTCGGCGCTTTCGGCCAGCAGCGGCTCGCCCTCGGGCGCAACGCGCACCCGCAGCGCGCCATCCTGAAGCGCCCGGCGGAGCAGAGTCGACTGGAGATCCCAATCGCCGAGCATCGCCGCGGTCGCGCCGAGGGTCCGGCCGTCGACCAGCGCGACGCCGGCCCAGCGGCTGGTGGCGTCGATCCGCTCATAGCTTTCGTGCGGTTCGTCATCGGGCAGGGTTGCGACCGCGGGCTCAGGTTCCTCGGCCAGCTGGACAAGCAGCTCCGCGGGGGCCGCGACGCCATCGCCGACCAGCAGGATCAGCGAGCCGGCCTCGAAGCGGCTCGCGGCTTCATTGCCGTCGCTGACCGGAATCACCGACAAGCCGTCAGCGCGCAGGCGCTCGAGCGCCTCGTGCAGAGCCGGCGGCACGCGCTCGACCAGAACGACGATGGGCGCGGCGCCGGCGGCGGCGGCGCAGCGCGCCTGATATTCGATCAAGGTTCGCCCGGCGAGCGGAAGCAGCGCGCGAAGTTCGCCCGAATCATTCTCCTGATAGGCTCCGATCAGCGCGCCGACCGCCATTCCCGCTCCGGTTTCCCCCGCTTTTTTCCGATCGCCTCGACCATGTCGAGTGCCGACCCTCTCTAATCGCTTTCTTGCCGAGACAAAGGTGGTAAACTGCCTGTTGCCATGAACCCACGCAGCCAGCACGCCGAACTTCCGCCCGCGGGACAGTCGCCCGCCACGGAAGACCGTTCGTTCATCGAATCGAGCGCGGATTATTCGCCGCTCGAGTTGGGCGAGGAACAGATGCGGTGGAGCGAGCCTGAAGCGGATCGCGCGGCGCAGGCCGCCGGCGGACGACAGGTGCTCGGTTTTGCACTAGGCGCGCTGGCGATCGCGTGGCTGGCGTACAGTGCTTGGTCCGCCGGGCGAGTCCTCGCCGGCCAGCCGCTGTCATCGCCGGCGATTGCCCAATGGGTGGCGATTGCCGCCGGTCCGTTGGCATTGCTCGGGCTTGGCTGGATCATGTTCGGCCGCACTCGGCGGCGCGAAGCGGAAAGGTTCACCCGCTCGGTCATCGCGATGCGCGCCGAAACGCAGTCGCTCGAGGCCCTGCTCGAAGTGCTTTCGCAGCGGCTTGAGGACAGCCAGGCGTCGCTGACCGGGATGACCGAGCAGCTGATGCGGCTCGGCGACGAGACCACCGGCAGGTTTGACGGCATCACCCGCGAGCTCAATTCCTCGTCCGAACGCCTGAGCCGAAGCAGTGACGCCGCCGACCGGGCAGCCGAAGCGGCGCGCAATGACATGGCGGTGCTGCTGGAAGATTTGCCGCGCGCCGAATCGACGACCCGCGCCATCGCCGAACATTTGCGCGGTATCGGCACCGATTCGAGTTCGCGGACCGCCGATCTCGGGCAGCAGGTTACCGCGCTCGGCGAGCGGACTCGCGAGGCCGACGAACTGGTGTCGGCGGCGGCACAGCGGCTGGTCACGCATCTGACCCAGATCGAAAGCGCCGGCGCCGCGGCCGCGTCGCGCGTTGGTGAGGCGGAATCTTCGTTTTCGGGGGCGCTCGACTCATTGCTCGACCGGACCGCGCGGACGTTGGACGAGATCCGCGGCGGCATCGACACGCAAGCGGCGGCGGTGTCGGCGTTGGTCGAGCAGGCGTCGGCCGGGATTGGCCGGGCGGGAATCGAGGCGGCGGACGTGCTCGGGACCAAGATCGGGCTTGCCGGCACCTCGCTCGACGGACTGTCGGCGCGAGTCGCCGAGCAGGAGCGCGTTTCGCAGCGCATGTTCGCCGAAGTCGACCGCGGACTGACGCTGATCGGCGAGCGCTTCGCCGAACTGTCGGCGCATGGTGACGACCGCGCCAATCACTTCCTCGGCTCGCTGTCGCGGGCTCGGACCGAGCTCGATGCGCTGGCGGCGCTGGCCGGCACGCAGGACAATTCGATCGAGGCGCTGGCGACGCGCACCGCGGCGCTGCGCGAAGGCATCGACCAGCTGACCAGCGAAATCCGCGACGGCCTGTCGAGCGCGATCGGCGATGCCGAAAGCGGCGCCGAGCGGGTGCTCAAGGCCGCCGAGTCCGCCAGGCCGGAAATCGGTTGGATGCGCGACGCAGCGATCGAGGCGAGCGAGCGGATTGCCACCAGCGGGGGCGGTATCGCCGAGCAAGCGGACCGTTTTGCCGCCTTGCTGGCGCTGATCGACGATGGCGTCGGCACTTCGGAGACGCGGCTGACGGCGCTGACCTCGGCATTGACCGAAGCCCAGGGCGAAGCCTCGCGGCTGACGGCCGAGACCGGGCCGGCGCTGATTGCCGCCTTGCTCCAGGTGCGCGAGGCGGCAAGCCATGCCGCGGCGCGCGCCCGCGAGGCGATCGAGGGCGTTATTCCGGAGAGCGCGGGCAAGCTGACCAAGGCAACGCGCGAGGCATTGGAGACCGCGATCCGCGAAGGCGTCGAGGATCGCTTGCGCGGCGTCGAGGCGATTGCGGCGCGCGCGGTCGAAAGCGCACGCGAGGCATCGGAGCGGCTGACCCAACAAATGCTGACGCTCGGCCAAAGCAGCGCCGCGCTCGAGCAATATTTCGAGGAAGGCCAGGCGGACCAGCGCGAAAAAGACAGCGAGGCCTTTGCCCGGCGGGTTTCGCTGCTGATCGATTCGATGAATTCGGCGGCGATCGACGTCGGCAAGATCCTGTCGGACGAAATCGACGACAAGGCGTGGGCGTCCTATCTGAAGGGCAATCGCGGCATCTTCACCCGCCGCGCCGTTCAGCTATTGGGCGGCAGCGAAACCAAGGCGATCAAGGCCTATTACGACAGCGATTTCGAATTCCAGGCCTCGGTCAACCGCTACGTCCACGACTTCGAAGCAATGCTCCGGCGAGTCCTTGCCGAGCGCGACGGCGGAATGATGGCGGTGACGCTGATGTCGTCCGATATGGGCAAGCTCTATGCGGCGCTGGCGCTGGCGATCGAGCGGCGGCGCTAGTTATAAAAATCGAGGTCGTCGGGCGTGATCCAACCGAACGTCCAATTGGCATAATAGAGCGCGAACAGCGGCAGGGCGATCAGCGCGGCGCGCAGCAGGTGTCGCGGCAGGCTGAAGTGGTGCGGAGCGCTGTCGGCCTGGCCGGGGACCTTGGCCGTGCCGGCTTCCTCGTCGGTGCGGACGCCGATCGACAGGGTCGCGAAAGCGGTGGCGACGAAGAACAGGAAATAAATGGCGACGATCGAGCCGATCGTCATGCGCGAACCTGGAAGATGGTCACGTCGACACTGGGCTTCTTGCCGGTCCACAGAGTCGCGCAGCGGCGAACCGCGAGGCGCACCGCTTCGCGGGTGCGTTCCTCGTCCGAACGGGGGTCGTAAGCTCGGGTTGCGGCGTCGGTGGCGTCGGCGAGGAAGTCATCGCGATCGACCTCGACCGGCACTCCGAATGGGCGCACCACGGGCGGCGCGGCGAGCTTGCCGTCGGCGGTCACCGCCAGCGAGACGATGATCAGCCCGTTGACCGCCATCCGCCGGCGTTCGCCGATCGTCGGGCCGTCCGCGGGCAAAATAACGTCGCCGTCGAGGACCAGCCGGCCAACGCGGGCTTCGTCGATCTTGTTGGGGCCGTCGGGCACGAGGCGGACGACATCGCCGTTGCGCTGAACAATCGCCTGGGGAACGCCGTGGGCAAGCGCGAAGCGGGCTTGCTCGGCGAGGTGGCGGTCCTCGCCGTGGACCGGGACGATGATTTGCGGCCGCACCCAATCGTACATCATCTTGAGCTCGGGACGGCCGGGGTGGCCGGAGACGTGGACGTGCGCCTGCTTCTCGGTGACGATCAGCGCGCCGAGGTCCGACAGCTGGTTCATGATGTGGCCGATGGCGATTTCATTGCCGGGGATGATCCGCGACGAAAAGATCACCGTGTCGCCGGTGACGAGCTTGAGCTCGTGGCTGCCCGAGGCGATGCGGCCGAGCGCGGCGCGCGGCTCGCCCTGGCCGCCGGTGGCGACGATTAGCAATTGCTCGCGCGGCAGGCGCATCGCTTCGTCGAAGCGGACCGGTTCGGGGAAATCGCGCAGATAGCCGGTCGCCTGGGCAACGCGGAGGATGCGGTCGAGCGAGCGGCCGGCGACGCAGACCCGGCGGCCGGTTTCGGTCGCGACTTGGCCGATCGTCTGAAGCCGTGCGGCGTTTGACGCGAAGGTCGTGACGATGACGCGGCCTTTCGCCTTGGCGACCGCCTCGGCCATCCCTTGATGGACGCCTAGCTCGGAGCCCGAAGCGGTCTCCTGGAAGACGTTGGTCGAATCGCAGACCAGCGCAAGCACGCCCTCGTCGCCGATCTTGCTCAGCACTTCGGGGCTGGATGACGCGCCCAGCACCGGTGTTTCGTCGATCTTCCAGTCGCCGGTGTGGAAGACGCGACCGAACGGGGTCTCGATCAGCAGGCCATTGCCTTCGGGGATCGAGTGCGACAGCGCGACGAACCGCACCTTGAACGGGCCGAGGTCGACGGTGCCGTCGCGCTCGACGATGTTCAACTTGACCTGGCCGGTCAGCCCCTCCTCCTCGAGCTTGCCGGCGATCAGGCCCGCGGTGAACGGCGTCGCGTAGAGCGGCACTTTGAGATCGGAAGACAGATAGGGCAAAGCGCCGATATGGTCCTCATGGCCGTGAGTGAGGATGATACCGGCAAGGCGGTCCTGCTGCTTCTCGATGAACTCGAGCTCGGGCAGGATGAGGTCGATGCCCGGATAATCGGGGCCGGCGAAGGTCAGGCCGAGGTCGACCATCAGCCACTGGCCGCGGGTGCCGTAGAGATTGACGTTCATGCCGATCTCGCCCGACCCGCCAAGGGCCAGGAACAGCAGTTCCTCGCCGGGGATCATCGGGTCGCGCTTTGGTAAAGCAGGCCGAGGCCCTGGATGGTCAAGTCGGGCTCGATCGAGTCGAACGCTTTGGTGTGCTTGTCGAACAAGTCCGCAAGCCCGCCCGTGGCGATCACCGTGACCGGCCGCGCGATCTCCGCCTTCATCCGCTCGACCAGTCCTTCGATCATCGCCACATAGCCCCAATAGATGCCGATCAGCATCTGGCTCTCGGTGGTGCGGCCGACGACGCTGGTCGCTTCGGGGGCTTCGATCGCGATGCGGGGAAGCATTGCCGCGGCGCTGACCAGTGCATCAAGGGACAGGTTGATCCCCGGGGCGATGATGCCGCCGTTGTACGCGCCCGAGAAATCGACCACGTCAAAGGTGGTGGCGGTGCCGAAGTCGATCAGGATCAGGTCGCCGGGATATTTGGCGTGGGCGGCGATAACGTTGAGCGCGCGGTCGGCGCCGACATTGTGCGGCTCGTCGACATCGAGCACGATCGGCCAAACGGCAGCGCCCTGCCCGGCAATCACCGGCTCGACGTGAAAATATTTGCTGGCGAGCACCTCGAGATTGTGGAGCGAGCGCGGCACGACGGTGCCGATGATCACCGCGTTGACATCGGCCCTGGTGAAGCCCTCGAGCTCAAGCAATTGGTGAAGCCACACCGCATATTGGTCGGCGGTCCGCCGCGGGTCTGTCGCGATCCGCCAGCGGGCCTTGATCTCGCCGCCGTCGAGCAGCGCGAAAACGAGATTGGTGTTCCCGGCGTCGATGGCGAGCAGCATCGGCGGTGCCTAGCGCGAAGCGATACGCTTTGCGAGGGCGCCTGTCGCGCCTAGAACCTGGAATCAGGGGGGACGCCGCATTGGCCAATCCGTGGGCG
This sequence comes from Sphingomicrobium sp., assembly GCA_039925985.1. Taxonomy (GTDB): domain Bacteria; phylum Pseudomonadota; class Alphaproteobacteria; order Sphingomonadales; family Sphingomonadaceae; genus Sphingomicrobium. Next base: position 48,613 of record JBDSXT010000025.1, read on the forward strand.
CGCGATCGGGCGACGCGATTCTACTTGGGCTTCGGGCTGGTCGGCCTCGCCGTCATCGGGCTGGGCTTTAGCACGACCTATATTCTGCCAATGGCGAAGCGCAGCTTCTCTGCGCCTTGGTTCGTCCATTTGCATGGTGCCGCCTGCCTCAGCTGGGTGGTGCTGGTCATCGTTCAAAGCCAGCTTGTACGGACGAGCCGGACTCCGGTGCACCGGCGGCTCGGCCAGGTTGCGCTGCCGCTGGCATTCATTGTGTGGGCGTGCGGAATTGCAACCCAGGTCTGGGCGACCAGGCGCGACCTTCCGGCGTTGGGCCCCGTTGCAACGTCGGGCCTGCTGGGCACGGTCAGCGGCCTTAGTCTCTTCCTGTTGCTGGTCATTGCCGCGATCGCGACGCGTCGCCGCCCCGACTGGCACAAGCGGCTGGTGATGCTGGCGACTATTCAGGTGCTGTGGCCGGCCTTTTTTCGGCTGCGACATTTGCTTCCTTTCGTGCCAAAGCCCGAGATATCGTTCGCGCTGGTGCTCGCCTATCTGGCCATCATTGTTGCCGCTGCGCGCGACAAATGGCGCTACGGCCGAGTTCATCCGGTCTGGTTGTTCATCGGACCCGCTCTGTTCATCGAGCAATGCGCCGAAGTGGCGCTGTTCGATAGTCCGGCCTGGCGACGCCTTGGCCAGTCGCTTTTCGCGATCCTAAGCTAGGCTAACGTCGCCGGCGCGGACGATTTCGACCCCGCGATCGGTGTGGAGGCGGAGTGCGCCGTCGGGCTCGACGCCGTCGAAACGGCCGGTGATGCTGTCGTTGGGGCTGGTGTGGACGGTTAGCGGGGCGCCAATGGGGTGGGCGCGCGACAGCCAGGCTTGGGCCAAAGCGGCGGGCTCACCTGTTCGCCAAAGTGCCACAGCGCGGGCGAAAGCGGCGGCCAGCAGGGGTGCGAAACCATGCGGCGTCAGCGCGCCTTTGAGGGAGGCCGCCTGGCGCCCGACGAGGGACGGTGCCTCGGCGAGATTAACCCCGAAGCCGGCGACGATCCGGTCGCCGCTGCGCTCGAGCAGGATGCCGGCGAGCTTCTCGCCGTCGAGCAGCAGATCGTTGGGCCATTTGAGGATCAGCGGCAGGCCTTGTGACGAAGACAGATTTGGCACGGCGGTATCGATCGCCTCGATCAGTGCCAGCCCGGCGGCCAACGACAGGGTCGGCGCCGGCGGATCACCAGGCTGCAGCTCGACCACGGTGCTGCCGTAGAAATTGCCGCGTGGGCTGAGCCATTGGCGACCTTGGCGGCCCCTGCCCGCCGATTGCTCGCTGGCCACCAGCCAATCCCCGGCGACCGCGCGGTCGTCGGCGAGCAAATCGGCATTGGTCGAGCCGGTCTGCTCGACAATGCGGATGCGGTTCAGAAGATCGATCCGGCGGCGCGATCGGCGAAGCGGCCGAGCGGCCCGATCAGCAGATAACCGAGCGGCGAGACGATCAGCGCCGCAAGCAGGATCAGCAAGCGTTCGACGGGGGCGCGAACGCGGTACAGGGTCGCGGGCGCTTCGTCGAAATACATGATCTTGACGATGCGCAGATAATAATAGGCGCCGATCACCGTGCCGAGAAGGCCGGCAACGGCGAGCGCCACGAGCCCGCTGTCGATGGCGGCGCGGAAGACGAGCAACTTGGGCCAGAAGCCGAACAACGGCGGCACACCGGCAAGGCTGAACATGAAGATCGCCAAGGCGGCGGCAAAGGCCGGGCGCGATTGCGACAGGCCCGACAGGCTGTCGAGACTTTCCAGCGGGCGGCCGTTTCGCCCACGCATCCGCAACACGCACAAGAAAGCGCCCAGGGTCATGACGACATAGACCGCCATGTAGAACAGCACCGCCGACGCGCCTTTGGGTCCGCCGGCGGCGAGACCGATGAGCGCAAAGCCGACATTGTTGATGGACGAGTAAGCGAGCAGCCGCTTGATGTTGGTCTGGCCCCAGGCAGCAACCGCGCCGAGAAGGATCGAGGCCAGCGCCGCGACGATGACGATCTGCCGCCAGGCGTCGGTCGCCGGGCCAAGCGCTTCGAGGCAGACGCGGGTAGCGAGCAGCACGGCAGCGACCTTGGGTGCCGAGGCGAAGAAAGCGGTAACCGGGGTCGGCGCGCCTTCGTAGACGTCGGGCGTCCACATGTGGAACGGTACCGCGCTGATCTTGAAGGCGAGCCCGGCGAGCACGAAGACAAGTCCGAACAACAGGCCGATCGAATGCGTACCGTCCCGGGCAAAGGCGCCGGCGATGCCCTGGAAACCCATGGTTCCGGTAAAACCGTAGAGCAGCGAGATGCCATAGAGCAGGATGCCGCTGGCGAGCGCGCCCAGCACGAAATATTTGAGGCCGGCCTCGGCGCTGCGTTCATCGCTGCGGCGGTAGGAAGCGAGCACGTAGCTCGACAGGCTGGTCAGCTCAAGCCCGACATAGAGTGTCATCAGGCTGGTCGCCGAGACCATCACGGCGCCGCCGACCGCGCTGAACAGGATCAGCACCGAATATTCGGATGCGTGCTCGGCGTCGCGCTCGAACCAGCCGTGGGCGGCGATGATCGCCACCGCCGAAGCGAGGAAAATGATCACCTTGCCGAATGCGCCAAACGCGTCGGCGGCAATCAGGCCGCCGAACAATGGGCCAGCGTGGGATGGGGCGCCGATCAATGCGACGGTCGCGGCGAGCAACAGAGCCACCGCGGCCCAGCTGGTCAGCCCCGATCCACGCCGGCCGGCGAACGCGGCGACCATCATCAGCACGATCGCGCCGACGGTCAGGATCATCTCGGGCACGATGGGCATCAGCTGGTTCATCAATGCGCTGCCTCGACGTCGAACACCTTGAGCGGCGGCTTGCCCGCCGTCAGCATCGAGTCCCCCTTGGGCGCCGCGCGCTCGACGCGCGCGACCAAGCGCCCGACATCGGCGCGAATGGGCGTCAGGAAAGTCTCCGGATAGACGCCCATCCACAGCACGACCGCGGCGATCGGCGCGAGCAGCCACCATTCGCGCGCGGCGAGATCGGGCATCGCCGCCGCATCGGCGTGGCGCAACGTGCCGAAGGCGATCCGCCAATAGAGATAGAGCATGTAGACGGCGCCAAGGATGATGCCGGTGGTCGCGACCACCGCTGCCCAAGTCGACATATGGTAGGTGCCGACGAGGCTCAGGAACTCGCCGACGAAGCCGCTGGTGCCGGGCAGGCCGACGCTGGCCATGGTGAACAGCATGAACAGCAAGGCGTAGGCGGGCATGTTGTCGGACAACCCGCCGTAGCGGTCGATCTCGCGGGTGTGCAGCCGATCGTAAATCACGCCGACGCACAGGAAGAGCGCGCCGGAGACGAGGCCGTGGCTGAGCATGACGATCATCGCGCCCTCGATGCCCTGCTGGTTGAACGCGAACAGGCCGAACGTGACGAAGGCCATGTGCGCGACCGACGAGTAAGCAATGAGCTTCTTCATGTCGCGCTGCACCAAAGCGACGAGCGAGGTGTAGACGACGGCGATGCCGCTCAAAGTGAAGACCAAGGGCAAGAACATCGCCGAGCCTTCGGGGAACATCGGCAAGGAAAAGCGGATGAAGCCGTAACCGCCGAGCTTGAGCAGCACCCCGGCGAGGATCACCGACCCCGCCGTCGGCGCCTGGACGTGGGCGTCGGGCAGCCAGGTGTGGACCGGCCACATCGGCATCTTGACCGCGAAGCTGGCGAAGAAGGCGAGCCACAGCCATTTCTGCGCATCGACCGGGAAATCATGCGCCATCAGCGCCGGGATCGACGTCGTGCCGGCGTTGATCGCCATGTACAGCATGGCGACCAGCATCAGCACCGAGCCAAGGAACGTGTAGAGGAAGAATTTGTAGCTCGCCTTGATCCGCTCAGGTCCGCCCCAGACGCCGATGATCAAGTACATCGGGATCAGGCCGCCCTCGAAGAAGATGTAGAACAGGAACAGGTCCTGAGCGGCGAAAACGCCGATGATCAGCGCCTCGGTCAGCAAAAACGCCGCCATATATTCGGGAACGCGCTTGTCGATCGCCCGCCAGCTCGCGCCGATGCAGATCGGCATCAGGAATAGGGTCAGCATGATCAGCACCAGGGCGATGCCGTCTATGCCTAGCGCCCAGTCGATTCCGGCGCCGATCGGTAAGCGCTCGACGAACTGCCACTGTGCGCCCGCCGGATCGAAGGCAACCCAAAGCCAGACGCCAATTGCGAACTCGATCAGCGTTGCGATCAGCGCGGTCCACCTCGCAGCATTGGCGCCGACGAACAGGCAGGCCATGCCGGCGACGAGCGGCAAGCCGACCAGAATGGACAGGATCGGCAGCTCGGTCACCGCGCCCACCACATCGCCCAGCTCGCCGCGCCGATCAGGCCGAGCAGCATGACCAGCGCGTAGCTATAGAGATAGCCCGACTGGACTCGCGCGGTCAGCTTGTTGCCGAGGCCGACCACGACGGCCGCGCCGTGCGGGCCGAAGCGGTCGATCGTGCCCTCGTCGCCGCGGTGCCAGAACAAGCGCCCGAGCCACAGCGCCGGGCGGACAAAAATGCGGTCGTAGAGCTCGTCGAAATACCATTTGTTCAAGAGGAAGCGGTAGAGCCCGCCGAACTGCGCGACGAAGCGCGCGGGCACGTCCGGCTGGCGGATGTAATTATTCCAGGCGATGGCGAGGCCGATGAGCATCACCGCGAACGGCGTGTAGGACACCCATAGCGGGACCTCGTGCGCGGCATGGGCGAGATGCTGGTCGAAGGCGACGCTGCCGTTCCAGAAGTGCGGCGCCTGCTCGGGCCCGATGAAGATATTATGGAACAGCTGGCCGGCGAGGATCGAGCCTAGCGCCAGCAGGCCGATAGGCACGAGCATGGTCAACGGACTTTCGTGCGGGTGATAGCCGCCCGCTCCTACCGGCGCCGCCACTGGGTGATGCTTGCTGTCACCATGCTCGTCGTCGGGATGGTCGTGATGATCGCCGTGGAGCGCATGCTGGATATGCTCGGACGCCGCCCAGCGCGGCTCGCCGTAAAAGGTCAGGAAGATCAGCCGCCACGAATAGAAACTGGTCAGCAGCGCGGCGAGCGCGCCGAGGAAGAAAGCGACGCCGCCGTGGACGGTGCCGCTGGCGTACGCAGCTTCGAGGATCGCGTCCTTCGACCAGTAACCGGCGAAGCCGATGCCGAAGATGCCGACGCCGGTGATGGCCAGCGTGCCGATGACCATCACCCAGAAAGTCAGCGGGATGCGGCTCCGCAAGCCGCCGTAGAAACGCATGTCCTGTTCGTGGTGCATGGCGTGGATGACGGAGCCGGCGCCGAGGAACAGCAAAGCCTTGAAGAAAGCGTGGGTGAACAGATGGAACATGCTGGCGCCATAGGCACCGACGCCGGCGGCGAAGAACATGTAGCCGAGCTGGGAGCAGGTCGAATATGCGACCACGCGCTTGATGTCGTTTTGCGTCGTGGCGACGGTCGCGGCGAAGATCGCGGTGGCCGCGCCGACGTAGGTGACGACGGATTGCGCGGTGTCGCTTGTCTCGAACATCGGCGACAGCCGGCAGACCATGAAGACGCCGGCGGTGACCATCGTCGCGGCGTGGATCAAGGCACTGACCGGGGTCGGGCCTTCCATCGCGTCGGGCAACCAGGTGTGGAGCCCGAGTTGCGCCGACTTGCCCATCGCCCCGACGAACAGCAGCAGGCACAGCAGGGTCATGGTGTCGACCCGCATGCCGGCAAAGCCGATGGTCGATCCGGCCATGCCTGGAGCCGCGGCGAGGATCGCCGGGATCGAGACCGTGCCGAACACCAGGAATGTGCCGAAAATGCCGAGGCTGAAGCCGAAATCGCCGACTCGGTTGACAACGAACGCCTTCAAGGCGGCCGCGTTGGCCGATGGCTTGTGGTACCAGAATCCGATCAGCAGATAGGAAGCCAGGCCGACTCCTTCCCAGCCAAAGAACATCTGGACGAGGTTGTCGGCGGTGACCAGCATCAGCATCGCAAAGGTGAACAGCGACAGATAGGCGAAGAAGCGCGGCTGGCTCGGGTCCTCCTCCATATAGCCCCAGCTGTAGAGGTGGACGAGGCTGGAGACGGTGGTGACGACCACGAGCATGACCGCGGTCAGTGCGTCGACGCGCAGCGCCCATTCGACCTTGAGATCGCCCGAGGTGAACCAGGGCGCGATGTGCTCGACCCAGCCGCCGTGATAATTGCCGGCGACGAAGCCGAGGAAAATCGGCCAGCTGAGCGCGGCGGCGACGAACAATGCGGCGGTGGTGATCAGCTTGGCGGCGAACGCGCCGATCCAGCGGCCGCCGAGGCCGGCGACCAGCGCCGCAATCAGCGGCAGGAAGACGATCAGCTGGATCATCAGCCGTGCATCCGGTTGACGTCGTCGACCGCGATCGAGCCGCGGCGGCGGAAGAAGACGACGAGGATGGCGAGGCCGATGGCGGCTTCGGCGGCGGCCACAGTGAGCACGAACATCGCCATCACCTGCCCGGTGAGATCGCCCAGGAAGGCCGAGAAAGCGACGAGGTTGATGTTCACCGCGAGCAGGATCAGCTCGATCGCCATCAGCATCAGGATGACGTTGCGGCGATTGAGGAAGATGCCGAGCACGCCGAGCACGAACAGAATCGCCGCGACGGTCAGGTAATGCGCGAGGCCGATCACAGCGTCATCCCCTCGCCGACGCCGGGTTGCATGTTTTTCACTGCTTCGCTCGGCCGCCGACCGATCTGCTTCGACACATTCTGTCCGCGAACATCGCCGCGGCTGCGATGGGTGAGGACGATCGCGCCGATCATCGCCACCAGCAGGATCAGCCCAGCGATTTCGAACGGGAACAGAAAGCGGGAGTAGAGCATCTCGCCGAGCGCGACGATGTTGGGCTGGGGTGCCGCCGGGATGGTTGCGGAGACCGGGCCGGCCCGTTGCGCGCCGACGGCAATGACAATCTCGGCGAGCAAGGCCAGCGCGAGCAGCAGCCCGAACGGTAGATTTTTGGTGAAGCCCGAGCGGAGCGATGCGAAGTCGACATCGAGCATCATCACCACAAACAGGAACAGGACCGCGACGGCGCCGACGTAGACGATCACCAGGACCATCGCGATGAACTCCGCCCCGACCAGCAGCATCAGGCCGGCAGCGTTGAAGAAAGCGAGGATCAGCCACAGCACGCTGTGCACCGGGTTGCGCGCGGAGATCACGAGTAACGCCGGGACGATGGTCAGCGTCGCGAACAGGTAGAAGGCGAGAACGGCGATCACGTCAGGCAAGACTCCCGTTCGTCCCGAGCGTAGTCGAGGGACGCGTCTCGACTACGCTCGACACGAACGGATTCTCTTCGAGGTGAGCCAAGGTCTGACCTCATCGATACGGCGCGTCGGCGGCGAGGTTGGCGGCGATGGCTTGTTCCCAGCGGTCGCCGTTGGCGAGCAATTTTGTCTTGTCGTAGAGCAGTTCCTCGCGGGTTTCGGTGGCGAATTCGAGGTTCGGTCCCTCGACGATGGCGTCGACCGGGCAGGCTTCCTGGCAGAGGCCGCAATAGATGCATTTGACCATGTCGATGTCGTAGCGGGTGGTGCGGCGCGACCCGTCTTCGCGCGGCTCGGCTTCGATCGTAATCGCAAGCGCCGGGCAGATCGCCTCGCACAATTTGCACGCGATGCACCGCTCCTCGCCGTTGGGATAACGGCGCAGCGCATGCTCGCCGCGGAAGCGCGGGCTCTGCGGGGTTTTTTCGTAGGGATAGTTGATCGTCGCCTTGGGCTTGAAGAAATACTTCAGCGTCAGCGCGTGGGCGCGAACGATCTCCAACAAGGTAAAGGCCTTGAGCCACGAAAGCGGGTTCATGCGGCGGCTCCATAGCGGGTCAGCATCAGCCAGCCCGAGACAATCACGACGAAGCCGAGGCTCAGCGGCAGGAAGATCTTCCAGCCGAGCCGCATCAGCTGGTCGTAGCGGTAGCGGGGCACGGTCGCCTTGACCCAGCCGAAGACGAAAAAGAAGAACAGCATCTTGGCGAACAGCCAGAACAGACCGGTGAGCGCGGGCGTGAAGAAGAACCAGTAGAGCGGCGCCCAGTCGACCGGCGGCAGCCAGCCGCCCCAGAACAACGTGGCGTTCAACGCGCACATCAGCAGGACGTTGGCATATTCGCCGAGCCAGAAGAGCGCGAAGCTCATCGAAGAATATTCGGTCTGGTGCCCGGCGACGAGCTCGCTCTCCGCCTCGACCAGGTCGAACGGCGTGCGGAAGGTCTCGGCCATCGAGCTGATCAGGAAAACCACCGCCATAGGGAACAGCAAGGGGTTGAAGCCGAAGCCGTTGAACAGGCCGAGGACATTGCCGGTTTGCGCGAGCACGATGGCGCTCAGGTTGAAGCTGTTGGCGTAGAGCACGACGCTGATCAGGACGAAGCCGATCGAGACTTCGTAGCTGACCATCTGCGCCGCTGCCCGCAGCGCCGAGTAAAACGGATATTTGGAGTTGGACGCCCAGCCGGCGATGATCACTCCGTAAACGCCCAGCGAGGAAGCGGCGAGGATGTAGAGCAGGCCGACGTTGATGTCGGTCAGCACGACGCCCGGCGCGAACGGCACCACCGCCCAGACGATCAGCGCGACCGTAAACGTCAGGATCGGCGCCAGCAGGAACAGGCCCTGGTTGGCGCTCGACGGGATGATCGTTTCCTTAAGGAACACCTTGAGGCCGTCGGCAAAGCTTTGCAGCAGGCCCCACGGCCCGACGACGTTGGGCCCGCGGCGGAGCGCCATCGCCGCCCATATCTTGCGCTCGGCGTAGATGATCATCGCCACCGCCAGCATTAGCGGCAAGGCGATGACGAGGATGCCGATGACGGTCGCCAGCAGCCACGACCATTCGTAGGTCAGGCCCCAGGATTGGAATTGGTCGGTCATTCCGCCGCCTCGGCGATCGGGGCGCCGTGGAGCAATTCGTCGGAGCAGCGGCGCATGGTCGGGCTGGCGCGGGTGATGGCGTTGGTCAGATAGAAATCGGCGATTGGCAGGCGCACCGGCCCCGCCGCCCTGGCGTCAAGCTTGGGCGGCGCCCACGGCAGGTCGATCAGGCCGTCGCGGCCGAGTTGGGGGTGCTCGCGCACCATCCGTTTGCGCAGTTGGTCGAAGCTGTCGAACGGCAATTTCTTGCCTACCAGCTCGCTGAGGGCGCGGAAAATCGACCAATCTTCGCGCGCTTCGCCCGGCGGGAAGACGGCGCGCTCGCCGCGCTGCACCCGGCCTTCGAGATTGACGTAGGTGCCGTGCTTTTCGCTGTACGCCGCGCCGGGCAGCACCAGGTCGGCGGTCGCCGCTCCGGCGTCGCCGTGGTGGCCGATGTAGACCTTGAATGCGCCCGGAAAACGGTCGGCCGCGACCTCGTCGGCGCCGAGCAGCAGCACGACTTGGGGTTTCGCCGCTGCGATGTCGGCGATGCCGCCGGGCTGGGCGTAGCCGAGGACCAGACCGGCCATCCGCGAGGCGGCGGTGTGGATGACGTTGAAGCCGTTCCATCCATCACGAACGACGTTGAGCGACTTGGCCATGGCCAGCGCAGCGCCCAGCGCATTGGCCGCCAGCGCGCCGGGTCCGACGATCACCGCCGGGCGTTCGGCGCTTGCGAATAGCTCAGACACTTCCTTCGGAAGTTTGCCTAATAGCTTGAGATCGTTGCCCATCCATTGGACGCGCAAACCGAGGTCCGTTTCGGGTCCGATGCCGAAAACCTTCGCGCCCTTGCGCTGCGCCTTGCGCAGCCGCGTGTTGACCAGCGGCGCTTCCCAGCGCGGGTTGGTGCCGACCAGCAGCACCGCGTCGGCGGTTTCGATGCCGGAGATGGTCGAGTTGAACGCCACCGCCGACAAGCTCGAAACATCATAGTCGAGGCCAGTTTGCCGCCCCTCGAGCAGGGTCGACCCCTGCCCTGCCAGAAGCGCCCTGGCCGCGTACATCGTCTCGGCGTCGAGCAAATCGCCGGCGATCGCGGCGACGCTTGGCCCCGCCCCCTTCAACCGACTTGCGAACAGGTCGAGCGCTTCGGTCCAGCTCGCCTCGCGCAATTTGCCCTTGGCACGCACCCACGGCCGATCGAGCCGGTTGCGGACGAGCGCGTCGGCGTGGTGTCGGGTCTTGTCCGAAATCCACTCCTCGTTCACGTCATCGTTGATCCGCGGCAGGATGCGCATCACCTGGCGCTGGCGAACGTCGAGTCGGATGTTGCTGCCGACCGCGTCCATGACGTCGATTCCCGGCACCCGGCGCAGCTCCCACGGGCGGCTCTCGAAAATCTGCGGCTTCTGCAGCAGCGCCCCGACTGGGCAGATGTCGGCGAGGTTGCCCGACAGCTCCGACGTCACCGCGCGCTCGAGATAGGAGGTGATCTGCGCGTCCTCGCCGCGGTACAGCATGCCGAGTTCGGGGGCACCGGCGACCTCGTCGGCGAAGCGGACGCAGCGCGTGCACTGGATGCAGCGGGTCATCGCGGTCTTGATCACCGGGCCCATATATTTGTCTTCGATCGCCCGCTTGTTCTCCTCGAAGCGCGAGAAGCCGCGGCCATAGGCCATCGCCTGATCCTGGAGGTCGCACTCGCCGCCCTGGTCGCAGATCGGGCAGTCGAGCGGGTGATTGATGAGCAGGAACTCCATCACCCCTTCGCGCGCCTTCTTGACCATCGCACTGTCGGTGCGGATCATCTGGCCGTCGGCGGCGGGCAGCGCGCAGCTCGCCTGCGGCTTGGGCGGGCCGGGCGCGACCTCGACGAGGCACATCCGGCAATTGCCGGCGATCGACAGCCGCTCGTGGTAACAAAAGCGCGGGATTTCCTTGCCAGCAAGCTCGCACGCCTGGAGCACGGTCGCGCCCTGCGGGACCTCGAGCTCAACGCCGTCGACGGTAACCTTAGGCATCGTCGCCGTCCTCCGGCTGGTCGGACTTCTCGCGGCGATGCTCGATGGTGGTGATGCGCGGCCTGTTCACGCGCGAGCCGATCAGGGCGATGACAGCCATAACCGCCACGATGATGATGATCGTCTGAATGTTCATTCCGCGGCCTCCAGCATATTGCGGCCGGCGCGCTCGGCGATGCGACGCTCGATTTCAGGGCGGAAGTGCTTGACCAGGCCCTGGATCGGCCAGGCGGCGGCGTCGCCAAGCGCGCAGATGGTGTGGCCCTCAACCTGCTTGGTGACGTCGAGCAATTTGTCGATGTCGCCAACTTCGGCGTCGCCCTCGCGCAGGCGCTCCATCGTCCGCCACATCCAGCCGGTGCCTTCGCGGCACGGGGTGCACTGGCCGCAGCTCTCATGCTTGTAGAAGTATGAGATGCGGCTGATCGCGCGGACGATGTCGGTCGACTTGTCCATGACGATCACCGCGGCGGTGCCGAGGCCGCTACCGAGCGCTTTCAATCCGTCGAAATCCATCGGCGCGTCGATGATCTCGTGCGCCGGGACGAGCGGCACCGACGAGCCGCCGGGGATGACCGCGAGGAGGTTGTCCCAGCCGCCGCGAACACCGCCGCCGTGCAGGTCGACCAACTCGCGAAAGCTGATGCCCATCGATTCCTCGACGACGCACGGGCGGTTCACATGGCCTGACAGCTGGAACAGCTTGGTGCCTTCATTCTTGGGGTTGCCGATGCCGGCGAACCATGCGGCGCCGCGGCGGAGAATGGTCGGGACGACGGCGATCGACTCGACATTGTTGACGGTGGTCGGGCAGCCATACAGGCCGGCGCCGGCGGGGAACGGCGGTTTGAGGCGCGGAAAGCCCTTCTTGCCCTCGAGGCTTTCGAGCATCGCGGTTTCTTCGCCGCAGATGTAGGCGCCGGCACCGCGGTGGACGAACAGGTCGAAGTCGTAGCCCGACCCGGCGGCGTTCTTGCCGAGCAGGCCGGCGGCATAAGCTTCGGCGACGGCTTTGCGCAGCGCCTCGGTCTCGCGGATGAATTCGCCGCGGACGTAGATGTAGCCGGCCCGCGCGCGCATCGCGAAGCCGGCGATTAGCGAGCCTTCGATAAGCTTATGCGGATCGTGGCGGATGATCTCGCGGTCCTTGCAGCTGCCGGGCTCGGACTCGTCGGCGTTAACGACGAGGAAATTGGGTTTGCCGGGCTTGGGCTCCTTGGGCATGAAGCTCCACTTCATGCCGGTCGGGAAGCCGGCGCCGCCGCGGCCGCGCAGGCCCGACGCCTTGACGATCTCGATGACGGCGTCGGGGCCGCCCTTCATCAGGTCGGCGGTCTTGTCCCAATCGCCGCGGTCCTTCGCCGCCTTCAAGTCGGGCGACTGGAAGCCGTAGAGATTGGTGAAGATGCGGTCCTTGTCGGCGAGGGGGCCGGTGCTGCTCATCCGATCCCTCCGCCCTTGGCGAGGAAGTAGAGCACGGCGAGCACGATCAGCGCGAGCACACCGAACTTGATCAGCCCGGTGACGAACTTGAACGCCAGGAAGGCGAGCACGACGGCGACGAGGATGGCGACGATGCTCACCACTGCCCCCGGTAATCGTAATTGCGCTCGGCCATTTTCTTGAGGCTGGTCGGGCCGCCTTCGGGGCAGCTGTTCTGGCGCTCGATCTGCGGGCCGGGCCTGGGGGTGTCGCCTCGCGCCAGCGCGTCGAGGATCGCACCCATGCTCTCCTCAGTCAGATCCTCGTAATTGTCGTCATTGACCTGGACCATCGGCGCGTTGGCGCAGGCGCCGAGGCATTCGACCTCGGTCAGCGTGAACAGGCCGTCGTCGGTGGTTTTGCCTTTTTTGAGGCCGCGTTGATAGCAAGCCTCGAGCACATCGTCCGAC
>JBDSXT010000026.1:0-9070 GCA_039925985.1 Sphingomicrobium sp.
CAAGGTCTGGGAATGGAAGGCCGAGAGCGGCGGCGCGATCACCCGGCAGCTGCGCCGGCTTGGTGCGTCGTGCGACTGGGCCAATGAGCGCTTCACGATGGATGAGGGCTTCTCGAAAGCCGTCACGCGAGTGTTCGTCGAGCTTCACAAGCGCGGGCTAGCGTATCGCGACAAGCGACTTGTCAATTGGGACCCGAGGTTTCAGACCGCGATCAGCGACCTCGAAGTGGAGACGCGCGAGGTCCAGGGCAAGTTCTGGACGCTTAAATATCCGCTTGCCGACGGCTCGGGCGCGATCCAGGTGGCGACCACGCGGCCCGAGACGATGCTCGCCGACATGGCCGTTGCAGTGCATCCCGATGACGAGCGCTATGCCGGCATCGTCGGCAAGCAGGTGAAGCTGCCAATCACCGGGCGCCTGATCCCGATCGTGGCCGACGAACATGCCGATCCGGAACTTGGTTCGGGCGCGGTGAAGATCACGCCGGGCCACGATTTCAACGATTTCGAGGTCGGCAAGCGCGCCGGGTTCAAGCCCGCCGAGATGCTCAATATGTTCGATGGCACCGCGCGCGTCCTCCAGACGTCGGATGGCTCGATCCCGGAGGGGCTGCTCGGCCTGTCACGGGAGGCGGCGCGCAAGGCGGTAGTCGAATTGCTCGAAAGGGAGGGTGCGCTGGTCTCGGTCGAGGACCGGGTGATCGCGACGCCTTATGGCGACCGCTCGGGCGTGGTGATCGAGCCGTGGCTGACCGATCAATGGTATGTGGATGCGGCCAAGCTCGTTGTCCCCGTGCTCGAAGCGACCGGTTCGGGCGCAATCAAGATTGTGCCGGAGACGTGGAAGAAGACCTGGTTCAACTGGCTGGAGAATATCCAGCCGTGGTGCGTGTCCCGGCAATTATGGTGGGGGCACCGCATTCCGGCCTGGTACGGACCGGAATTAGACCCCTCTGGCAAGCCGATACTGAATGCTGACTCCATGTTGGACAATCGGAGCCCACATCGCATTTTTGTGGGCGAGACCTGGGAAGAAGTCTGTCAATCCGCTCAGCAGTCTTACGGATCAGAATTCAAAATTATCGAAGGATCGTCGGACGATTCTTACGGGACAGTTCGCGCGGTTGATGCCCTCGACGAAGAGCGTGACAGCAAGGTCTACATTCCACTTTGGCGCGACCTGGACGTCCTCGACACCTGGTTCTCCTCCGCGCTGTGGCCGTTCGCGACGCTCGGCTGGCCAGAGGAAACCGACGAGCTCAAGCGCCACTTTCCCAACGACATCCTGATCTCGGGCTTCGACATATTGTTCTTCTGGGATGCGCGGATGGCGATGCAGGGCATCGAGTTCATGGGGACGCCGCCGTGGAAGACGCTCTACCTGCACGGCCTAGTCCGCGACGCTCACGGCCAGAAAATGTCCAAGTCGAAGGGCAATACGGTCGACCCGCTGGGGCTGATCGACAAATATGGTGCTGACGCGCTGCGCTTCACCATGGCGGCGATGGAAAGCCAGGGCCGTGACATCAAGCTCGATGAGAAACGCGTCGAGGGCTACCGGAACTTCGCCACCAAGCTGTGGAACGCCGCCCGATTCCTGCAGATGAATGGGGTCGGGGCGAGCACGAGCATCGCCGCGCCCGAAGCCAAGCTGCCGGTCAACCGCTGGATCATCGGCGAGGTGGTCGAGACTTTGGCGAAACTCGACAAGGCCTTCGCCGACCTGCGCTTCGACGACATGGCCGACGCCATCTATCACTTCACCTGGGGAACCTTCTGCGACTGGTATGTCGAGCTGGTGAAGGGCGAGCTGAACGCGCCCCAAGTTGGTAGCGAAACTCGCGCCGTCGCAGCTTGGGCGTTCGACCAGATCCTGGTGATGCTCCATCCATTTATGCCGTTCGTTACCGAGGAATTGTGGGGTGCGATGGGGACAAGGCCCTACGAGCTTATCGTCGCCAAGTGGCCGGCGCCCGAGGCCGCGGTCGATGCGGCGTCGAAGGCCATGGTTGAGCAGGCCGTTGGAGTGATTGACGCAGTCCGGGCAATGCGGTCCGAGCTGAATATCCCTTGGACCGCAAGTCTGACCCCTTATCTGGTTACGGACCTTTCGGATTTGAAAAGCACGGGCGAAGCCATCGGCGCGATGGAGCTTTTTAGACCGCAACTGAGGCAGATGGCGAAGCTCAACGACGTGCTAGAAGTGCACACTCCTCCGCCGGGATCAGCTCAGATCGTCGTGAACGGCGCGACAATTGCTTTCCCGCTGGGAGATGCGATCGACCTTGACGCGGAGCGGGGGCGGCTGTCGAAGGCGCTGGAGGCTGCCGAGAAGGACCGTGACGGCCTTGCCACGCGGCTCGGGAACGCGGCATTTACCGAGCGCGCCAAGCCCGAGGCGGTGGACAAGGCGCGCGCCGACCATGCCGAGCGGGCATTGGAGGCCGAGCGACTCGCGGCGGCGCTGGCGCGGCTGGGATGACTCCCTTTCCGTTCGTGTCGAGCGACGTCGAGACACGTCCCTCGACTTCGCTCGGGACGAACGGCGTTGGCTATTCGCGCGGCGCCGCGACGGTCACTGCATTGGTGACCGCACTCACCTGCAACGGTGTCTGCGCGCCGATCTCGCCGTCGATCGAAACGTGCATTGTCGGGCGCGTCGACACGGTCAGTTTGCGTCCGCGGAATTCGCGTACGGTCTGATGGCGCGCGGCAAGCTTGACGGCGGACGCGAAATAACTCCAGCCGAGGCGCGCGACGCTGCGTCCCCGCACCGCCTGGACGACGATCTCGCCGCTCTCGACGTCGGCGCTTTCGATCAGCTCCAAGCCGCCGTGAAAACGACCGTTGGCGATACGCACCTCGGTTGCCCACAGCCGATGAATGCGCTTGCCGTCATCAATCTTGAGCCGGAACGCTTTGAAGTTGGCCGCCGACCAACCGGCCCACAGCAGATAGCCGAGCCGGCCCAATGACCGCTTTAAGCCATGCGGCACGCTCTCGGCGATCTTGGGGGCGAGGCCGAGCGCCGCCGCGTTGAGGAAATGGTCGCCGTTGATGCAGCCGAGGTCGATCGTCCGCGCCTCGCCGGCGGCAATCACTGCAATCGCGCCGACGAGGTCGAGCGGGATGCCGAGAGTCCGGGCGAAGCTGTTCGCGGTCCCCAGCGGCAGGATCGCGAGGATCGTGTCGCTGCCCATGAAATGCTCGATGTTGGACGACAACGAGCCGTCGCCGCCACCGACGATGACCATCGGCGCGCGCTTGATCGCCGCCTTGATCGCAGTGCCCATCGACTTGGGGTTCTTGACCGCCTTGGCGTCGAGCAGCTCAACTCCCGCGGCGACCAGCTTGTCGCGCGCCTCGGCGAACGCGTCGGCGCCCGAGCGACTGGCGGCATTGACGAGCAGGATCGCCTGTTTGGGAAGTCTTTTCTGTTTCGTCACCTCCGCGTAAGCGGAGGCTCCGCTGCTAGGTTCCCGCTTTCGCGGGAATGACGATAAAAAGGACCTCGATGCCCGTTGCTTCCTATCCTGCCATGCGCATGCGGCGCGGCCGCTCGAGTCCGTGGATGCGCGACATGCTCGCCGAGCACCGGCTTCATCCGAGCGACCTCATCCTGCCCATGTTCGTGTGCGAAGGCAGCGGCTGCGAAGAGCCGATCGAGTCGTTGCGCGGAGTCAGCCGCTGGAGCGTCGACCGCATTGCCCAGCGGGCAAAAGAAGCCGCTGCGCTCAGTATCCCGTGCGTCGCCTTGTTTCCGAACACGCCAGGAAAATTGCGCACCGATGACGCGGCGGAAGCGCTCAATCCGGACAATCTGATTTGCCGCGCGATCGCCGCGATCAAGGACGCGGTGCCCGAAATCGGCGTGCTAACCGACGTCGCGCTCGATCCGTACACCGCCCACGGCCACGACGGCTTGACCGATGAGCGGGGCCGTGTGGTCAACGACGCCACAGTCGACATGCTCGCCAAGCAGGCGCTGGTCCAGGCGGCCGCCGGCGCCGATATCGTCGCCCCGTCGGACATGATGGACGGGCGGGTCGCCGCGATCCGCGCGGCGCTCGAGGGCGCGGGCCATCAGGACGTCGCGATCATGGCCTATGCGGCCAAATATGCGTCGGCCTTTTACGGCCCGTTTCGCGATGCGGTCGGCTCGGCTGGGCGCCTGAAGGGCGACAAGCGCGGCTATCAGATGGATCCCGCCAACGGCGCCGAGGCGCTGCGTGAGGTCGCGCTAGACATCGCCGAGGGCGCCGATTTCGTCATGGTTAAGCCGGGGTTGCCCTATCTGGACGTGCTGGCCCGGATCAAGGACCGCTTCGGCGTGCCGACGTTCGCATACCAGGTGTCGGGCGAGTATGCGATGATCGAGGCGGCCGCGGCGGCGGGTGCCGGCGACCGCGATGCGCTCATTCTCGAAACGCTGATCGCCTTTAAGCGGGCGGGCGCGACCGGCGTCCTGACCTACCATGCACTCGATGCGGCCCGTTTGTTGAACAGCTAGCCGCCGAGGCGTTGCTGGAGCGCATCGATGACCTGCGCCTGGCGCTGGTCGATTGCTCCGACCTCAGCTGCTGCGGCCTCGGTCGCGGCGAGGTCGGCGGGCGCCAATCCGCCCTGCTTCGCCAGTGCGGCGGCCGTGATGCCGTCGATGTCACCGAGCGCCCTCGTCGTCGGCGCGCGGGCGGCCACGGCTGCCGACAGCGCTTCCTGGGCAACGACCCAGCTCTCGCTCTGCGGCGGGCCGGCGGCCGAAGCGAGGCGCTGCGCTAGTGCGGCGGCGCTGGCGAATGCGTTTTCGCCTCTGCGGGCCTGGCCGATCAGCTCGGCGAGCCGATTCGCAATGGCGCCGCTGACCGGCTGTGAGGTCGTCGCGACGACCACCGGAACCCGCGGGTCGATCGCTTCGGCGGCGCGCGGCGCAAGCGAGGCTGGGGGGGCGGGCGGCGCGGCGCAGCCGGCCAGCGCCAGGGTCAATCCAAAAACGCCGGGTCGAACGAGCAACATCCGGCCGGTGTAAGTTCGGTTATCGCCGCGCGCAATTGCTGGCCGGAACCCCAACGGCCGAGGGTTGCGCGCTTGTTACGACAACCCTATGTCGCCGCGTGCCCTTGTGGGCAGCGCGCGCCCGTAGCTCAGCTGGATAGAGCATCAGACTACGAATCTGAGGGTCGGACGTTCGAATCGTTCCGGGCGCGCCAACTTTTCAATGACTTAGCCAAATTTTCCCAGCAGCTGTCGATCCGTCGCGGATCGGCGCAGCAATCACCGACCATTCAGGCGCTGCAAAGCGGATTGACCGGCGCGCGATGATCTGTCCACTGCGCCGAGGGAGCGTGACGGGGGGCCGCGAATGGCGAGCACGGCAATCGGGGAGGGCGCAAGCACGCGAGCGAGGCGGCTGCGGTTCGTCGCGACCATCTTCACCGGGTCGTTCCTGCTGTTCCTGGTCCAGCCGATGATCGCCCGAATGGTCCTGCCGCGGCTCGGCGGCGCACCGGCCGTGTGGAACTCGGCCATGCTGGTCTACCAGGCGCTGCTGCTGGGCGGCTATGCTTACGCCCATTGGCTTGGGCGGTTGGCGCCGCGCCGTCAGGCAGCGCTGCACCTCGGCCTGTTCGCGGTCGCCGCGCTGATGTTGCCGATCGGGCTCATCGCGGCGTTTCCGTCGGCCGGCGCGAATCCGTTCGTCTGGGTACCGTGGCTGCTGGTCGTGTCGATCGGGCCTTTGTTTTTCGTGATTTCGGCGCAGGCGCCGCTGATCCAGCGGTGGTTCGCTTTGTCGGGCGGCGGCGACCCGTATCCTCTCTACGCGGCGTCGAACCTGGGCAGCTTCGCCGGGCTGCTGTCCTACCCGTTGGTGGTCGAGCTCTTGCTGCCGATCGACGCTCAACGCTGGCTATGGAGTGCGGGCTACGCGGCATTGGCGCTGATGGTCGGTTGGTGCGCTCTTGCGCTGCCGCGCGCCAGTAGGGCGGAAGCGGAGGTTCAGGAGCGGTATGTCAAGCCGGCAGGCCGCACGATTGCGCTGTGGATTGTGCTCGCCGCCGTGCCGTCGGGGCTGGTGCTATCGACAACGCTTTTCCTGACGACGGACATCGTCGCGATGCCGCTGTTGTGGGTGCTTCCACTCGGCGCTTACCTGCTGAGCTTCACCGTCGCATTCTCGAGTCGGCGTGGGGTGGCGAATGCCTTTGTCCGGCTGGCGCCGATCGCCCTGCTGATGGGGATGGGCGGGCTGTTTAACGACACGCGCTGGTTTGGAGTGCCAATCGCCGTCTTCGCGCTCTTCGCAATATCCGTGGCGCTCCATAGTGAATTGTTCGAGCGGCGCCCGGGCTCGAACGGGCTGACCTTCTTTTACTTGACGATGTCGGTGGGCGGCGTCCTCGGCGGCATCTTCTGCGCCCTGATCGCGCCGTTGGTATTCGACTGGACTTACGAGCATCCGTTGCTGCTCATCGCGGCCGCGCTGCTGTTGCCCAGCCCGAGCCTGTTTGAACGCCTTGCCCCTTTGTGGAACGGCCATCCGACCGGCCGGATGCTGACCCGTTGGGGAATTCCTGCGCTAATCATCCTGTCGCTCGGCGGACTGCCAGCGTTGGGCCTGTCCGAGACCGTCCCTTGGCAGATCGGCGCGTCGATGGCGATTTTCGCCATCGGCATAGTCGCTGTCGGCAACCGGCTGCTGTTCGCGGCCGCTGCAGCGGCCAGCATGTTTTGCCTCGGCGGGTGGGACAAGCTCGCGCTTTCCGCGGCGCCCGACGAGATGATGAGAAGCTTTTTCGGCATCTATCAGATCAGCACCCAAGCGGGCAGGCGCGAATTCATCCACGGAACCACCCTGCACGGAGTCCAGAACCTCGGATCGCCGGAGCGCGAGCGGATGGCGACGACTTATTACGCGAGACCGTCCGGTGTCGGCATGGCGATGGCGGCAGCGCCGCAGATGTTCGGGCCGAACGCGCGCATTGGCGTGATCGGGCTCGGGGCCGGCACGCTCGCCTGCTATGCGCAGCCCGGGCAAAGCTGGACCTTCTATGAGATCGATCCCCTAGTCGCCGCGATCGCGACCAATCCGCGGCAATTCACCTTCCTGTCGCGCTGCAAGCCCGATGCCGCGATTCGCATTGGCGACGCGCGGTTGCTGATCTACGAGGCCCCCGCCGCGTCCGCCGACCTGCTCGTGGTCGACGCCTTCACCTCGGACTCGGTGCCAATGCATCTTCTGACGCGCGAAGCATTTGCCGGCTACCGGCGCCACCTGACGAGCGGCGGGCTGCTCCTGATGCACATCTCCAATCGCTATTTCGACTTCCAGCCGGTGGTCGCGGCCGCGGCGCGCGACGGCTGGCACGCACGGGTGCGCGTGTATTTCCCAGATGCTCAACGAAGCTCTCGGGATAGAGAGACCGCCTCCCGTTGGATTGCGCTGTCCCCGTCACGCCGTACGGTCGACGAGCTGGTCCGGCTGTCCGCGGAGCCGTGGCAAGCGCTTCCCGACAAGGCGGGCTTCGCGGCGTGGACCGACCAGCATGCGAGCATATTGCCGCTGATCATGTGGAAGAGCTCAGGGAACTGACGTTGCCCGCCCGGTGCCTCTTTTTTTAGCTACCAGCCTGAAGGTTGGACATTCGAACGGTTCCGGGCGTGTCAATCGTAGCTATAGTGGCTTGCCCACTGGGTCAGGCGCTGGCGAGCGTGATCGTGACAGACGCGCGTTCGGCGAAGTCCTTGGCGAGCTTGGCGTGCCAGGTGCGAGCTTGCTCCGTTACCGCGCGCTGGGCAGCCATGCGTTCCTCGACGGCCCGGCGGCGATAATAGCGCTCGTTCGACTCCATTTTGCTGGCCCTCCACGCCCAACGCCGGAGGGACAATGAGGCTAGATTCACTAACCGACGGTTAAAATCAGCAAGTGTGCCGGGGTGAGGCAATATTGTGCCGTGAAGGCACACATTAGGGTTAACTGGCTGGAAATGACCCGTTCCAACGTCGTCCGGCGCAACTTATAAGACAATCCGCAGTTGAAGCCGAAACGGTTTCGAGGAAGGTCCCCATGATCAACGCCATTCAATCCCGCGGCCAGTTCAATCCGGCGACGCGCGGCTACCATGCGGTTTACCGCGACAATGAAGTCAATCACTGCCCCGGTTGCGGCCGGACTCACTGGTATCTCGGCCGGGTTCTGGCCGAGTGCGCGTTCTGCTCGACGGCGCTGCCGTTGCAGGAGAGTTTCCAGCGCGGGCCGGCGTCAGCGCCGGTGATCCAGCGTTCGCGCCCCATCTATCAGGTGCTCGACGCCGCCTAATCGGCTGTACGCGTAACGAAATTGCTTTGAGCAACCCGCGTTCGCGCTGTATATTTCAGCGCATGCGCGGGTTTCTCTTTGTTGCAGCCGTCTTGAGCGCCTGGACTGGACCGGCGATCGCCGGTGCCGGCAACTTTACCGTCGTCAATGCCACTGGGCGCGACATCATGGCGCTGGCCATCCGGCGTTTCGGAACCAATTCCTGGAAACCGCTAAACGCGGCCCCCAAGGCCGGCACGCGGGGAGCGGTGCAGTTCACCGATAGCGATTGCGCGTTCGATATTCAGGGGACTTTGGCGGGCGGGGTCAATGCCGTGTGGTCGGGCGTCAATCTCTGCGAAGCGAAAGCGGTGACCTTGAACCGTAGCGATTCCGGTGCAGTTTGGGTCGACTACGACTAAGCCGACGCTGAATCCGCGGCATGTTCGCTGAAGCCGGGACCGCGACCCGCGCGGGCGTGACCGAGTCGAGCAGCTTGGCGCCGACCAGGAACACCACGCCGGTACAGGCCAGCGCCAGCATCCAGCCGCCAACGCCGGGATAGGTGTCGAGATAGTGGCGGCCGCGCTCGACGGCGCCCAAGGCGACCGCGTAGGTCACCAGCCACGCTTCGGTGCGGGTCTTGATGACGAACAGCCGGCCGATTCTTTGGCGCATTCCCATAAGTTAACTCAACCTCTGCCCAAGCGCGCGGTTCCGCCGTTTCCGGACTAAGAGGAATGGTAAAGCGTCCGTTAACCCGGCGCCAGCCCTGAC
>JBDSXT010000027.1:0-16153 GCA_039925985.1 Sphingomicrobium sp.
GGCCGAGGAGTCGATCTGGACGGCCGGATCGACCCGAAGGCGCAGTGGAAGTCCCACAATTACAACCATTTGATGGAGCAACCGACTTTATTCTATGCGATCGCGGTCACGCTCGCGCTGATGGAAATGGGCGGCGGCATCAACTATTGGCTGGCCTGGGGCTACGTCGCCTTCCGCGTCATCCACAGCATCGTCCAGTGCACGGTCAATATCGTCGCCATCCGCTTCCCGCTGTTTGCACTCGCCTCGCTGTGCCTGCTCGGCCTGACGACCCACGCCGGCCTGCGCATCCTGCACGATTGCGGGATGATCTAGCGGGTAAAAGCGGCGGCCAGCTCGACGTGGGTCGACCAGCGGAACTGGCCGACGGGCCGCACCCACGCCAGCCCGTAGCCGCTGTCGGCGAGCGTTCTCGCATCGCGGGCAAAAGTCGCCGGGTTGCAGCTGACATAGGCGATGCGCTGTACCGTCGACGCCGCCATTGCGGCGACTTGCTCGGCCGCCCCGGCCCGCGGCGGATCGAGCACCACGGCGTCGAAATTGGCGAGTTCAGCAGAGTCGAGCGGTCGTCGATATAAGTCGCGGTGCTCGACGGCGGCGGCCGGTGCCGCCCGCTTGAGGGCCAGCACCGCATCGCGTGAGGCTTCGGCGGCATAGACCTGGCCGGGGAGCGCCAGCGCGAACGTCCCGAGCCCGGCGAACAGGTCGGCGCTGCGCTTGGCCTCGCCAACAGCCTCTCGCACCGCCGCCACCAGGGCCGCCTCACCGTCCGCGGTCGCCTGCAGAAAGGCGCCGACGGGAAACGTCACCGGCCTTCCCGACAAAGTCACCATCACTGGCTCCGGCTCGTAGAAAGTCTCCGGTCCAAGACCTTGATCGAGGCTCATGCGGGCCAGTTGATTGCCGGTGCAGAAATCGGTCAGCGCCTCGATTCCCGCCAGACCTTCAATGCCGACCCCCTTGAGCATGACGTCAACGCCCTGGTCGGCAAGGGTCAGCTGCACTTCTCCGCCTCGCCGCGGCCGCAACAGAGCGCCGAGCAGCCCGCGCAACGGCGCGACCAGCGCGAACAGTTCGGGCCGCAGGATATGGCATTCGAGCATGTCGATGATCTGGTGCGAGCGGGCGGCGTTGAAGCCAATCACCGCGCGTTGCCCCAGCTTCAGCGACCGCAAGCTGGCGCGGCGTCGGCTGCGCGGCGGCGACAAATGCGGTTCGCGGATGTCCGTGGCCAGCCCATGCTGGGCAAGCGCGCCCTCGATCCGCGACTGGAGATAGGCGCGATACGCGTCGTCGTCGGCGTGCTGCAGCTGGCACCCGCCGCATTCCGGGAAGTGGCGGCACGGCGGCATTTGGTGATGCGGTCCGGGAACGACGATGCCATCGTCGGCCAGCGTATCGCCGGGCACGGCGAACGGAGCGTGCCGGCCGCTCTCGGTAACGCCCTCACCGCGCGCGGCGATGCGCACGACGGTTTCGTTCACAAGACCGCCGGAATGGCAGCCGCCAGATCATCGGCGATCATCGCCGGTCCCGCGACCTGCGCGGCTCGGCCGTGCAGCCAGACACCGGCACAGGCGGCCTCGAAGGGCGGCAAACCCCGGGCTCGCATGGTTGCAATGATTCCCGCCAAAACATCACCGGTGCCTGCACTGGCGAGCCACGCAGGAGCAGGCGAGGCGAAACCGAGCCGGCCGTCGGGCGAGGCGACCAATGTGTCGGGCCCCTTGAAGACGATGATCGCGCCGCTGATTTTGGCAGCCTCGAGCGCGCGTTCGGGCTTGGTGCCGGTGCTGGCCGGGAACAGCCGCGCAAATTCCCCTTCGTGCGGAGTGACGATCGCGTCCTGTCCACGTAGCCGTTCGGGATCACCCAGGTGGGTAATGGCGTCGCCGTCGATCACCTTGGGCGCCTTGCTGGTCAGTGCGAGCGTGATCAGCTGCGGGATTTCGCCCATGCCCGGGCCGACCAGCAGACAGCCGATCCGCGGGTCGTTGACCTCGGCGGTGCCGACTTGGACCACGGCCGCGGGCAGGCCAGCGATCGGATGGGAGGTGCTGACCCGGACATAGCCGGCGCCGGCCCGAGCCGCAGCGGTCGCGGCGAGCGCGATCGCGCCCGGCATCTCGCCGGCAAGCATGTGCACCAGGCCGCGCGAATATTTGTGCCCGCCGGGATCGAGTGGCGGCAAGATGGGCGCCCCGATCTCGTGCCAATCCGATGGCGCATCGATGCCAATGTCCGCGAGCACCACCCGACCGCAATGGTGCATTGCCGGATGGAGCCGGTGCGCCGGCTTCAACGCGCCAAAGGTTACGGTCATTTCGAATGTGGGAAAGGAATTGTGCAGGGCTCCCGAGTCGCCTTCGATGCCGCTTGGCAGGTCGCAGGCCAGCGCCACGATGGCATTGCTAACCAGGTTGGAAAGTAGAGTGTTTACAGCTTTATCCAGACCGCGCTTGAGTCCCGTTCCGAATAGAGCATCGATCAGCAGCGGAGCGCTTTTGGTGTCCGGCGAGAGCGTTTCCACATCGCCGTCCCACTGCGAGCGCGCCCAAATGGCAGCGGCGGCTTTAGGTTCCGAAAGCGCTGCAACCCGAACCGGCACACCGCGCGCCTTGAGGTGCCGCGCGGCGACATAGCCGTCGCCGCCATTATTGCCTGGTCCGCACAGGATGAGCGCCGGCTTCGGCCCGGCAAAGCGATACGCCGCTTCGGCCAGTGCTGCCCCTGCCCGCTCCATCAGTTGCTCGACCGGCGTGCCCGCGTCGATCGCCGCCTGCTCGGCAGCGCGCATGGCAGCAGCAGTGAGGATGGCGCGCATCGCTGCCCTCTAGCGCAATCGCGTCGCCAGATGCCACCAAGGCTGTGGGAGCTGGCTGCCGGCCGTGTCGCGCGCCGCGTCATCGGCGAACAGCGCAAAGCAAGTCGCCCCGCTCCCGGACATGCGGACGAAGCCGGCCCCAGTTTGCTGGTTGAGCCAGGCGAGCACGCCGGCGATCTCTGGCACCAGTGATACCGCTGCGGCCTGCAAATCATTGCGCCCTTCGCGCCAGCCGCCGCCGAGCGGCCCGCGATCGACGCCGTCCCACTGCTCGAACACCGCCCGGGTGGTCAGCGGAATGCCCGGATTGACGAGGAGCACGGCGGTCCCCGACAGCCCGAGTTCGATCGGCTCGACGCCGTCGCCTCTCCCTTCCCCGCGGCAGCTTTGCGACAGCAAGCAAGCCGGCACGTCCGCCCCGAGCAATGGCGCGACCTCGGCGGCATGATCGGCTGGAATATCCCACAGCCTGGTCAGCAAGCGCAGCACCGCTGCCGCGTCGGCCGATCCCCCGCCGATTCCGGACGTCACCGGCAAGTTTTTGACCAATTTCAACCTGGCGCCTGTCGCGACGTCGCTTGCCAGCCGGAGCACCCGCGCTGCCTCGATCGCCAGATTGGCATTATGGTCCGGAATGTCGGCGGCGAACGGCCCGCCGACCTCTAGCGATAAATCGTCCGCCAATTCTCCGCTCAGTCCATCTCCGTCGTCGCAAAAGGCGAAGATGGTTTCGATCGCATGATACCCATCGTCGCGCTTGCTCCGGACGTGGAGCGCCAGGTTCAACTTGGCGAAAGCGGTCTCGGTCAGGGGGCTCAAGGTGCGGCGGTCGCCTGGGTCAGGCCGGCGGCGATTTTCAGCCGGATCCGCGCCGCCACCTCATCCTCGGCGGTGATCAGCGCGGCGTTCCACGCGAACCGCGCTTCGTAGCGCCGCCCAATGGAGTAAAGCGCGTCGCCGAGATGTTCGTTGATTTCGGGCTGGCGCGGGTCCTTGGCGGCGGCGCGCTCGAGAGTCTCGATTGCGTCACCGAAGCGCCCGCGCTTGAACAAAGCCCACCCCAGCGAGTCGGTGATCGACGCATCTTCGGGAGCGAGCGCACTGGCCTTGCGGATCATCGCTTCGGCGGCATCGAGGTCTTCGCCGCGCTCAAGCTTGGCATAGCCGAGGAAATTGAGGATCAGAGGCTCATCGGGCGACAGTAACAGCGCCGCTTGTAACGTCTGTTTGGTCTCCGGCCAGCGGCCGGCCTGCTCGAGCGCGGTCGATTGCAGCAGGAGCAGCGGCCACAGATCGCTCGCCTTGCCCTGTGCCCGCGCCAGCATCACTGCCCGGGCATAGGCGTCGGCGGCCTCGTTCCACCGCTTGGCGGCCTGCAACACGTCGCCGAGGCGAGCAAAATCGCTGACCGAGGGCTCGCTGGCCGTCGTCGTCGTTCTGGCGAAAGCCAGCGCCTCGTCGAATTTTTTCTGATCGACCAGGATGCGCGCTGCCGTGTCGCGGGCGTCGGCGGACAGCGGATCGGCGATCGGCACCGCCTTCAGCACCGCAAGCGCCTGGTCTGGCCGATCCTGGCTCCGCAACAGCAGGGCCAGCAGGACAGAACCGGCTGCACTGCGAGGATCGGCATAGCGGGCGATTTGCACCATGCTAATCGGCAACGCCTGATTGTTCAGCCGATTGAGGTCGACGGCAACGCCGAGCAACAGTTCGGAATAGGCCTTGGCCGGCTGGTCAATTGCCAGGCCGATTCTCTTGCCGGCGATGATCCGCTGCCGCGCGGCGCTGCCGTCGATCCCCATGCCTTCGACCATCGCCAGCGCCCGCGGCCGGTCGCCAGCAGCCAGGAAACCGTCGGCAAGCGCCAGCCGCAACCGCGTCTCGCGCCCGCCGGCGCCCGCGATGGCGCGGCGAGCGAACGGCTCGGCCTCCGCCGTCTGGCGAAACTTGAGCAGCATGAACGCCCGGTTCTCCAGCCGGAACGGGCCGAGCAAGCTGTTGGGATTGACCCCGTCGATGGTCGTCAGCGCCGCATTCAGGTCGCGCCGTTCAACGGCCGCCCAGGCGTTTATCAAGGGTTCGAGGAATTGCAGATTGGCTTCGTCGTTAGCGCCCGCGACGAACAATATGGCCCGGTCCGACCGCCCGCGGCGCAATTCCTCGGCAATCAGCAACAGCCGCGCATCGGTCGTCCATTCCGCCGGCTTGAGCCTGTGCGTCAGGCGAAGCGCAAGCGGGATATTGCCGGCGCCGATCGCCTCGCCGATCGCCTTGCGGCTGATGGTCGAGTCGCCCGACGTTCGTTCGGCCAACCCCGCCAGCAGCTCCGCGGACCGGCCGTGCTCGCCGCGCATCGCCGCCGCCCGCGCTTCGACGTAGGTCGACGCCGAGCTTTGGGTCGAGGCGCGGGCGGACGCTGTCGGAGCGGCAAGCGCTACGATCATTCCGGCTGGGGCGATCCATCTACATGTTGGGATAGTTTGGCCCTCCTCCGCCTTCCGGTGTCACCCAGTTGATGTTCTGCGTCGGGTCCTTGATATCGCAAGTCTTGCAGTGGACGCAGTTCTGGGCGTTGATTTGCAGTCGCGCCTTGCCGTCGGGCCCATCGACAAATTCGTAAACGCCCGCCGGGCAGTAACGCTGCTCGGGACCGTCATAAACCGGAAGATTGATCTCGGTCGGGATGGCCGCATCCTTGAGAGTCAAATGGACCGGCTGATTTTCCTCGTGATTGGTGTTCGACACGAACACCGACGACAAGCGGTCAAACGTCAGCACGCCGTCCGCCTTGGGGTAGACGATCGGACGCGCATCCTTTTTCGGCTTGAGCCGCGTGTGGTCGGCGTGATGCTTGAGGGTCCAGGGCATTCGCAGGCCAAGCTGGCCCAGCCACATGTCGACGCCGGCATAGAGGCTGCCGAGCAAGCCGCCCCAGCGAGCCACCGCCGGCTGGACGTTCCGGACCAGCCTCAATTCTTTGTCGATCCAGCTCGCCCGCAGCGCTTTCGGATAAGCATCGAGCCGGTCGGCGCTGCGGTCGCCGGCAATCGCCTCGAACGCGGTCTCGGCGGCCAGCATCCCCGACTTCATCGCCGTGTGCGTGCCCTTGATCCGCGGCACGTTGACGAACCCCGCCGAGCAACCGATCAGTGCGCCGCCGGGGAACACCAGTTCGGGAATCGACTGCCAGCCGCCCTCGTTGATCGCCCGCGCGCCGTAGGACACCCGCTTGCCGCCCTCGATCTCGGCGCGGATCGCCGGGTGGGTCTTCCACCGTTGGAATTCCTCGAAGGGCGACAGATACGGATTGGCGTAATCCAACGCGACGACGAAGCCCAAGGCGACCTGGCCGTTGTCCTGATGGTAGAGGAAGCCCCCGCCCCACGCATCCTCGAGCGGCCAGCCCTGGCTGTGGATCACTCGCCCAGGCTTATGCTTGTCCGCAGGAACGTCCCACAACTCCTTGACGCCGAGACCGAAAACTTGCGGTCCGCTGTCCTTCCGCAAATCGAAAATCTCGGTCAGGCGCTTGGTCAGATGGCCGCGCGCGCCTTCGGCGAAAAATGTGTAGCGGGCGTGGAGCTCCATGCCTGGCTGGTGATCGGGCCGCTGCGTACCATCGCGGGCAATGCCGAGGTCGCCGGTGGCAACTCCCCTCACCGAGCCGTCGTCCGCGTAGAGGATCTCCGCCGCCGCAAAACCGGGGAAGATCTCGACCCCCAGTTCCTCAGCCTGCGCCGCCAGCCACCGGCAGAAATTGCCGAGGCTGAGCGTGTACGTCCCCTTGTTGTGCATGAACGGCGGCATCAGCAGCTCGGGCATCGCCCACTTGCCGGTCTTGGTCAGCAACCAGTGATGGTTTTCGGTCACCGGCACGGTCAGCGGCGAGCCCTTTTCCTTCCAGTCGGGGATCAGCTCATTTAGCGCCTTGGGGTCGAGCACCGCGCCGGACAGGATATGCGCTCCGACCTCGCTGCCTTTTTCGAGGATGCAGACGGTCAAATCCCGCCCCGCTTGCGCCGCCAATTGCTTCAGCCGGATGGCCGCGCTGAGCCCGGCCGGGCCGGCGCCGACGATCACCACGTCATACTGCATTGATTCGCGGACGGTCATCGTTTGGCTTTCGTCGTGCGGGCAAGGCATTTGGCCCGCTTATGCCCTGCCAATTCCTTGACCGCGCCGTCAATGCCATTGAGGGTGCAGCATGGGCGGGGACGACCATTCACTGAGCGCGGCGGACGCGGCCAGCACGCTGGGCTGGTGGCTTGCTGCCGGCGTCGATGTCGCGATCACCGAAACGCCGCGCAATTGGCTCAAGGCCCCGGTGGTCACGCCGCCCAACGTCCGCAAGCCCTCGGCGCTTGCAGTCAGCCAAGCGCTCGAGACCCTGCATCTGTTTCGCGATTGGCTTGGGACCGCGCCGTCGCTGCCGCTGGCGAGTGCGGGCAGTCCGCGGGTTATGCCCCAAGGGCAGGTAGCCGCACCGGTGATGCTTGTCGCCGAAATGCCGGCGCGCGAAGATGCGGCCGAAGGCAAGCCGATCGGCGGCGAAGCCTGGCAGTTGATGACCAAGATGCTAGCCGCGATCGGGATCCGCGCCGAGGACGCCTACACGGCAACGCTTGCCTGCTTTCACGCGCCGGGGGCCAAGATGCGCGCCGACGAGCTCGCCGAATGCGCCGGCATCGCCCGCCAACATGTGACGCTCGCCAAGCCAAAACGGCTGCTGCTGCTTGGCGACGCACCGGCGCGAGCCTTGCTCGGCAAGCCGCTCGCCGCCGCCCGCGGCCACGTCCACAAGGTCGAGGGCGTCCGCACCGTGGCGACGTTCCACCCGCGCTTCCTGATCGGCCGCCCGTCGGACAAGGCGCAGGCTTGGCGCGACCTGCTGCTGCTGATGGAGGACGATTCTTGAAAATCCGCCTGCTCGCCTGCGCAGCATCATTGTGCGCCCAGCCGGCCTTGGCCCAGGACCCGCTCGCGCCGATTGCCTATGATCTGCCGCCCGGCGACCAGCAGAAACCGGCGGCGCCACCATTGGTGATTGTCGCACCGCCACAAACCACCACCGCCATCGTACCGGCACCGCCGCCGATCCCGATCCCGCGCGACTGGCGCGGCGTATTCGCGGCGATCCGCAGCGGCAATTGGGCGTCAGCCCAGGCTGGCATCGCGCTGCTCCCGGCCAATATCCTGTCGCCGGTCGCAAAGGCCGAGCTCTATACCGCGCGCGGCTCGCCCACGGCTGACCTTGCCAGCCTTCAGGCCCTGCTCGCCGAAGCGCCGGACCTGCCTCAAGCCGAGCAACTGGCCCGGATGGCGCTCAGCCGCGGCGCCACCATCAGCCCGCTCATTGCCCCCCGCAGGCCGCTTGTGTTCCTGGGTTCGGCCCCTGCCCGCTATCGCGCCCGGCCGGTTCAGGGTGAGCCCGCCGCCGACGCGCTTCGCACGGCGCTCGATCCGCTGGTCAAGGCGGACGATCCGGCCAACGCCGAGCTGTTGCTGGCCCAGAGCGCGCCGCTGCTGTCACTCGAAGCACGCGCCGAAGCCGGCCAGCGCGTCGCCTGGGCTTATTATTCGGACGGTCGCGACGCCGATGCGCGCCGGGTGGCCGACACCTGGCGGGCTGGCGCCGGCGGCGAATGGGCGACTCAAGCCGCGTGGATTTCGGGCTTGGCGTCATGGCGTCAGGGCGATTGCGAGGCGGCATCGCGCGCCTTTCGCGAAACCGCCTCACTAGCTCGCGAGCGCGAACTCAGCGCCGGCGCATATTATTGGGCGGCCCGGTCGGAGCAGGCTTGCCGGCGTCCGCAGACGGTTGCGCCTTTGCTCAAGGCGGCAGCGCGCTCCAACGAAAGTTTTTACGGTCTGCTGGCGCGTGAGACACTTGGTATGGACACCCGGCTGCCCGCCAATCCGACGCCTGCCGATGCGATGGTCGAGGGTCTGCCCAACGTCCGCCGGGCGCTTGAGCTGGTCAAGATCGGCGAGCGGCCGCTGGCCGAAGAGATGCTCCGCCACCAAGCGCGGATCGGCCGGCCGTCGGACCATCACGGCCTGATCGACGTGGCGAGACGGCTCGACCTCGCCGGCGCGCAATTCTGGCTTGCCCACAATGGTCAGCCGGGCGCGGTGACCTATCCGCAAGACGGCTACCCGATGCCGCGCTGGACCCCGGTGACTGGCTGGCGGGTCGATCCGGCGCTCGCCTTCGCCCACATCATCCAGGAATCGACCTTTCGCACCGACGCGGTTAGCGGCGCCGGCGCGGTCGGGCTGATGCAGGTCCGGCCCGGCACCGCCGGCGACATGGCCCGCGCTCGGGGACTCGCCTTTTCGACCGCCGCCCTGACCGACCCCGGCTACAATCTCGAGTTCGGCCAGAGTTTCATCGAGCTGATGCGGCGCTCATCAGCCACTGGCGGCCAGCTACCGCGGATGATGGCTGCCTATAACGCCGGCCCAACCCCTGTCGCTCGCTGGGCGGCGATCCCAGGCCAGGGCGATCCTTTGCTGTGGATCGAGAGCATCCCCTATTGGGAAACCCGCTATTACGTGCCGGCGGTATTCCGCAACATGTGGGTCTACCAGGGTCTCGCGCGCGCCGAAACGCCGACCTTGAGCGCCCTGACAGAGCATCGCTGGCCCGCGTTCCCGACCAGCCGGACCAACCTCTCCACGCGCTAATTCGTTCTTGCTATGTTCCGCTGTCGGCCTAGGCTGCGGTAATGCCGATCGAGTCGATCCGTGGGCGCGGAGCAACGCGCAACAAAAGCCCGACGCGTTTCAACTTAAAGGAGCGCGCGGTCGACGGTGAATGGCTCGACTCGGTCGAGGCCCTGGACGGGGTCACCAAGCGCCGGACAACGGTGACCATCGAGCATCCCAAGTCGATCCTGACCCGCAATCGCTCCCCCGACATCGGCTTCGACCGCTCGGTCAACGCCTATCGCGGCTGCGAGCACGGCTGCATCTATTGCTTCGCTCGACCGACCCACGCCTTCCACGATCTGTCGCCCGGGGTCGATTTCGAATCGCGCTTGTTCGTCAAGCCGAAGGCCGCGCAACTGCTCCACTCGGCGCTGTCGCGGCCGGGCTATGACTGCGCGCCGATCGCCATGGGCACCAACACCGATCCGTACCAGCCGATCGAGGAGCGCTGGCGGGTCACTCGTTCGGTCATCGAGGTGCTGCTCGAAACCCGCCACCCGTTCACCATCACCACCAAGTCCGACCGAGTGCTGCGCGATCTCGATCTGCTCAAGCCCGCCGCCGCGCTCGGCATTGCCTCGGTCGCCATTTCGGTCACTTCGCTCGACCCCAAGATCAGCCGGACGATGGAGCCGCGCGCGCCGAGCGGCGCCAAGCGCATCGAGGCCATCCGTCAGCTCAACGCCGCCGGAATCCCCTGCGTCGTCGCCATCGCGCCGGTCGTCCCGCAGATTACCGATCATGAGCTGGAAGCGATCGTCGAGGCGGCGGCGGGGGCCAAAGCGAGCGGCGGCTTCTACCTTCCGGTCCGCCTGCCGCATGAGGTCGCGCCGCTGTTTCGTGCCTGGCTCGACGATCACTTTCCCGACCGCGCCGGCAAAGTCATGGCGACCATCGCCTCGATGCGCGGCGGACGCGACAACGACCCCAATTTCTTCAGCCGGATGCGGGGCCAAGGCCCGTGGGCCGAGCTGATTCGCACGCGGTTCGAGATCGCCGCCAAGAAATACGGGCTCGGCCAGGCCAAGTTCCCGCTCCGCCACGACCTGTTCCGCCCGCCCGAAGGCGCGCAAATGCGACTGCTTTGATCGCTCGCGCGTGAAATTTAATCGGCTCGCCCCGGTGACTCTCCCCTCCCCCCTGCTCTAGGCATTGACCATGACCAGAACCCTGCTTGCCGCTCTGCTCGTCGCCACTGCCAGCCCGCTGGCTGCGCAGTCGTTGCCAACGCCGACCCCGGCGCCGTCGGGCACGCCGAAATATTTGCCGACAGTCCCCCAGGCCGTGGCGGAAATTCGCGACGCAGCTCTGGCCGACCATTATGCGTGGGACATCGTCGAAGGACTGACGACCGAGGTCGGCCAGCGCATGGGCGGCACCGAGGCCGAGGCGCGGGCGCGCGCCTGGGCCGTCGCCAGACTGACCGCGATGGGCTTTGCCAACGTCCATGTCGAAGGCTTCGCCATGCCGGTGTGGACGCGCGGGCCGGAGACGGCGGAGATCCTTGCCCCCTTCCCGCAGAAGCTCGCCGTGGCCGCATTCGGCAACAGTGCCTCGACCGGTCCGCAAGGCATCACCGGCACCATAATCGCCTTTGACAGCCTGGCCGACCTGATTGCGGCACCCGATGCCGCGGTGCGCGGCAAGATCGTCTTCGTGTCCCACGCCATGCCCCGCACCCAGGACGGCTCGGGCTATGGCTTCTTCGGTGGTCCCCGACGCCAGGGTCCGAGCATCGCCAGCCGCAAGGGTGCGATCGGCATCGTCGTTCGCTCGATCGGCACCGACCATCACCGCAATCCGCACGCCGGCGGGCAGCAATTTGAAACCGGCGTCGCGCCGATCCCGGCCGGTGCACTGGCCCTTCCCGACGCCGAGCAGCTGCAGCGGATCCTCAAGCGCGGCCATCCAGTGACCATGCATCTGACCTTGGTGTCGTCGGTGCGTCCGGGCGAATCGGGCAATGTCATCGCCGAAGTGCCGGGGCGCGATCCGAGCGCCCCGATCCTGCTGGTCGGCGGCCATCTCGACAGCTGGGATCTCGGCACTGGAGCGATCGACGACGGCGCCGGCGTGGCGATCGCAACCGCCGCCGCCAAGCGCATCATGGATGCCGGCCGGCCGCTGCGGACCATCCGCGTGGTCTGGTTCGGCTCAGAGGAAATGGGCCTCTACGGCGGCATGTTCTACAAGGATGTCCATGGCCGCGAGGCGCATTATTCGATCGCCGAGAGCGATTTTGGCGCCGACCGCATCTGGAAGGTCGACAGCAAGTTCGGCAAGCCGCGCGAGGCCGAAGCCAAATTGCTGCAGTCGGCGCTCGCCCCGCTCGGCATCGTCCCCGGCTCGCTCGAGGAAGCCGACGGCTCGGACGTCGGCCCGATGATCGGGGACGGCGTGCCGGGGGTCGGCCTCAGCCAGGACGGCACCAATTATTTTGACTTGCACCACACTCCGGACGACACTCTCGACAAGATCGACCCCGAAGCGCTGCGGCAGAACGTGGCGGCGTGGACGGCGATGCTGGCGGTGCTGTCGGGCGGGATCGAACCGCGCCCCAGGCTCCGCAAGCGGCGTTAAAGGCTAGCCAAGGAGAACAATCGTGCGCTCTGCAATCATCCTCCCGCTCCTGCTGCTGGGCGCCTGCTCGGTTAGCAACGACCCCAACAGCAATGCGGTCACTATCGGCTATGACAATGGCGCGGTCGAGAACGGCACCCGCGTCGTCACCAGCGAGGCTGGCAAAATTGCCGGCGACATCGCCAAGGACGTCAAGGAGACCGGCGCCAAGATCAAGACCAAGATCGACGAGGAAACCGCCGACGGCAATTCCGCCGACAATGCGGCGACCAACGCCACCAGCAACAAGCATTAGGGTTGGAAGTCGCGGGCCGTCACTGCTAACGGACGCGCGTCTCTGACGGATGGTCCATCGGACTCGTCTCGGGACGGTTCGGGGAGTGGCGCAGCCTGGTAGCGCATCTGCTTTGGGAGCAGAGGGTCGCAGGTTCGAATCCTGTCTCCCCGACCATCAAGATTTACTCCCGTGACGGCCGGCATCTGAGCTGAGGAGATACCGGTGGGCCCGGAGGGAATCGAACCCCCAACCTAGCCGTTATGAGCGGCCGGCTCTACCGTTGAGCTACAGGCCCTGCCCGGCTCACCCGCGATAGCGGTCACAACTCCGGAAGAGCAAGGGTGATGCGGGCCTTGGTGATGGTCAGGTCGCCGCCGGCAATCCGCGCCAACCCGCGCACCAGCCGCAAGCCGAAGCCGCCACCCTGGTCGCCGTCGCCGGTGCCCAGCTGCGGCGGCGGGTGGACCCACAGCAGGCATCGGCCGGAGCGGTTGTCGATGTGGACGACGATTTGCTCGCCGTCGGCCGCGGCCGCGAAGACCGCGTCGCAAAAGCGTGTGACCAGCCGTTCGGCAAGCGCCGGCTCGAGCGCGCAGCGCCGTTTGCGGGTCTCGATCGACAATTGCAGGTGCGGCGCGCTGGCCGACGCGCCCTGGCGCATCGCGACTGCAAGCTGCTCGAGCAAGGTGGCGAGATCGGTGCCGCTGCCCGGGCGATTGCGGTCGGCCTGCAGCTTGGCGGCGAAATCGAGGTCGTCGATCGCCGACAGCAGCAGCTTGGCTTGGGCGACGATTTCGGCGGCGCGGGTCCGGTACTGGCGGTCGGCGGGGCCGAGCAACTGGCTGTCGATGATTTCGGCAAAGCCGATGATCGCATTCAATGGCGTCTTGATCTCGTGGACCAGCTCGCGCAGCGAGTTGGGGTCGCTAAGCAGCGGATGGAGGCCGTTGAGCGCGGCATCGTAGCCGCCATTGGCTTCGCGCAAGGCAATGCCGCGATAGCCGGCAAAGCGGCCGTCGGCCGGTTCGAACGCCGGCACGCCGCTGATCTTCCAGGCGCCGGCCAGTATCCCTTCGCCCGGTAGCGACAGCTGTGCGTCGCGAAACGGTGCGCGCGTCGCGAACGCCCGGACGACTTCGTCGTCGACGCCCTCGCCCTCTTCGGCGCGGGCGATGGAGCGGCCAATCAGTGGACCGCGGGGGGCACCTTCGACCCAGGCGATCTCGCCCGACGGGCCGCATTCCCAACGAAACAGCGTCGGCGCGCTGGTCGCAACCGGCCGGCGTTGGCCGTCGGCTGGAGGGCTCGCCGGTGGTTGTTCCTGGCCATGGCGAAGCCGCTCGATGCGGGCGACGACATCGCTGATCGAAGGGATCGCCTGGCTTGCCGGTGCCGCCCCTTCGACGAACGGCTCTTCCGGCGTGGGTGATACGGCTGGTGGCGCAGCGGGTATGTCGGGATGCAGGGTCGCGACGAATTGCCGGGTTTCATCGTCGGCGACGCTCAGCAACCGCTGCCACTCATGCGGCTCGAGCCGGGTCGCAGCAAGAAGCGGCGCTGATACCGCGAGCTTGTCGGAGGCGAACAGCGCGACGAGTTCATAGGGGAGCGGCAGGGCGGCAACCGCGCGCGCCGCCGCCGAACGCAGCGAGTCATCGACGTTGGCCCGGTCGGCTCGGATCAGCTGCAAGGCTTGCTCGACGAGCGGATTGTCGGCCTGGCCGCCGGCGCGCGCAACCAGATCGACCAGCTGGCGCCAGCGCACCGCACGGTCGTGCGGGTCGCTCGCCGGCTGATCCAGCACAGTCATCAGGCGGTCGTCGAAGCGCACCGGTTAATTCCGCGTCCTTGGTCGAGGCATGGGCGCTTGCTGTATCGGACGCCGTGGCGCGCGTAAGGCGCGGGTGCTTAACCATCCCGAAATGGCACAGGCGTGGCGCGGGCGCGGTTCGGCTAGGCGTGCGTCGCCAAATAGACCATCCAGAATTTGGCAAGTTCGGCCTGGGAGCCCGCGACCGCCTTCAGCGCAGCGCCGGCGCCCGCCTTGTCGCCCGCGCGCGCAAGCGCCATGCCGAGGTGAAGATTGATCAGATTGGCGTCGGCGCCGGGTTTCGCCAACGCGATCCGATAGAGTTCGGCGGCCTTGGTGTAGTCGCCATAGCCGTAATAGGCATCGCCAATCCGCATCGCGAACCGTGCCGCCGGCGCCGCCCGGGCTTCGGTCGTCAATTGCGGAAGCTGGCTTTGAGCCAAGGCCTTGTTCGCCTTGAGCGATGCAATGAGATCCTTGAACAGGGGCTTGGTGGGATCGATTTGTTTGGCCGCGATCGCTTCATCGAGCACCGCCCGCGCCTCGCCAGGGGACGATTTTTCGGCATTTGCGGCGAAGAGGTAGAAATCTGTATCCCCATCGAGCGCGCCCGTCGCCCGGGACAGGCGCAACGTGTCCAGGGTTGCGCCCGGATCCAGCGCGCCAAGCTTGCGATAAATCCTTAGCGAATCGCGCCAATTGCCTGGAGTCGGATAGGCCGCCACCCATTGCCGGCTGAGATCGACCGAACTCGGCAGCCCGGCATTGAAGGCCAGCGCCACCGCCCGTTTGTACCAGCTTTCATCGGCCTTCTGGCCGGCCGCGGTTTTGGCCTGGATCGCTTTCTGCAGCAAAGCGATCGCCGGATTGACCTGGCCTTGCGAATTGCGCGCTTCGGCCAGCAGGACCATCGCGTCGGTGCTGGCCGGATCGAGCGCCAAGGCTCGCTCGAACGACGATGCCGCCTGGGCATATTGCTTCTGCTTGTGCTGCAGCTTGCCCAGCGCGCGATATAGCGTCGGAATTTGCGCCTGATCGACCCCGCCCGAGGCAATCAACGCCTCGATCGCCGCGCCTTGAGCGCCTTCATTGTTCGCTGCCACGGCCGCCTTGAGCTGCAGCTGGGCAACCAGCAGCTTCTCTTCGCTCGACTTGGCGACGGCCTGTGCGGCGGCCAGCTTGGCCGGGATATTGGCGACGTCGTTGGCGTTCACCGCCGCTTGCAGTTCGACCAGCGCTTTCATCGCTGGTTTGGAGACATTGGCTTTGCCCCGCGCCGGTACATTGGTCGGCGACGTCGGAAGTTGCTGCGTCTTCTGCGGCGCCATCGCGCCATATTGGGCGGCGCCGGCGGTTGAAACAGTCAATGCGGCGCAGGCGAATGCCGGCACGAGGACGGTCATTGGGGTCTTCATCAAGCACTCCTGGATTGGCTGAACGGGCAAGCTTGTCGCCAGTCTTAATGCCGTCAGCGACCAGCGCCAAGCGCGCGCCGCCCTCACGCGTGTACGCGCGCGCGGGGTGGCGCTCGCAGCCCTGATCGGCTAGTCGATCTGTGGCGGGGGCGCGCGCGTCATGCGCAACCATCCCTGTACCCGGTTTTTCTAGCTCAGGATTATAATCTTTTGGCCACCGAACCGCCGGTCGAAGACCGCGAAGACAGCACCCCCGGCCCCGGCGGCGGCGACAGCGACATCGCGCCCATCTCCATCGTCGAGGAGATGAAGACCAGCTACCTCGACTATGCGATGAGCGTCATCGTCAGCCG
The DNA here is from genome assembly GCA_039925985.1 of Sphingomicrobium sp. Lineage (GTDB taxonomy): Bacteria > Pseudomonadota > Alphaproteobacteria > Sphingomonadales > Sphingomonadaceae > Sphingomicrobium. The sequence continues at coordinate 15,971 of JBDSXT010000027.1, forward strand.
GGCGCTGCCCGATGTCCGCGACGGCCTCAAGCCGGTTCACCGCCGAATCCTCTACTCGGCCTACGAAAACGGCTTCACCTACAACCGCGGCTACCGCAAATCGGCGCGCATCGTCGGCGACGTCATCGGTAAATATCACCCGCACGGCGACACCGCGATCTACGACGCGCTGGCGCGGATGAC
>JBDSXT010000028.1:0-6573 GCA_039925985.1 Sphingomicrobium sp.
GATCTGCTATCGCGGCATTTTGATGCCCTTCACCTCCGACGGCGATACCATCGATTTCATCTATGGCGTGATCAATTGGAAAGCTGCTGAAAGCCACGCCGAGACCGTCATCGTTTCGGCCTTGGCCTCGGACGAGCTTGACCTGGATGAGCCGCCGCTTGAGCTTAACGACGACTATGTCGTCCAGCCAGCCCGCCGCGACGAGCCGCACTTGGTGTGGGATGACGGACCGCTGTCGGGCGCCGAAGCCAACGATGAAGACGAGGTTCCAGACGCTACACTTGCTCAGGACGCCGGGCTCGCCGACCGGCTCAGCGCCGCGCGGGCCACCGCCGAGGTCGTCAAATCCGCCGACCACCGCAGCCGAGCCGCGCTTTATCGGGCGCTGAGCCAGGCTTATGACTTCGCCGTTGCAGCCGGGCGCGACCCGGACGATTATGCCGAGCTGCTCGAGGATTCGGGCGTCAGAGCCCAGGCGCGAGCGCCGATGACGCCGATCGTCAAGCTGGTGTTCGGCATCGACTATGACAAAACCCGGCTGACCGAATTCGCCTCGGCCCTGTCCTATGCGCAGCGGCAGGGGGTTGCGCCGGGCGGCTTCGAAGCGTTGGTCGACCGCCAGCCGGGTGGGCTCAAGGGTCTGGTCGCCGCCGAGCGCCAGGCCCGCCGCCCGGAGCCCAAGGCCAACAATGCCGGCGACGCCGCCAGGGATCGCCTGCGCTGTGCCCGGCCGCTGGCGCTGGAGACGCTGCCAGCGGACGAAGAGTTCTGCCTGGTCCTCACTCGGCGCGGCGCCGACGGCACCCATCAACCGGTTGCGCAGATCGCCGACCAGGCGCTCGTCGAACGTGCTATTCGCCGCACCGCTTAGCCCGGTAACCCTTGTCCCTCCGCCAGCCGGGCGTCTATAGCCCGGCGCATCGCGGCTGACGGCGGAGCAATTTCGTAACATGACGGTCCATACGCGCCTCGCCAAGCCGCTGGTTGAGGCCCTTCGCAAAGCGCTGACCGGCCACGCGCTTCCCGGTGAAACCAAGGGCTTTACCCGCGAGAGCGAGCGCGATGCCGCCGAGTTCCTGGCTGCGGTCGCGGTGCGCCGCCGAAAAGGCGAAGTCGCGCTGGCGATTGAATCCACCGGCGGTGAAGCCGGCCGCCGGCGGATGCGCATCGGCATCGTCAACGACGATATGCCGTTCCTCGTGGATTCGATCGCCAACGCCATCGCCGGGCGCCAGCTGACGATCCACCGATTGCTTCACCCGGTGATCTGCGTGACGCGCGATTCCGCCGGCTTGTTGAGCGAGGTCGAATTGCTGTGCGGCGACACTGCGCGCCGTGAATCGATGATGTATATCGAGCTCGACCGGGCCGATGCGCGCGGTCGCCAGGAACTCGCCAAGGAGCTGCGCGCGGTGCTCGCCGACGTTCGCGCCGCGGTCAAGGACTGGCGTTCGCTTCAGGCGAAGATGCAAGAGGATGCGGCCCAGGTTGCGGATGCGGAAGGCGCGGCGCTGCTCAAATGGTTTGCCGGCGGTGCCATGACGCTGCTCGGCTATCACGTCGAGAAGCCGCAAAATGTGCCGTCGCAGACGCTCGGCATCTTCGCCATCCCCGGACCGCCGACCGACGATGCCGGCTGCCTTGGCGCGATGCGCTATTTCGAGCGCGGCGGCGACATCCCACTGCTCGCCAAGGCCGAGCGCAAATCGACCGTTCACCGCCGAGTGCCGCTCGACCTGGTCGTGGTGCCCGTGCACGAGAACGGCAAGATCGTCGGCATCGGCGTCTACGCCGGGCTGTGGACCAGCCAGGCGCTGACCCTTCCGGCCGAGGAAGTTCCAGTATTACGAGCGCGCCTGGCGCAGCTCGACAAGGATTTCGGGTTCGATCCGCGGGGTCATTCGGGCAAGGCGCTGCGCCACGCGGTCGGCTCGCTGCCGCGCGATCTGTTGATCAACCTCAGCCTGGACTCAGTCCGCGAGCTGGTGGTCATGGCGATGTCACTCGCCGACCGGCCGCGCCCCGGCCTGCTCCAGGTGCGGAGCATCCTCAAAGGCCATTTATTCTCGTTCGTCTGGCTGCCGCGCGAAGAATTGACTACTTCTCGCCGCACCGCGATCGCGATGATGCTGGAGATGGAAGTCGGCTCGAAAGTGACGAGCTGGTCGGTCGAGCTTGGCGACGGCGATCTCGCGCTGATCCGCTACACCCAATATATCGAGGAAGATGCGACGCTGCCCGATACCGAAGGGCTCGACGCGGCGCTGGTTGAGATGGTGCGCGGCTGGGCCCCGGCGGTCGAGGCGGAGCTGATCGCCGCCGTCGGCCCCGCCCGCGCGACCCGCCTGACGCTGATTTATCTGAACGCGATTCCGGACGGATACCGGGCGCGCACAAGCCCCGAGGAGGGCGCTGCCGACATCCTGCGGTTGAGCGAGCTTTCGGACGGCAATGCTCGCGGCGTCCGCATCTGGCGCTCCGAGGCGGACTTGGCCGGCCATCTGCGCCTCAAAACCTACCGCAAGGATGCGCTCATCCCGCTCTCTGACGCGGTGCCGGTTCTCGAGAATTTCGGCTTCCGCGTGCTCGAGGAAATGCCGACTGCGCTGGGCGGCGGGTCCTTGGGCTTCATCCACGATTTCCGCCTCGAAATCGGCAGCGAAGCCAATCTCGACAGCGTCATGGCCCGCGTCGGCGAGATCGAAAACGCCATTGCTTGCGTGCTTAGCGGCTCCGCAGAAGACGACGAATTCAACCAATTGGCGCTGTTCGTCGGCCTCGCCGCCAAGCCGGTCCTGTGGCTGCGCGCATGGTTCCGCTATCTCCGCCAGACGGGCAGCGCATTCGGCCTGGTGACGGTTGTCGACGCGCTGCGGCGGGCTCCAAAAGCGACCGGAGCACTGATCCACCTGTTTATCGCTGCGCACGACCCATCGGCCGACAGCCGTCGCCAAGCCAAGATCAGCAAGCAACGCGAGATTTTCGACGACGCGCTGTCGCGAGTGCGATCGATCGATGACGATCGCATCCTTCGCCGGCTCCGCGCCTTGGTCGAAGCGATGGTTCGGACCAACGCTTTCTCCGAGGCGGCCAAGGAGGCGGTCGCCTTCAAGATCAATTCGTCGCTCGTTCCGGGGCTTCCGGCACCCGTGCCGTGGCGCGAGATCTGGGTCTATTCACCGCGCGTCGAGGGCATCCACTTACGCGGCGGTCCGGTCGCTCGCGGCGGCCTGCGCTGGTCCGACCGGCGCGACGATTTCCGCACCGAAGTCCTCGGCCTGATGAAAGCCCAGATGGTCAAGAACGCCGTGATCGTGCCCACCGGAGCTAAGGGCGGCTTCTATCCCAAGCAGCTGCCACCGGTCGCGAGGCGCGACGCGTGGCTGGCCGAAGGCACCGAAAGCTACCGCATCTTCATTCGGTCCTTGCTGTCGATCACCGACAACCTCGTCAACGATAAGCCCGTCCATCCAAGCAATGTCGTCATTCACGACGGCGACGATCCCTATTTCGTGGTCGCGGCCGACAAGGGGACCGCGACTTTTTCCGACATTGCCAACGCGATCGCGGTCGAACGCGGTTTCTGGCTTGGGGATGCGTTCGCCAGCGGTGGCTCCAACGGCTACGACCATAAAGCGATGGGCATCACCGCCAAGGGTGCGTGGATTTCCGTTCAACGCCACTTCCTCGAGCTTGGTACCGACGTCCAGACCGATCCGGTCAAGGTCGTTGGCTGCGGCGACATGTCGGGCGACGTGTTCGGCAACGGGATGCTGTTGTCGACTTCGATCAAGCTGATCGCCGCCTTCGACCATCGCCACATTTTCATCGATCCAAACCCCGATCCGCAAAAGAGCTGGGCCGAGCGCAAACGGCTGTTCGAACGGCCGCGGTCCTGTTGGGACGATTACGACCGATCGCTGATCTCGCCGGGCGGCAGCATTTATCCGCGCAGCCAGAAATCGATTCATTTGTCGAAGCAGGAGCGAGAGGCGCTCGGCGTTGAGGCCACCAACGTCGACCCGGCAACGCTGATCAACGCCATCCTCAAAGCCCCGGTCGACCTGATCTGGTTTGGCGGCATCGGCACTTATGTCAAAGCTTCGGACCAGTCGAACATCGAAGTCGGCGATCCCACCAACGACGCCCTTCGGGCGGACGCCGCCGACGTTCGCGCCAAAGTCATTGGCGAAGGCGCCAACCTCGCCATCACCCAAGCCGGACGGATCGAGTTCGCCGACCAAGGCGGACGGATCAACACCGACTTCATCGACAATAGCGCCGGGGTCGATTGTTCGGACAATGAAGTGAACATCAAGATTCCGCTCAACCGCCAGATGCGGGACGGACGACTGTCCGAGTCCAGACGCAACGCTTTGCTCGCGCGGATGACCGATGACGTGTCGGAGATCGTGCTCGAGGACAACCGGTTGCAGAGTCTGGCACTGTCGATCGCCGAAAGTGGCGGGGCGGTGGCGGTGCCGGGCTACGTGCGGACGATTGAATTGCTCGAGGCCAGCGGGCGGCTCGACCGCAAGGTCGAGGGCTTGGCAAGCAGCGAGGAATTGCTGCGCCGGATCCAGGAAGGCCGCGGCCTGACCCGGCCGGAGCTGGCAGTGTTGCTATCCTTGTCCAAGATCGCGCTTCAGGACGCGGCGGACTTGCTGCACCTCGCCGACGATAAATTGCTCGAGCCGCAATTGTTCGACGCCTTCCCGAAACCGATGCGCAAGCCGCACGCCGAGGCCATCCGCGCGCACCGATTGCGCCACGAAATTCTCGGCACCAAGGCCGCCAACCGCTTCGTCAATCGTCTTGGTCCAAGCGTCGCCCTCGACCTGACCGAGGAGGAAGGCGCTTCGCTTGGCCAGGTTATTTCGGCGTTTCTGGTCGCCGAGCGCTTGCTCGACCTAGACAAGCTATGGGCCGAAATCGACCAGGAGCCGTTGCCCGAGGTCGTCCGCATCGAGCTGTTCTCAATCGCCGCCAGCAGCATCCGGTCGCATTTATCGGACATCCTTCGCTCAACAGCGGGCGAAACACGGGTCAGCGCGTTGTGCAAGCTGCTCGAACCGGGCGTTTGCAAGATCGCCGCCGCAACGACCAAACTGATCCGCTCGGAAGTTCGCAATGAAGCGGCAGTCCGGCGCGATCGGTTGATCGAATTGGGCGCCAGCGAGCAGATCGTTCGTGGCCTGGTCCGCCTGTTTGAACTGGACGGCGTGTTCGGGATTGCCGCGCTGGCCGCCCGCCGCAAGGTCGACGAACTGAAGCTGACCAGTGCCTATACCAAGCTTGGCGAGGCGCTCGGTCTCGATTGGGCGCAGCAACAGGTCGCCCGCTTCGTGCCAAGCAACCAATGGGAGCGGCTGCTGACTGCGGGTCTGGCGCGCGACTTTGAACAGTTGCGAATCGACTTCCTCGCGCACCGCCGATCAAGCCACCCGGATGTCGCGGTCGAGCAGTGGGTTGGCACCCAAGGGCCGAGGATCGCGCAATTCCGACTGTTGCTGACGCGGGCTCGCGCCGAAGGCCAGGTCAGCGCCCCCATGCTCGCGCAAATCGCCAATCAGGCGCGGATCCTGCTGGCGCGCTGACCCAGTGCGCGTTGCTTTCCTGGTTCCCGATCCGGATTACCGGGTCGAATGGCGGTGGGCCTATGATGCGCAAGCCGCAGCGCTGATCGAAGCCGCCATCGCGGTCGAGCCGGTGCCATGGACTGATCCGCGCGACCTGTCGGATTTCGATCTGACGTTGCCCCTGGTCGCTTGGGGTTACCACCAGCGCTACGCAGAATGGCGGGCATTTCTCGATCGGCTTGAGCGAGAGAAGCTCGCCGTTGCCAACCCGGTCCCGTTGCTGGCGTGGAACAGCGACAAGGCCTATCTTTCGGAATTGGGCGCGAAGGGCGTTCCGACCGTTCCGACGCTGGCCGTTGCGAGCCTCGATGAGCCGGCGCTCGATGCGGCGAAGGCCCACTTCGGGTGCAGCGAGCTTGTCGTCAAACCGCCGATTTCGGCAAGCGCTTACGGCACTTTCAGGCTGCGGGACGGCGACCCATTCCCCGAAGCCGTACGCGGCTGGCGAATGTTGGTGCAGCCGTGGGTTGCCGGGATTCTCGACAAAGGCGAATATTCGCTAATCCTGTTCGATGGCAAATTGAGCCATGCCCTGAGCAAGGTGCCCAAGAGCGGCGAATTCCGAGTCCAGCCCGAATATGGCGGGGTCATCCAGCGATGCGAGCCGCCGGCGGGTTCCGAGGAACTGGCGCAGGCCGCCCTCGCCGCGGCCCCTACGCCCTCAACCTACGCCCGCGTCGATATCGTTATCGGCGCCGGCGGCGAACTGCTGATCATGGAGCTGGAGCTGATCGAGCCCGCGCTGTTCCTCGACCGTGCGCCGGATGCGGGTGCAGCTTTTGCGCGCGCGGTGATGTCAGCCGCCGAGCGCGCGAGCGAATAACCACTGGCGGAGCGCCGAGGTGAGGTTCGGCGGCGACGGCACTTCCAGCCGCGCCGCATCGATTGCCGCGACGAGAGCATTTACCGGCTGGCTGCTGTCTTTGGCTGCCGC
>JBDSXT010000029.1:0-3152 GCA_039925985.1 Sphingomicrobium sp.
TCTTCGAAATCTCCTCAGCAATGAACGCTTCCAGCTCCAGATTGCTCAACTGGAGGAGCTTGATCGCCTGAGTCAGCTGGGGCGTGAGCACCAGCGACTGGGACTGGCGAAGGTCGATGCGTGGGCCGAGCCCCATGGCTGGGCCGCCTAAAGCGCGAAGCTCTCGCCGAGGTAGAGCCGGCGGACCTCTTGGTCGGCGACCAGCGCCTGCGGCGTACCCTGGAACAGCACTTGGCCGTCGTAGATGATGCACGCGCGATCGACGATATCGAGCGTCTCACGGACATTATGGTCGGTGATCAGCACGCCGATGTCGCGCTGCTTCAATTCGCGCACCAGCTCGCGGATGTCGGCTATGGAAATCGGGTCGATACCGGCGAACGGCTCGTCGAGCAGCATGATCGATGGGTCCGCGGCGAGCGACCGGGCGATTTCGCAGCGCCGCCGCTCCCCGCCCGACAAAGCGAGCGCCGAGGAATCTCGAAGCTTGTCGAGACCGAATTCGCCGAGCAGCCGCTCGAGCCGCGCGGTTCGCGCCTCGCGGTCGGGCTCCGACACTTCGAGGACGGCCAGGATGTTCTGTTCGACCGTCAAACCGCGGAAGATCGAGGTTTCCTGGGGCAAATAGCCGATGCCAAGGATCGCTCGGCGATACATTGGCAGCTCGGTGATCTCTTGCCCGTCGAGGAAGATGCGGCCGCTGTCCGGCTTGACCAGCCCCATGATCGAATAAAAGCAGGTCGTCTTGCCGGCCCCGTTCGGACCCAGCAGGCCGACCACCTCACCACGCGATACAGTCAGCGAGACGTCGTGCAGGACCGCCTTTTGATCATAGGCCTTGGCGATCGAGCGGACCTCGAGCGCGCCCGCCGCCAATGGGGCGTCGAGCCCCGGCGTCTGGGCCGCGGTTCGCGCGATGGCCGCCGCGTCGTTCATCGTCAGCGAGTCTTCTTGGGGACCGTGAAGTGGCCGGTCACGCGACCGCCGCTCTGGCCGACACCCGGCGCGCCACCATCGATCACCGCACGTCCCGAATCTAGGTCGATCACGAGCCGGGAGCCGATTACCCGCGACGCGCCCCGATCGAGCTGGACGGCGCCGACCATCGTGATGAGCTTCTTGTCGAGATCGTAAATGGCGAAATTGCCGCGAGCTGTCTCCGACGGGCTCCGGACGACAACTCCGCCGGCCGCGTCCAGTCGGCGGATCTGGATCCCGCCGCCGCTCGAATAGGATACTGTGAGGCGTTCGGTGTCGAGCGCAAGAGTTGCCTGTTTGACGTGGACATTGCCGGCAAAGATCGCCCGGTCGGCCCGATCCTGGACCTCGATGCGGTCGGCGGCGACGTCGATCGGAGCGCTGCTGTCATGGCCCTTCAGCGCCGAGACCGGGTCGGCGGCGCGAGCCAGGCCGCCGGCACCCGCGACCGTAGCCGCAGCGAAAATCGAGAGGGTTAAGCGGCGCATGTTCCTCAATTGACCGCACCCTGCACGATTTTCAAGCGAGCGCCGCCGCCAAGCACGACCTTTCGCTCGTCGAGATCGGCGCTGAGCGAGCCGGCGCGGAACTGGCCGAGCCGCATCGCGCCCGCCACCGGGCCCGCGCTTTGCAGGTGCCGCTGCTTCAAATCGACGAACACATCACGGGTTTCAAGCCGGTAGCCATCGGGTCCGATCACCCGCACCGGCCCGCGAATCGCGATCTTCTGCGAGTCGAGATCGTAGCGGGCGAGATTGGCCATGATCATCAGCGGACCCTGCGATAGTTGCAGCCGCGCCATCATTCCGCTGATATCGACGATCGGAACGTCCGAGCTGCGCTGGACCGCTGAGTTCGCTTCGATCATGAATTTCTGGCCTTTATTATCTTCGCCGACATAGCGCGCGGCTTCGACCCGCATCCGTTCCGGCGCGTTGCCGACCTTTTTCTTGTCGAGAATGAAGCTCGCATCGCCTTCCTTTTGCAACGGCGCGAAGGCCAACACGGCGATCAGCACGCCAACCGCGCTTGGCAGCGCCACCTTGGCGAACCGCACCAGCCGGTCGTGGCGGCTGCCCGGGATCGCCCACAACTGCCGGAAGGCGCGTTCACGAGTGGCGGCGTCGGACACTCTAGGTCTCAACCGTCATGGGCGAAAATGTCGCGCTCGGACCAGCCGGCAAGGTCGAGCAGCGCCCGATGCGGCAGAAAGTCGAAACAAGCCTGGGCGAGCTCGACGCGATTTTCGCGGCTCAACCGCTGGTCGAGCTTGTCTTTCAATGCGTGGAGAAAGCGCACGTCGCTCGCCGCATATTCGCGCTGCGCGTCGCTCAATTCGGGCGCCCCCCAGTCGCTGGTCTGCTGCTGCTTGGAAATCTCGGTGCAAAGGAGCTCCTTGACCAAATCCTTGAGCCCATGGCGTTCGGTATAGGTCCGCACCAGCCGCGATGCGGTCCGGGTGCAGTAAAGCGGCGCCGCCATAATTCCCAGATAAGCGCGCATGATGGCCACGTCGAAGCGAGCGAAATGGTAGAGCTTCAGCCGGTTGGGGTCGCCAAGCAGGGCCTTGAGATTGGGTGCGGAATAGTCGCTGCCCGGCTTGAAGCGGACGAGATGTTCGTCGCCCTTGCCGTCGGCAAGCTGAACCAGGCACAGCCGGTCGCGGCCGGGCAACAGGCCCATTGCCTCGGTGTCGACAGCGATTGGTCCGTCGGCAAAAGCCACGTCGGACGGCAGGTCCTCCTCGTGAAAATGGATGCTCATTCGATCGTCCTCAACCGTGTCCCTGACTGCAGCGTTCGCGCCCCCGGCGCCCACTCTAGTCGCTGTTGCGCGGGAGTGGCCAGCCTTGCTTCGATTGAGTCACTAGAGAAGCTGCCTTTTTTCCTGTAAGGCCTTGCGACGGTGCGTGAGCAGGACGCGCCGCGACCGGTTGCGCCTATGGGCCCAGCGCGTTGGTTTGGATTGTACTGGGCACAAGGAAGTTTGGACGGGCATGGGTTTCGATAAAGGGCGTAAGGGCGACCGGGGCGGTCGCGGACGAGATAAGCGTGAAGGGGCTTTCGCAGAAGAGAGTTCAGGTAGTGACCGAGGCGGTTTCGCCGATCGCGGCGGCTTCGGAGGCGGACCTCCCCGCAGCTACGGCGGCGGCGGTGGCGGTGATCGCGGCGGCT
>JBDSXT010000030.1:0-13032 GCA_039925985.1 Sphingomicrobium sp.
CAAATCGACCACCAAGGATTTCGTCACCGGCATCGCCGCCTGACCTTTCCTGCCCGCCCCACCGCCGCTAGGCGGGGCGCATGAACATCCTCGTCACCGGCGCCAGCCGCGGCATTGGCGCCGCCGCTTTTGCGCTCCTTCAATCGACCGGCCACCGTGTCGCCGGCCATTCAACCCTCGGCAGCGACACAATGATCGCCGCCGACCTTGCCGATTCCGATGCTCCGCGGACCCTATGGAATGCCGCGCTCGATCGGCTCGGCGGCCGCATCGACGTGTTGGTCAACAACGCCGGCATCTATGAAGCCATCGCGGACGACGCGGCCGAGGCCAAATGGCACGCCGGCTGGGCGCGCACCCTAGCGATCAACCTGCAGGCGCCCGCCGATCTTAACCGCCTCGCCATCGCCCATTTCCGCTCGGCCGGCGGCGGGCGCATCGTCAACGTCGCCAGCCGCGCCGCTTATCGCGGCGATTCCCCCCAGCATTGGCATTACGCGGCGTCCAAGGCCGCGCTGATCGGCATGACCAAGACGATCGCCCGCGGCTATGCTGCCGACGAAATCTATGCGTTCGCCGTCTGCCCCGGTTTCACCGTCTCAGAAATGACCGAGGAATATCTCAAAGGCCGCGGCGGCGCGCAGGTCGTCGCCGATATTCCATTGGGCAGAGTCGCCAACCCGGACGAAGTCGCCGAAACGATCCGCTGGCTCAGCGTCGATGCGCCGCCGTCTGCAACCGGCACGGTGATCGACGTCAACGGCGCCTCCTATGTTCGCTAGCCTGCTCGTCGCGGTGCTGGCCGCTGCCCAGGCAGTCACCATTCCGCTCGGCAAGCCGGGCCGCCAGATTGAGCGGCCGATCGCGCCCGTCGAGACGGCCGGGCCGGTGTTGGACGGAGCCTGCAAGGATTGGGACGAGTGGGACAAGCCCGCCCCGCCGGTCCGGATTTTCGGCAATACTTATCTCGTCGGGACATGCGGCATATCCGCCATCCTGATCACCGGCAGCGAGGGTGACATTCTCATCGATGCCGGGACCGAAGCGGGCGCCGACCTCATCGCGCGCAACATCCGCAGCCTCGGCTTCCGCCTCGAGGACATCAAGATTCTACTCCACAGCCACGAGCATCTCGACCATGTCGGCGGAATGGCGCGGCTCCAGCAATTGACTGGGGCGCAGTTGCGGGCCTCGCCCACCGCCGCGGCGGTGTTCAAGACCGGCGCCGCCGGGATCGGTGATCCCCAGGCGGGGATGCAAAAGCCCTTCCGCGCCGCCCGCGTCGGCCGGATCATCCAGGACGGCGAGCAGGTCCGGCTGGGCGACCTCGCGCTGACGGCCGTCACAACGCCGGGCCATACACCCGGCGCGCTATCCTGGCAGTGGACCAGCTGCGACGGCGGAGTTTGCCGCGCGATCGTCTATGCGGATAGCCTCACCGCGGTCAGCCGCGCCGACTTTCGGTTCGCCGACCATCCGGCGCAGCTCGCCGCTTTTCGCGCGAGTTTGGGGAAGGTCGCAGGGCTCGATTGTGACATCCTGCTGACGCCGCATCCGTCGGCCAGCAATATGCTCGCGCGGCTCGGCGGCCGCGCACCCCTTGAAAACCCCCGAGCCTGCCGCGATTACGCCGCCAAGCTGACCAGCCAGCTCGACGAAAGGCTCGCCAAGGAAGCGGTGAAGTGAGCTGGCGGGCAACCCTGCCCTGCACTCGCGCCCAGGCAGAGGCGTTGCCCGACAGCGGCGACCTGTTCGGCGGCGATCCTCCGGTGCTGGTCGCCGATGAGCCCGACCCGGCGAAACCCGACGCCTGGCTGCTCCACGCTTATTTCGACCACGCGCCAAGGGTCGACGAAATCGCTGCACTGGCTCGACTGGGCAGCGGCCCCGCCAACGTCGAACAACTCGGCGAGGACGATTGGGTGCGGATGAGCCAGTCCGGCCTCGAGCCGATCCGCGCCGGGCGCTTTTTCGTCCACACGCCGACACACGCGCCCGATCCCGGGGCGATCAATTTCGAAATCGACGCCAGCCTCGCCTTCGGCACCGGCCAGCACTCGACCACGGCCGGCTGCCTAGAAGCGCTCGACCGGCTCGAGGGCGACGGCCGGACCTTGGCCAACATCGCCGATATCGGCACAGGCACCGGGCTGCTCGCCTTCGCCGCGCTTAGCCTGTGGCCCGACGCGCGCTGCATCGCCACCGACATCGATGCCCAAGCAATCGACGTCGCGCGCGACAATGCCGTGATCAACCGCGTGAAACTTGGTCACGCCGCCGGCGAGCTCCTGCTCACAGTCGCCGACGGCATGGACTCCCCCCTGCTCACCGCCCGCGCGCCGTTCGACCTGATCGTCGCCAACATTCTTGCCGGGCCGCTGATGCATCTCGCGCCGAGCGTCGCCCACGCAGTCGCGCCCGGCGGCACACTGGTGCTCGCCGGGCTGCTAGACCCTCAAACCGACGCAGTCATCGCGGCCTATGTAAACAAAGGCATGTCGGTCACCGACCGCGGCCATGGCGAATGGCCAATTTTGGTTTTACGCGCCTAGATACCGGCATAATTTGCCCGTCTTTGGTCGCATCCGAAACATCGATCTTGCCGTATCTCAACCGTGATTGGCGCCGTCCGAATCTTGCCGCGGACCGAATGAAGGAGTTCACCATGGTAAAACCCGGAAACGGTTCGCGCGGAATCTTTCTCACCATGATCGCCACCGCGCTTGCAACCACCGCCAGCCCATCGTTCGGCAATGACGCCGCGCACCCCACGGTCGTCGAGCTTTTTCAGAGCCAGGGCTGTTCTTCCTGTCCGCCCGCGATCGCGAACGTCAACGCAATCGCCGAGCGGCGCGACGTCCTCGCGCTGATGTTCGCGGTGACCTATTGGGACAGCCTCGGATGGAAGGACACCTTCGCCAAGCCCGAATTCACCGAACGCCAGCGCGACTATGCGCGTGCCGGGGGGCGGGGCGGCGTCGCAACCCCGCAAACCATCGTCAATGGCCGCGTCATCACCAATGGCGGCAATCGTGCCCAACTGATTGCCGCAATCCGATCCGGGGATCGTGGTGCGGCCGGACCATCGATCGAAGCCGCCAACGGACGGGTTCGCATTGGCCCCGGGCAGTCCAAGCACAGCGCCACGGTCTGGTTGGTCCGCTACGACCCGAGACCGGTCAGCGTGCCGATCCGGGCCGGCGAGAATGGCGGTCGTACGATCACTCACCGTAACGTCGTGCGCTCGCTGACCGCCGTGGGCCGCTGGAAAGGCGCGCCGGTGACAGTCACCACGCCGCCAAGCCGGGACTCCGATCTACGCTCGGCTATCCTGGTTCAGAACGGCACGGGCGGCGCGATTATCGCTGCGGCACAACTTTAGGATCAGCCCCCAAGGTGCAACTACCGACCTAGGTGCGCTCCACGATTTCGGCCCATTCCCCCTCGCTCACGACTCGTACGCCAAGCTCGGCGGCCTTCTTGAGTTTGGCGCCCGCGCCCGGTCCAGCCACGACCAAATCCGTTTTCGCCGAGACCGACCCCGCCGATCGTGCGCCCAGTCGCTCCGCTTGCGCCTTTGCTTCGTCGCGGCTCATCGTTTCGAGGGCGCCGGTGAAGACGATGGTCTTTCCAGTCCATTCGGTTTGCCTAGCGTCGCTTACGAAAGGTTTTGGCAAGGCCTCCGACAGGAGATCGTCGAGCACCTCGCGGTTATGCGGCTCGTGGAAGAAATCGACCAGCGCCTCGGCGACCACCGTGCCGACGCCTTCCACCGCCGAGAGTTCGACCTGAGCATCGTTGCCGATGGCGGCGCTCCGCAGCGCGTCGATGGTCCCGAACGCCCGCATCAAATCCTTGGCGGTGACGATGCCGACGTGGCGGATGCCGAGGGCGAACAGGAACCGCGCCGGCTCGGGGGCGCGCCGCGAGTCGATCGAGGCGAACAGATTGTCCACCGATTTTTCTTTCCAGCCCTCGCGCGTCAGAAGCAATTCGCGGTGCTTGTGGAGCCGGAAAATATCTGCCGGAGAATGCAGCCAGCCCAGTTCAACAAACTCGACGATGCTCTTTTCGCCCAGGCCGTCGATGTCGAGCGCGCCGCGGCTGACGAAATGCTTCAAGCGCTCAATCCGCTGGGCCGGGCAGATCAACCCGCCGGTGCAACGGACATCGACTTCGCCCTCGGCCGCGACGGCCTCGCTCCCACAGTCGGGGCAATGATCGGGGAAGATGTAGGCATTGCGCAGCTCGTCGTGCGTCAGATTCTCGACCACTTGCGGGATGACGTCGCCGGCGCGCTGGATGCGGATGCGGTCGCCGACGCGTAGGCCGAGCCGCGCGATCTCGTCGCGATTGTGCAGGGTCACGTTGGCGACGATTACCCCGCCGACGCCAACCGGCTTCAAGCGCCCGACCGGGGTCAACTTTCCGGTGCGACCGACCTGGATGTCGATTGCTTCCAATGTCGTCTCGGCTTGCTCGGCGGGGAATTTGTGCGCCAGCGCCCAGCGCGGCGCGCGTGCTACCTGCCCCAGCCGCTCCTGCCAATCGAGGCGGTCGACCTTGTAGACGACGCCATCGATGTCGAACGGCAAATCGGCGCGGGCGTGCTGGATGGATTCATAATGCTCCAACATCGCCGTGATCCCGGAACAGCGGTCGAGCAGCTTGCTGACAGCGATTCCAAAACCGGCGATGCGTTGCATGGCGTCGAACTGGGTTGCCGCCAGCGGCTCCGACACTTCGCCCCAGCCGTGGGCGAGGAAACGTAGCGGGCGGGCGGCCGTGATGCTTGCATCCTTCTGCCGCAGCGATCCCGCCGCGGCGTTGCGAGGATTGGCGAAAATCTTGCCGCCGGCAGCCTCCTGCCGCGCGTTCAACGCGGCGAAATCGGCCTTCGACATATACACTTCGCCGCGCACTTCGAGCACGTCGGGCGCGCCAGCAATGCGTTGCGGGATGTCGGAAATGGTTCGCGCGTTGGGCGTGACGTCCTCGCCGACGGTTCCGTCGCCCCGCGTCGCCGCGAGCACCAGCTGACCGGCCTCAAAGCGAAGCGAGCAGCTTAGCCCGTCGATCTTGGTCTCGGCGGTCATCGGCACCGGCTCATCCGGCCCAAGCGACAGGAACCGCCGAACTCGGCCGACGAACTCGCGCACCTCATCGTCGGCAAACGCATTCTCGAGGCTGAGCATCGGCCGCGCGTGGGCGACTTTGGCCAGCGCCGAGGTCGGCGCCGCCCCCAGCCGCTTCGATGGCGAGTCGGCCCGGGCCAGCTCAGGGAAGCGCTCCTCGAGCTTCCGGTTCTCCCGCACCAGCGCGTCATAGTCCGCGTCGCTGATCGCGGGCTCGTCCTGGTCGTGATAGAGCTTGTCGTGTCGCGCGAGCTCGGCGGCCAGCCAGGCCAGCCGCTTGGCGGCTTCGGCTTCGGTCAACTTGGCCGCCATCTCACCCGAACAATTCCTCGAGGAAACTGATCAGCGAAGTCCACGACCGCTCGGCGGCGAGCGCGTTGTAGCGGACGCCGTCGATCTCGAGCTTGGCGGCGTTGGGATTGGTGAAGCCGTGGGCGACGTGGCCATAAGCGTGGATCTGCCAGTCGGCGCCGGCTTCGGTGAGCTCGTGGCCCAGCGCGACAACCGCTTCGGGAGGGACCATCGGATCGTCCCAGCCATGGAAAGCGACGACCTTGGCCTTGATCGGCAGCGGCTCGAGACCCGGCGGATCGAACAGCCCGTGGAAACTCGCGACGCCCATGATGTCAGTGCCGCTTCGAGCGAGATCCAAAGCGCATTGCCCGCCGAAGCAGTAACCGATCGCGACGATCCGGTCGGACTCGATCGCGTCATATTCGAGGACGTTGGCGACTATGGCCAGAAGTCGCTTTCGCAGGCTTTCCCGGTCGCTTCTTAAGCGTTTGAGTTCGTTGAACATTGTGTCGCGCGGGGAGCCACGGAAGGCCTTGCCGAAGGGGTCGGCGACAAACGCCGTGTAGCCGAGATGGACGAGGTCGCGGGCGAAGCCGAGTTCGAGCTCCGAGACGCCCATCACGGTCGGAAAAATGATCACGCCCGGACGGCGCGCGCCGTCGCGGCGGGCGACCAGCACCCCCTCCAGCTCCTCGCCTTCGAAATTCAGTCCAACCGGGGTCTCACGCGTCATGCGGCCTCCAAAAGTTTCGCTGCCTGCGCCCGGGCTTCGTCGGTGACGGCCGAGCCCGACAGCATCCGGGCAATTTCCTCGCGCCGCTCGGCTTCGTCCAAGCGGCGGACCGAAGTCCGCGACCCCAGCGGGCCGTGGCTCTTCTCGATCCGGTAATGGTGAGTCGCCCGCGCCGCCACCTGCGGCGAGTGGGTCACGACCAGCACCTGCGATTGCTTGGCCAGCCGCGCCAGGCGCTCGCCGACGGCACTGGCGACCGCCCCGCCGACGCCCCGGTCGATCTCGTCGAAGATCATGGTCGACGCTGTCCCCGCCTCGGCCAGCGCGACTTTCAAGGCGAGGATGAAGCGCGACAATTCGCCGCCGCTGGCGATCCTGGTCAGCGGCCCAAACGGCGCGCCGGGATTGGTCGAAACTTCGAACTCGACCCGATCGCTGCCCGCGGGTCCGGGCTCAGTGGCGGCAAGCGCGGTGCGGAAAAGCGCCGAATCGAGCTTCAGCGGCGCAAGCTCGGCAGCTACCGCCGAGTCCAATTGCTTGGCGGCCGCATGCCGCTGTTCGCTCAGCGCTTGGGCCGCAACGGAATAGGCCTCGCGCGCCGTCGCCAGCTCGGTCTCAAGTCGCGCGATGCGTTCGCCGCCTTGCTCGATCAGGGCCAATTGACCGCGCATCTGCTCACCGAGCGCGGCCAGCGCGTCGGCCTCGACGCGGTGCTTGCGGGCCAGCGCGCGAATTTCGAACAGGCGGGCCTCCGCCGCTTCCAGGCGAGCGGGATCGAACGCCAGCGCATCGGCGGCGCGGGCGATTTTCTCCTCGCCCTCGCAGGCTTCGATCAGCGCCCGGTCCAGTGCCGCCAACGCTTCGGCCAGTAACGGATGGTCGGCGGCCCCGCGCTCGATTCGCCGCGCCGCCAGCCGCAGCTGCGCCAGCGCGCCGTCCGAACCGCCAAGCAATTCATCGAGCCCGGCCAGCGCTTCGCCGGCCTTGACGCCGGACTGCATCGCCGCCCGCTCGTCGGCGAGCCGCGTTTCCTCGCCGGTTTCCGGGTTGACCGCCTCGATCTCGGCCGACGCGTGGGTCAGCCAGTCGCGGTCGCGGGTCGCCTCGGCCGCTTCGGACTGCGCCGTAGCCAGCGCCTGCTCGAGCCGCGTCACCTCGGCCCAGGCGGCGCCGACCGGCACCCGGTCGATCTTGCCGAACGCGTCGAGCAACTGCCGGTGCCCCTTGGGATTGAGGAGGCCGCGATCGTCATGCTGGCCGTGGATTTCGATGCTGACCGCGGCGATGTCGCGAAGTACCGCGGCCGACACCGAAGTCGCGCCGGCAAAGGCGCGGCTGCCGCCGTCGGCCTTGAGCGTTCGCCGAAGCAGCAATGGCTCGCCCACTTCGCATTCGACCCCATGCTCGGCGAGCAGCGCGTGGACGGCGTGGCCGGCCGGCATTTCAAGCTCGGCCGACACCGACGCGCTGTCCTCGCCGCTACGCACCAGCCCGGTGTCGGCGCGTGCGCCGAGTGCCAGGCCGAGCGCATCGAGCAGGATCGACTTGCCGGCACCGGTCTCGCCGGTCAGCACGCCAAGGCCCGGCTCGAACGCGAGTTCGAGCCGGTCGACCAGCACGACGTCCTTGATGGCGAGCTGCCTGAGCATCGCCCTTGTCTAGTGGATCAGGACGGCGCGGCCAAACGCTTCGCCGGAAGCTAGCTGCGGGTGCCTTTCGGCTCTTTGAAATAGATCAGCCGATAGGCGCGATTGTACCACGGGCTGCCCGGGTAATTGGCGCCGAGAACCACCGCCGCCTTGCGCGCTTCGAGCGGGATGCCGAGCGCCAAATAGCATTCGACCAACCGCTCAAGCGCTTCGGGCGTGTGGCTGGTCGTCTGGTATTTTTCGGTGACCTCGCGGAAGCGGGAAACCGCGGCGAGCCAGTTGTCCGACCGCTGGTAGAAGCGCCCGACTTCCATTTCCTTGCCGGCCAGATGGTCGTTGATGAGATCGAGCTTCAACCGTGCGTCGGCCGCATAACGGCTCTGCGGAAAGCGGCGGACGAGCTCGCCGAAGGCGGCCGAGGCTTGCGACGTGATCCCCTGGTCGCGCGTGACGTCTTCGATCTGCTGGTAGAAGCTCATGGCAATCAGATAATGGGCGTAGGGCGCTTCCTTATTGCCCGGGTGAATGGTCAGAAAGCGCCGCGCCGAGCTGACCGCTTCGGGATATTTGCGCGCCAGATAGTAGCTGAACGAGCTCATCAGCTGGGCGCGCCGGGCCCACACAGAATAGGGATGCTGGCGTTCGACCTCGTCGAACAGCTTGGCCGATTCCTCGTAGCGTCCCCGGTCCATGTTGCGCTTGGCGAGCGCGTACAGCGTGTTGACGTCGCGCGCGATATAGGCGGTGTCGCTTTTGGACTTGTTGCGGGCGCAGCCGGCGGCGGGAAGGATGAGCGCGCAGGCGACAAGCATCGCGGCGCTTCGATTTAAGTTCGACATGGCGTCCTCATTAGCGCGGCCCCCGGCTGAGGCAAGGATTGGAATTGGTTTGTCATTGCGAGGCGCGCTGCGACCAAGCAATCCCGCCCAGACCAAGCCACCGGATTTCACCGCTTCGCTCGCAATGACCGAACCTAGGCTGAACGTCAGGCGATTTCCGGCTGGGGGCCCGTCTGTTCGTCCTCGATTTTTAGGAAACTGTCGGGCTTCATTCCGAGCCAGACGAGGATCGGCGAGGAAATGTAGATCGACGAGTAAGTGCCGATGAAAATGCCGAGGAAGATGGCGATGGTCAGGCCGAAGATGACTTCGGGGCCGAAGATCAGCAGCACCGCGAGCGCCAGCAGGATCGAGATCGACGTCACCATCGTCCGCGACAGTGTCTCGTTGAGCGACAGATTGAGCAAAGGGATGATGGCCATCTTGCGATATTTGCGCAGATTTTCACGAATCCGGTCATAGATCACGACGGTATCATTGAGCGAATAGCCGACGATCGTCAGTATCGCCGCGACGACGTTCAAATCGACCTGCAACTGCGTCAGCGAAAAGAAGCCGAGCGTCATCGACACGTCGTGAAACAAGGTGACCAAGGCGCCGACGCCGAATTGCCATTCGAACCGCAACCAGATGTAGATGGCGATGCCGAGCATTGCCAAGGTGATGGCGAGCGCGCCGTCGGTCGCCAGTTCCTGGCTGACCTTGCCCGACACCGTCTCGACCGCATCGACCCGGGCGCCGGGGTATTGCTGCTCGAGCATTGCCCGGACGCGCGACGCGGCGCGGTTGGCGGCCGCTTCGCCGCCCTCCGGCTTGGGCAGCCGGATCTGGTAGGTCTTCGGACCGCCGGTTTCCTGGATGCTGGCATCGCCGAGGTTGAGGGCACCGACCCGGCTGCGCAACTGATCGACCTCGATCGGCTGGGCAAAGGTCGTCCGGATCATCTGGCCGCCGACGAAGTCGACGCCGAGATTGAGCCCGCGGACGCCAACCAGCACCAGGCTGGCCAGCGTCGCGATGATCGACAGGGCCAACGCGACATTGCGCCAGCGCATGAAATCCAGATTGGTGTTGTCCGGGACAAGCTTCAGCAGCTTCATATGTAAAGGACCTTGGGCCGTTTGCGCCGGACCCACAGCGCCACCAGCATGCGCGTGAAATTGACGGCCGTGAACACCGAGGTGACGATGCCGATCATCAGCACGACGGCAAAGCCGCGGATCGGTCCCGAGCCGAAATACCACATCAGCAAGGCGGCAATGACGTTGGTGATATTGGCATCGAAGATCGCCGTCGATGCCTCCTTATAGCCGGTTTCGATCGCGTCGAGGATCTTGCGGCCGCGCCGCTGCTCCTCGCGGATTCGCTCGTTGATCAGCACATTGGCGTCGACCGCGGCGCCGATGGTCAGGACGAAACCAGCGATTCCGGGCAAGGTCAGGCTGGCGTTGAAGATCGCCATGATGCCGAGGATCATCAGCGCATTCACGATCAGCGCGGCGGTCGCATAGACCCCGAAGCGCCCGTAAGTGATGAGCATGAAGACGATCACCGCGAGGGTCGCGGCGACCGACGCGATGGCGCCCTTGCGGATCGAATCCGCACCGAGATCGGGACCGACCGTGCGCTCCTCGATGACGTTGAGCTTCACCGGCAATTTGCCCGACGCCAGACTGATCGCGAGTGCGTTGGCGCTTTGCACGGTGAAGTTGCCGCTGATCTGCGCCTGGCCACCGAGGATCGGCTCGTTGATGTTGGGCGCCGAGAGGATCTTTTCGTCGAGGATGATGGCGAACGGCTTGTTGACGTTCTCCTGAGTGACGCGGCCGAAGCGTTTGGCACCGGCGTTGTTGAAAGTGATCGACACCACCGGCCGGCTGTCCTGGTCGAACGACTGCTTGGCGTCGGTCAATTGGTCGCCCGAGACCATCACCCGGCGCTTGACCGCCATTGCCCCGGTGCCGTCGGCGAGCGGCAGCACCTGGCTGCCCGGCGGCGCCCGGCCCTGCAGAACCTGCTGCGGGTCTGCGGTCAGGTCGACCAGCTTGAACTCGAGCCGCGCGGTCTGGCCGATCAGCGCCTTGAGCGCTTCGGGATCCTCGACACCCGGAACCTGGACGAGGATGCGCCGCTCGCCCTGGTTGATGACGGTGACTTCCTTGGTGCCCTGGGGATCGATGCGGCGGCGAACGACATCGCGGGCGACGGTCATCGCGTCCTTCAGCGCCTTGGTCGAGCCCGACGCGGTCGGCGCCAGGACGATGCGGGTCGAATCGACGACGCTGACGTCCCAGTCGCGCGATCCGGTCAGGCCAACCGGCTGGGTCAGGGTGCGCAACCGCTCGACCGCGGAGTCGAGCAAAGCGGGGTCGCGGACCAGGAAAGACAGCCGCCCGCCGCTGGTCGAAATGTCGCCGATCTCGACCTTGGGATCGCCGCGGCGAAGCTCGGTCGCGACCGTGTCTTCCATCGCCGCAAGGCGCTGCTTGGCGGCGTCGACGCTGTCGGCTTCGAGCAGCAGCTGGCTGCCGCCCGACAAGTCGAGGCCGAGGCTGATCTTCGCACTGGGCAGCCAGCCCGGCCAGCTTTTGGCCAGCGGCATGCCGCCGATCAGGCTCGGGATCGCGAACAATATGCCGATCGCGACCGTGAGGCTGACGGCCCAGACCTTCCAGCGTGGAAAATCGAGCATTAGTCGTTCGCGGGTTTCTTGGCCGCGGTAACCACTTGGCTCAAGGTCGACTTGACCACTCGAACCTTGACGCCGCTGGCGATCTCGACCTCGGCCTCGTCGTCCATGACCTTGGTGACCCGGCCGCGAATGCCGCCGCCGGTGATTACGTCATCACCCTTCTTGACCGCGGCAATGGTCGCCGCATGCTCTTTCACCCGTTTCTGCTGCGGGCGGATCATCAGCATGTAGAAAATGACGAAAATCAGCAAATAGGGGAGGAAGCCGATCAGCATCGCGGGGGTGCCGCCAGGGGACATGGCGGTGCTCTGCATCAGGAGCGAGGGGGTGGACATAGGCGAGCAACGACTTTCTTGAACGGGATGGTCGGGGCGACTGGATTCGAACCAGCGACCCCCACACCCCCAGTGTGATGCGCTACCAGGCTGCGCTACGCCCCGACCAGTTGCCGCTATAGAAGCGACGACGGGCATCTAGGCAGACGGGCCGGTCAAGGCAAGGCCAGCGGCGGGAGGATGAGTGGCACGTCGGAGGCGGAAGACTAAGCGGTGGTGGCGGCGGACGGTGCTGGCCGTGGCGGCGATTCCCGCGCTCTATCTGCTCGCCGCGCTGCTCGGTTCGCTCATCCCGGTCAATGCCGGCTGGCGCGAACCCGAGCAGGGAATCACCATCTACCTCGTCGACAATGGCATCCACAGCGACCTCATCATGCCGGTCGTCGCGGCGGGGCTCGACTGGCGGCCGCTGGTGCCCAGGCGCGATTTCGCCGCGGCCGACCCGGCGGCGCGATGGATTGCGTTCGGCTCGGGTGAACAGCGAGTCTATCTGGAAACGCCGCGGTGGCAGGATATCAAGCCCAGGACGGTCTGGTCCGGCCTCACCGGCGGCCACCGCGTGATGCATGTCGAATGGGTCAGTAGCCCGGGCTATGCGGTCCGACAGATCCGGCTGCGACCCCAGGAGTATCGCCGCTTGTGGGCGGCAGTCCGCTCGGACTTCGCGCGCGATTCTGGGGGACGCCCGATCCACATCGGCCATCCCGGTTACGGCCCCGCCGACGCTTTCTATCGCGCGACCGGCAAGGCGAGCGCGATCCGCACCTGCAACAGCTGGGTCGCCGACCGCCTCCGCCTCGCCGGCGTCAAGACCAGCCTGTGGCCGCCGTTCGTCCAGGGATTGGTGTGGCGGTATCGGGAGACGCCTTACAGCACGTAGCGGCTGAGGTCCGCGTTGCGGGCGATGCTGGCCAGCTGCTGGTCGACGAAGGCGGCGTCGACGGTCAGCGTCTCGCCGCCGCGGTCTTCGGCGGTGAAGCTGATGTCTTCGAGCAATTTCTCCATCACCGTCTGCAGCCGCCGCGCGCCGATATTCTCGACCGCTTCGTTGACTTCGGCGGCGATGCGGGCGAGCGCCTCGATGCCGTCGTCGGTGAAATTGACGGTGACGTTCTCGGTCGCCAGCAGCGCCTGATATTGCTCGGTCAGGCTGGCCCGAGTCGCCGACAGGATGCGGACGAAATCGGCCTGGGTCAGCGCCTTTAATTCCACTCGGATCGGCAGCCGCCCCTGGAGCTCGGGCAGCAAATCGGCGGGCTTGGCCATGTGGAACGCGCCCGAGGCGATGAACAGCATGTGGTCGGTTTTCAACGGGCCGTATTTGGTGGCGACCGTCGTGCCTTCGATCAGCGGCA
>JBDSXT010000031.1:0-3827 GCA_039925985.1 Sphingomicrobium sp.
GCGCGTTCGCGAACACCGCGGTATAGCTCGGCGGCCCGCCGCCCGGGCCCTTGTCCTGCTTGCCCGAGACGACGTCGAACTTGACGACGCCGTGATATTTGTCGGTCGCCGCCTCGGCCGGCGCGTAGCCCTTGCCCTTCTTCGTAACGACGTGGACCAGCATCGGCCCTTCGGCGGCGTCGCGGACATTCTCGAGGATTTCGACGAGTGCCCGCACGTCATGCCCGTCGACCGGCCCGACGTAATAGAAGCCCAATTCTTCGAACAACGTCCCGCCGGTCCAGAAACCGCGGGTATATTCCTCGACGCGGCGCGCCCAGCGGTGGACTGGGCCCGGCATCTTGCGGGCGAGCCGCTGCGCCATCCGCCGCGGCGTCAGATATTTGTTCGACGACACCAGTCGAGCCAGCGAATAGCTCAAGGCACCGACCGGCGGCGCGATCGACATGTCATTGTCGTTGAGGATGACGATCAGCCGGTTGCCCGCGGCTTGCGCGTTGTTCATCGCCTCATAGGCCATGCCTGCCGACAGGGCCCCGTCCCCGATCACCGCGATCGCCCGCCCCGGCTCGCCCGACAATTTATTGGCTACCGCGAAACCCAGGGCCGAGGAAATCGAGGTCGAGCTATGCGCCGCTCCGAACGGGTCGTATTCGCTCTCGGCCCGCCGGGTGAACCCCGACAGGCCGCCGCCTTGCCGCAGCGTGCGGATGCGGTCGCGCCGCCCGGTGACGATCTTGTGCGGATAGGCCTGGTGGCCGACGTCCCAGATGAGCTTGTCGTCGGGCGTGTCGAACACATGATGGACCGCGACCGTCAGCTCGACGACGCCAAGCCCGGCGCCAAGGTGCCCGCCGGTGACCGAGACCGCCGAGATCACTTCCTGGCGAAGCTCGTCCGCCAGTTGCGGCAGCTGAGCCTTGGCCAGCGCGCGAATGTCGGCGGGCGCGTTGATCGTGTCGAGAAGCGGCGTTTCCGGGCGGTCGGACATGGGCGCGGCTCTAGACCGGTCGGGCGACGGCGTGAAGCCTTAGCCTGCTGAACAAGGCTTTGCGACGCCGCGTGAGCGACGCGCTTTTTTTGCGCCTTGACGCTGCGCCCGGCGCGGGCATGTTCCGGGAGATGCCCTTCGACCATCGCCTCGCAACGCTCAACGATCGTCCGGCCCTGGTTCGCCTGATGGATCGAGCCATCGACGAGCTCCAGCGCGGCTTCCTCTCGCCCGACCAGATTGTCGCGAGTCACGCGATGATGGGCATCGACACCGCGCTTATTGCCGACGGTACCTATTTCATCATCGAGGAAGCCGGAGCGACGGCGGGCTGCGGCGGTTGGAGCCGCCGCGCAACGCTGTTCGGCGGCGACCACAGCACCGAGCTGCGCGAGCCGCGCTTACTCGATCCGGCGTCCGAACCCGCCCGAATACGCGCCATGTACACCGACCCGAATTTCGTTCGGCGCGGCGTCGGGCGGCTTATCCTGGAACTATGCGAGCAGGCCGCGGCGGCCGAAGACTTCACTCAGACCGAGATGATGGCCACACTGTCGGGAGAGCCCTTGTACAGCGCAGCCGGCTACACGATTATCGCCCCGGCCAGCTACACTGTTGGCGAAGTCACAGTCCCGCTGCTGCGAATGGGCAAAGCGCTCGGCTGAGACGTCCGCCTAGCTGCAATCACCGCAAGTGCCGCGAACCTCGATCACCGGGCGCGGGGCGGAGAAGCCGGCGCTCTTGGCGGCGTCGCGGACCCCGCCCGACAAGCGGTCGTCGTCGACGTGGACGGTCTGGCCGCAGCTATCGCAAATCAAAAAGATGCAGTCGTGAAGGCAGTCGGGATGAGCATTGGCGACATAGGCGTTGGCGCTCTCGACTCGCCGCGCGAGATTCGAGCCGACGAACAGGTCGAGGATCCGGTAGACGCTGTTGGCGGCGACCCGGCGTCCTTCCGCCTTGGAGACCGCTTCGGCGATGTCATAAGCGGAGGCCGGCTGGGTGAAGCCGGCGAGCGCGTCGAAAACCGCGGCGCGCGTCGCGGTCCACTGCTCGCCTTGGCTGGTCAGCCGCTCGCGCGCCGCTACGCGCAGCGAGTCGCCTTCGTGAAGCTGATGATCGTGAAGCGCCATGGTGTTGAAATAGGCCGCGCCAAGCGTTCCCGCAAGGCGCGGAACAGGTCGGCCTCTAGTCGGCGGCGAGCCCGTTGAGCCGGTGGCCGAGCGCCAGGAGCGACACGCCGAGCACTGTGTAGAGCGCCTCATTGCCCCCATGCCCCAAGGTCAGCGCCCCGGCCATCACACCAAGACCGAGACTGCCGATCGCCAGAGGCATCATGAAGCCATGCTCGATAACGCCCTTGCCAAGCGCAATTGCACCTAGGAGCATGGCCAGCGTCAGGCCGACTTCGTGAATGATCGGGCTGCCGAGGAACCCGCCGGCCGACGCCAACAGGCCGAGCACGACCGCGGTCGCCAGGCAGTGGACCAGGCACAGGCCCGATAATCCGATCGCGAGTCGGTCCAGCCGGCCGAGCGGAATGGCTCGCGAACTTCGGAACGTCGCTTGTGGCATCTGATACATTACGGGAGCGATATATCGGGACTTCGCCTACGATACAATATCACATCGCAGATTTTTTCGGCGGTCTTGCGGGCCGCCGACTGCTCGGGCCATAGCCGCGGCGATATGGCCCTCCAGTCCCAACGATCGTCCACTCGCGGCCAGCCCCGACCGCGGGCGCTGTCCAACCTTCTACTCGCCGTCGCTGCGCTGGTCTTCGCCATGGTCGTCGTCGGCGGCATCACCCGCCTGACCGAAAGCGGCCTGTCGATCACTGAGTGGCGGCCGCTGAGCGGCGCCATCCCGCCATTGAAAGCAGCCGACTGGGCCCATGCGTTCCAATTGTACCAGGCGACCCCGGAATATCGCCAGATCAACGGCCCGGCCGGGATGGAGCTCGCCCAGTTCAAGCAGATCTATTTCTGGGAGTGGCTGCATCGGCTGCTCGGCCGCCTAATCGGCCTCGTCTTCGCGCTGCCGCTCGCCTGGTTCGCAATCCGGCGGGCCATCCCGCGCGGCTACGGATGGAAGCTTGCCGGCCTGCTGCTCCTCGGCGGAGTTCAGGGGGGGCTTGGCTGGTACATGGTGATGTCTGGGCTCGCCGACCGCACCGATGTCAGCCATTTACGGCTCAGCGCGCATCTCATCATGGCTTTGGCGATCATGGGCGCGCTGATCTGGGTCGCGCTCGACCTGCGCCGCCTTGCCGCCGACGCAAAGGACAGGCCATCGCGGCTCACCCGCCTAGCATTGCTCGCTCTCGCGGTCCTGTTCGCGCAAATTCTCTATGGCGCGTGGGTCGCGGGCCTCGACGCCGGACCGGTCGCCAACAGCTGGCCGCTGATGCACGGCCGTTTGGTGCCAGACGGCATCGACTGGTCATTGGGACTTGGTCACACGCTGGCCTACGACCCGTTTCTGGTCCACTTCATCCACCGCTGGTGGGCGTGGGTGGTGGTCGCCGTGCTCCTCGTCTTCGCGCGCCGGATTCGCAGCCACAGCCGGCCACCGGCTTTCGCCATCCATGCAGCGCTGGCTACGCAGGTCCTGCTTGGAATAACGACGGTGCTGACCGGCGTGGCGATTGGCGCGGCGGCGCTCCACCAGGCCGTTGGCACCCTGCTCGTCGCCGCGACCGTCTGGGGCGCGCATGCGGACGGCCGAACGTTCGGATGATTATCTAGGCCAAATCCGCGCGAAACTGGTCCAAATCCGGACGTCTTGTCGCTATCCAGCGAGGACGCGGAGGCGTAATGAAATCATCGCCGACCGG
>JBDSXT010000032.1:0-6665 GCA_039925985.1 Sphingomicrobium sp.
TCAGGCTCCACGGGTCGTCGGAAGCGCTGCGTCGCAGCTTTGCCGGCCGGCCGCTGACCGAAGGCGACATCGTCGCCACGCAAGGCCACCAACGGGTCGACGCCGACATGCCCGAGGAGGTCCGAAGGATGCTGAGCGCGCCCGCTTTCGCGCTCCAGGAAGTGCGGCTGGCGGTCGTAACCACCGTTCCCAAGGGCATCGTCCACATCGACGACACAACCCAGATCGAGCTGCTTCCCGAATATACCAAGAAAGACGGCGAGCGCCGGGCGGACGTTACCTATGACGACCTTGGCGGGATGAAAGACACCATCGACGCGCTGCGCGAGATGGTCGAGCTGCCGCTCCGCCACCCGGAGATTTTCCAGCGTCTCGGGGTCGACCCGCCCAAGGGCGTGCTGCTCCACGGACCGCCGGGGACTGGCAAGACGCGGCTCGCCCGCGCGGTGGCCAACGAGAGCGAGGCGCGCTTCTTTCATATTGCCGGACCCGAGATCATGGGCTCCGCCTATGGGGAGAGCGAAAAGCGGCTGCGCGAGCTGTTCGAGCAGGCTGCCGAAGCAGCGCCGTCGATCATCTTCATCGACGAGATCGATTCGATTGCGCCAAAGCGCAGTCAGGTTACCGGCGAAGCCGAAAAGCGGCTGGTCGCGCAGCTCCTGACACTGCTCGACGGGATCGAGCCACGGCAGAATCTAGTGGTGATCGCCGCGACCAACCGGCCCGAAGCGCTCGACGAGGCGCTGCGCCGGCCCGGCCGTCTCGACCGCGAGATCGTCGTCGGCGTTCCCGACGAAATTGGCCGGCGGGAAATCCTCGGCATTCATACGCGCGGCATGCCGCTGGCGGCGGATGTCAACCTCGACGAGCTAGCCCGGCGGACCTACGGTTTTGTCGGCGCCGACCTGGCCGCGCTGACTCGCGAGGCGGCGCTGGAAGCGGTCCGCCGGATCATGCCGCGAATCAACCTTAGCGACGAGATTATCCCGACCGAAGTGCTCGACGCCCTATCGGTCGAGCTTCGCGATTTCGACAATGCGCTGAAACGCGTCCAGCCGTCGGCGATGCGCGAAGTGATGGTCGAGGCGCCGACCATTCGCTGGGACGATGTCGGCGGCCTCGACGAGGCGCGTGACCGGCTGCGCGAAGGGGTGGAGCTGCCATTGAAACACCCCGAGGCGTTCCGCCGTCTCGGCATCCGCCCGGCCCGGGGATTCCTGCTCTACGGTCCCCCAGGGACTGGCAAAACCTTGCTGGCCAAGGCGACCGCGCGCGAAAGCGAAGCCAATTTCATCGCGACCAAATCGTCCGACCTGCTGTCGAAATGGTATGGCGAGAGCGAACAGCAGATCGCGCGATTGTTCGCCCGGGCGCGGCAGGTGGCGCCGACGGTCATTTTCTTCGACGAGATCGACAGCCTTGTTCCGGCCCGCGGCGGCGGCTTCGGCGAGCCGCAGGTCACCGAGCGGGTGGTCAATACCATATTGGCCGAGATGGACGGGCTCGAAGAGCTCCAGAATGTGGTGGTGATCGGCGCGTCCAATCGGCCGAGCCTGATCGATCCGGCACTGCTGCGGCCGGGTCGTTTCGACGAGCTGATCTACGTCGGCCCGCCTGATGTCGGCGGGCGGCAAAGGATTCTGGAAATCCACACCGGCGGCATGCCGCTTGCCAAGGACGTCAAACTGGAGAGCTTGGCGCAGCGGACCGAATTGTTCACCGGCGCCGACCTCGAGGATCTGGTGCGCCGCGCCGGGCTCACCGCGCTGCGCCGCGGGATTGATACCGGCAAAGTCACGATGGCGGATTTCGAAGCCGCGTTGGGCGAGACCCGCGCCTCGGTGACCCCCGAGATGCTCGAGGAATATGAGCAGATTCGCCAAACGCTGAAATCGGACGCCGTACGGCCGCTGGGAGGAATAGGCTTCGTGCTGCCCGGGATGCTTCGCCCCCGAAAAGACGAAAAAAAAGGCCAAGCCTAGCTGGTTGCCAGCTGCCGCCTGCCAAGTAGCGCGAGCAGGAGAAGCAGCACTGCCGAGGCGGCGAAAGGAATGTGCGGGTCGAGTGCATACAGCGCCATGCCGATCGCCGGCGCCGCAACGAAGCTGATCCCATTGGCCGAGGTGATGACCCCTGCCACTCCGCCTTGTTCGGCCAGCGGTACGGCCAACGAGGCGCCGGCGGTAAAGCCCGGGCGAGTCAGGCCGAAACCGGTTGAGGCCAAAGCGAAGCCGATGGTGATGCCGTAAAGATCGTCGGCGAGCATGGTCCAGTTCAGGCCAACGGCGGCGATCAGCGCGCCCCACAGGATCAGTGTCCGCGGTGACGCACCGAGGCGCGGGATCAAACCCCATTGCGCGGCCAGCGTCGCCGACGCGCCGGCCATCATGACGATCGAAATCGGCCCTTCGGAGCCGTGCGGTGAAAGCTGAAGCCGGTCGATGATGAAGAAACCGAGGCAGGTCAGTGTCGCGGCCTGGGCATGGCCGGCGGCGACTCCTGCAATGATCCACGGGCGAATGCGAGAGTCGTTCCATTTCAGGCGGGCGTGCCTCGGCGAGGTCGCCGCGACGACGCTAGCGCCGGTCGGCGTGGTGGCCAGCGACGGATAGCTCATCGCCGCGCCGCGCCCGACCTTGCGGCCCAACCGGTCGTTGGGAAGCCACAGCAGGATGGTGATGAAGGTTACCAGGCCGACCGCCGAAAAGGCGAATAGCGGACCGGGCAGGCCGACGAATGGAAGCACGAATAGCGGCGCCAGCGCGGGGCCGATGATCGTCCCCAAGCCGAACGACGACGACAAAGCGGACAGCGCAGCGACCCGGCCGCTGCGGCGAGTCTTGGACGCGAGATAGGCCTGGGTCGCCGACGGTGTCGCGCAGCCGAGCGCGCCATAGATTGCGCGGAATATGGCGAACAGGATGAATGTCGTCGCCCCGCCGATCGCCGAGTGCAGGCCCGCGGTCAGGACCAAACCGCACAGCAACATTGAGACGATGAAGCCCGACAGGCCCATTAGCGTCAGGGCCTTGCGGCCGTGGCGGTCGCTCTTTTCCGCCCAATATGGCGCCAGCACGACCCACAGGATTGCCGACCAGGTGTAGGCGATCGCGACCCAGAAATCGGCGATGCCAATCTCGCGCCCGATTGCCGGCATTACCGATTGCAACGCGGTATTGCCCGCGGCCGCCACCAACATCGCCGCATAAAGCAGCAGAAAGTGCGGGGTGCTGAGCGCGGTCGCGGCAACGCGGCGGATTGGTGTGGCGGCGTTCACGCGGGGGCCTTAGGGTGTCGCCGAGCCAAGCGGAACCACATGCCTTTGAAAACTTCGTCGCGAAAAGCACCCGTTTGGTGGCTGCGGACGTTGAACGGGTCTGCACTGGGCATCGCGATACTTGCCAACCTGCGACGCATTTGCCAACGCTCTCGCCCTTGCTGGATCCCGCCGGAGTTTTAATGCCGATTTCGACTGCCCGCACCCTCAAGGGTCCACGCCGTTTCATCCGCCGCGCCGCGCACCGGGCGCAAAGTCCGCGGATGCAGTTCCTGCGCGGCTTCCTCAAGCATCCGGTGATGGTTGGGTCGATCATCCCGTCGAGTCGCACGGTGATCGAAAAAATGCTTGGCCCGGTAGATTGGACCAACACCCAACTGTTTGTCGAATATGGTCCAGGAGTCGGCACGTTTACTCGCCCGATTCTCGACAAGCTCGGCCCCGATGCGACATTGCTGACCATCGACACCAACCCCGAATTCAACAAGTTCCTCAAGGAATCGATTGATGACGAGAGGCTGGTCACGGTGACCGGTTCAGCAGCGGACGTTGCGAAAATCCTCGCCGACCGCGGCTTTTCGCACGCTGATTATGTGCTGTCGGGCATTCCCTTCTCGACTCTTCCGCCGGGCGTCGGCGACGCCATCGGCAAGGCGACTGCGCAAGTGATTCGCCCGGGAGGCGCATTCCTGGTCTATCAGTTCAGCCCCAAGGTAAAGGACTTCATCCAGCCGTGGTTCAAGCGCATCGAGCGCGGCTTCGAATGGATTAACGTCCCGCCGGCAACGCTGTTCTGGGCCTATAAAGATGGGGCCGAGGACTGATCCTTACTCGCCGGTCAAGCCGAAATTCAGTCTCCGAGTGACGCTGTAGTCAAGGCTCGTGACCAGGAAAAACGATATCGCCCAGCGAATCCGGTTAAGCAGGCTGGCGCGTGTCTTTTGCAATTTCGGCGTGATCGCCCGCGAGTTTGCAGCTTCGCCTTCGAAATAATCGCGCATCTGCTTCGCGAATTTCGAATCGTCGACGCGCAACATCAACTCCATGTTCAAATAGAGGCTGCGGATGTCGAGGTTGGAGGAGCCGATGTGAACGACATTGTCGAGCACGACGAGCTTGGTGTGCAATTTGGTCGGCGAATATTCGTAGACCTCGACGCCACGCCGGATCAGGTAATTATAGGTGAAGCGCGCCGCCGCGATGGTTGCATTATTGTCGGACTTGGCGGCGGTAATGAGCCGCGCTCGGCCGCGGTTCCCGACCCTGGCAATACGTTTCAGCAAGCCCCTGGTCGGGGCGAAATAGGCGGCGATGATCGCGACGTCGCGGCTGTGGACCAAATCCTTACAGGTCGAGACGCCCCATGGGCTGAGCCTTGGCGTCGGACCGCCGAGTTGCCACTGAATCGGCCCGCGACTCTCGCTATATTTGTGGACTAGCGTGCGAAGGGTCCGAAGCTTGGATCTAGGCGACAAGGCCCAGCCAATCAATTTGTCGAAATATGGGGCCATTCGGGCCGCCGCCGGACCCTCGATAATCAGGCCGATGTCGCGCCACGCCCCCAGCTCCGCGCCGAAATAGTCATCGGCGACATTGAAACCGCCGATAAGCGCGCGGCCGGCCTTGGTTTCGCCGTCGGCGAGCGCGAGCTTCTGGTGATTGCGAAGCAAATAGCGGCGACCATAAGAAGGGTTGAAACGGCAGAATTTGGCGCCGGCTCGCGACAGGTCGGAGAAATAGTCGGTCGGCGTCGCGCTGCTTCCGAAGCCGTCGATCAGCAGCGCTACGGTGACCTTTCGATCGATGGCGCGGAACAGCGCTTCCTTGACCCGCTCCCCGGAAGCGTCGGGAAGGTAAATATAATATAGCAGGCGCAGCGAGTGCCGGGCTCCGTCGATGAGCTCGATCAGCGCCTCGAGCCGCATCGGGCCGTCGGGCAACAGCGTCAGACGGTTGCCATCGACCGTCAGTGGGCGCGGGTTAAGCTTGGGTTTGGCGCGGCGCGCGCCTTTCGTCTGCTTGGTAGCGCCTTTCCCCATGGAGGCGGTGTGGCCGGAGCGGCCGGGCATGGCAAGCGGGGTCCGCCCTTGGCTGAGGCCCGTCAGCCCACCGCCCCTTCCTTGACTAGGCGACAGCCCGACCCTATCTCGCGCTCTTCCTCTCAACCTGCAGATTTGCGGAGCGATTCATGGCGCGCGTTACAGTCGAAGATTGTGTCGACAAGATCCCGAACCGGTTCGACCTGGTTCTGATGGCGGCCCAGCGCGCCCGCCAGGTCTCCGGCGGCGCCGACCTGACCGTTGACCGCGACCGCGACAAGAACCCGGTCGTCGCGCTGCGCGAGATCGCCGAGCAAACCGTCAAGCCGCGCGAGCTTGAGGAAGCCATCGTCAACAACTTGCAAAAGGTTCGGGTCGACGAAGAGGACGAGACCGACGAGCTGGCGTCGCTGAGCGAATCGGCCGAGGCCCTACGGCTGACGGCTGCGGCTCCGCCCCGCCCCACGCCATCGGGCGGCGACTACGAATAATTCTGAATCCGCGCCGAAAAGAACGACGTCAGGCGGCTTGCTCCGCGCCCGTTGAATCTTCGCGCGGCAACCACATTAGGTCGCCGAGTTCGAGGATTCGCCCATCATCTGATTGAACGCAGATTCGCCGGATCGGCCGCTGATTGACTCGATCCACAAGGACCACGGGCGCCGGGCTTTGTCCCCAGTCCTCCCCCCATTGTCGTAGTGAGAGTACCACCGGAAGGAGTGCATCACCCTTATCGGTGAGCGCATAGATAATTTTGCGCTTGTCGGTTGGATCGGGCGTCCGCTCGAGAATCCCGCCGGCAACAAGCTTCGCCAATCGATCAGACAGGATGTTGCGGGCGATCCCGAGCCCCGCCTGGAACTCTTCGAAATGCTGAAGACTATTCAGCGCGCCTCGGAGGATCAGAAACGCCCATTTCTCGCCGATCAACTCGACCGCGCCGGGCAAGGGGCATTGGAGCGCCGCTTCACGGAACGCATCGATATCCGGAGTGACCTTTTCGCGCGTCACTAGTTTCCTCCAACCGACTCAAAGGAAAGCATAAAGGCGCTGGAATAAATAGTTGCAAGTGAACAGGCATCGGCGGTTTTATGCCTGTCGCGACCGCCTTCGCACTTGCACATAAGCCGCAGCGCGCGCCATTTAGCGATTGTGCTTCGCCAATATGAGCTGATCGAAAAGGTCCGGGCTTACGACCCCGATGCCGATGAGGGCATGATCAACCGCGCCTACGTGTTCTCAATGAAGGCGCACGGCTCGCAGGTGAGGGCCAGCGGCGACCCCTATTTCAGCCATCCGATCGAAGTCGCCGGCATCCTTACCGATCTCAAGCTCGACGACCAGACGAT
>JBDSXT010000033.1:0-12083 GCA_039925985.1 Sphingomicrobium sp.
CGTGATCGACGGTAACCACCCCGCGCATCTCACGGGTCAGTTCCTTCAGAATCTCGATGGCCTGCCGCTGAGCTGGGCCGAGCAGGACAACCTGTTGCTGCGCTGAGCAGCGCTCAATCATCCCGACTCAAGACACGGATTTTGCGCCAAAGAGAAAAAGGCGTGGAATCTTAACTCGTTGAGACCGGGCCATTTTCTCTGGCTGGGCCGGGACGCTTCCGCCGCTATAATTTGGCTGAAATTCGCCAATTCTTCGAGTGTACAACGAACAATAAACCCAGTGTTCTCAGTAACTTGGACAGTGGTGACCCCTACGGGACTCGAACCCGTGTTTTCGCCGTGAGAGGGCGACGTCCTGGACCACTAGACGAAGGGGCCGTTCCCAAGAGAGTGGGCCATATGTCGGCTCGGCAAACGCTAGTCAATCAGGCCAACTTCAGCTGTTCAAAGCTCATGTAGCCGATCCGAGTGCGTCTCCGCAAAAGCTGGGCTAGAGGATCCGGCACGAAATTCACAGCTACTAGTCCACCCGAGGCGCAGAGACAGATGGTCAGCAACCCAAAATCGCCGACTGCCCGAGCGTATTGGACGGGCCAGCGGTAACAATCGGATGACGGTTGCTAACCGCCCTCGCCCCGCTCGCTGAGGAACCGCATCAACTCAGCCAGCGTCGACTCCATCTGGTCCTGCATCTGGGTTACCAGTTCATTCTCACGCATCCCGAGATGGTCTAGCGGCTTGGAATAGCTGTCCGAAAAGGCCTTCAGATCATCCTTTTCGAGAATCCCGTGAGCGACCAGCTTGGCGACGATCACCAGCAGTCCGTTGGTGTTGGCGATGGTGCCGGCGACGAGCGCCTCGTCTACCATCGACAATCGCTGGCTTGCTTCGTGCTGGTCTTCGTCGGTAGCATTCATAGCCCCCCTCTTGGCCCGTTGAGCGCGCGGGGCAAGTCTCAAGCGACGAACTGCGCGAGGACCGCCCAGGCCCGGGCTTTCTCGGCGAATGGCCGGGTGTTGGCCGCGCTCGATGATGGCAGGTCGATCAAGCTCAGTTGGTGGCTAGAGCCGACGAGCCGGCGGCCCGCGGAAGCCGCCGCCAGGCCATTGAACGCCAGTGCGGTCATATCCGGAAAGTCTGTGAGGAGCTTGCCGACCGGGTTATGGTCCGCCAGTCGAATCGCCTGGTCCAGGCTGCCGCGACGGGTTGCGGAGGCAATCACGTCCCACAGGCCGATGCGGCGTTCGGCCAGCCGGTTCAGGCGCTGATCGTATGGCAAATTTTGGAGATCCTCGTGGATCGCGTGCCCGACCAGCCGCCAGAACTGATTAGTCGGATGGGCATAATAGCGCTGCTCGGCCAACGAAGCGTCGCCAGGCAAGCTGCCGAGGATGAACAGCCGCGTGTCGCCCCGCCCAACCGGCATGAGTCCGGTCTTAATGCGCTCGGTCGCTCGATCGCTCAGCAATTGCCCATGCCCGGACGTTTGCCTTTCCCAACGGCGCCGTTAAGGCCGTGCGGTGCAGCCCAGCGACCTTCGCATTGCCCTGTTTTCGGGGAACTACAATTATGTGCGCGACGGCGCCAGTCAGGCACTCAATCGACTGGTCGACTATCTGCTCAGGCAAGGCGCACAGGTCCGAGTCTATTCACCAACCGTGGCGGAGCCGGCTTTACCGCCGACCGGGACAATCGTGAGCGTGCCGTCCGTCGCGATTCCGCTGAGGTCCGAATACCGAGTTCCGGTCTCACTCAACCGCCGCGTCCGGCGCGATCTCGCGGAATTCGCTCCAAACATTGTCCATATTTCGAGCCCGGACATCGTCGCCCACCGCGCCGTCAGCTGGGCGCGCCGGCGGAACGTCACGGCCGTTGCCTCCATCCACACGCGCTTCGAAACCTATCTTTCTTACTATCACCTGGAAGTGCTCGAACCCACCGCGCGCGCCATCATGCGGCGGCTTTACAGGCGGTGCGACGCGATCGTCGCGCCAGCGGAATCGACGGCCGCCGTCCTGCGTGCGCAGCGGATGAACCGTGACATCTCGATCTGGTCACGCGGCGTCGACCGCGAACAGTTTCATCCTGGCCGTCGTGACATGGCGTGGCGACGGAGCGTCGGGATTGAAGATGATACAATGGTCGTCACCTTTCTTGGCCGCCTGGTCGTCGAAAAAGGTCTTGACCAGTTCGCCGACGCGATCGACCTGCTCGCGGCGCGAAAGGTCAAGTATCGAGTGCTGGCGATCGGCGAAGGGCCTGCCCGAGAATGGTTCGAGCAGCGGCTGCCAGACGCCATATTCATCGGCCAACAGGTCGGCGACGACCTCGCCCGAAGCGTCGCCAGCAGCGATGTCCTGTTCAATCCGTCGATCACCGAGGCTTTTGGCAATGTTACGCTGGAAGCGATGGCGTGCGCCTTGCCCGTCGTCGCCGCAGTTGCAACCGGAGCGACAAATCTGGTTCGCGACGGCGAGACCGGAATCCTGGTCGATCCGGGCGACATCAGTGGCTTCGCCGATGCGCTTGAGGCCTATGCGAGGGATCCGAAGCTGCGCGCCCGCCACGGCGAAGCGGGGCTGAGCGTCGCCAGGACTAGGGACTGGGACCAGATCAATTCGGCGGTCTTGCGAACGTACCAGCGGGTGATCGAGAAACGCGCGAGGCTGGCCCGCTTCACCCGCCGGTAATGGCTCACTTGACCCGTTCGATCCGCTGCGCGGCCTCGTCGAGGATGGTTGCGATTTCATGCAGGAGATTTTCGTCAATGCCGTCGCGGCCGACGCGATGCCGCAGCGCATTCATCAGATTGCCGACCGCACGCCCGATTGGCGGGCCGCTTGAGCTGCGCTCCTTGGGAGCAAACTCCTCCTCCAGCCGGCTGAACAGGGCTTCGACTTCGTCCGATTTTTCCTCGAGCAGCTTGCGGCCCTGCTCTGTCACCTGGAACGGCTTGCGCGGGCCTTTCTCCTTGGCCTCCTCGATCAAGTCCATGTCCTGGAGCAGCGTGAGCGTCGGATAGATTACGCCCGGGCTCGGAGCATATTCACCGCCGGTCAACTCCTCGATCGCTCGGATAAGGTCGTAGCCGTGGCGCGGTTCGTCGGCGATCAGCTTCAGCAGCACCAGGCGAAGTTCGCCCGATCCAAACATGCGCCTGCGTCCACGGCGGCCGCGGCCCCCGCGGGGCGGACCGTCGCCGAAATCGAAATGGAATGGTCCCCAATCGCCACCCCAGCCCGGTCGGCCACGCATTGCGAACAAACCCTCTGGAATGTTGAATTCGAACCCGCGGCCGCCGCAACCGTGCCAATGTTTGTGTGTCATGATTTCTCCTTCAGATGGGTCTCAGATATATCTTAGCTACATCGACGACAAGTGGTCGTGCAATTTTTTTGTTGGCGCTATGTGCAGCCGCATGGCCGATCTGTTCGCTGAGCCGGAGCCTGCGCGGCAGACCGATGCCGTCACGCCCGATGCGCCGCTTGCCGACCGTTTGCGGCCGAGGAACTTGGCAGAGGTCGTCGGCCAGGAACATCTCTCCGGCCCCGAAGGCGCGATTGGGCGGATGGTCGCCGCCGGCAAGCTGTCGTCGATGATCCTGTGGGGGCCTCCCGGAACCGGGAAGACCACAATCGCGCGCCTACTCGCCGATGCCGTCGGCATGCGCTTTGTCGCCATTTCGGCCGTCTTCTCCGGCGTTGCCGACCTGAAGAAGGTTTTCGCCGAGGCCCGCCAGATGAGCAAGGTGGGCCAACGCACCTTGCTTTTCGTCGATGAGATTCACCGCTTCAATCGCGCCCAGCAGGATGGTTTCCTGCCCTTCGTCGAGGACGGGACCGTGACGCTGGTTGGCGCGACCACCGAAAATCCAAGTTTCGAGCTCAATGCCGCTTTGCTGTCGCGCTGCCAGGTGCTGATCCTGCGGCGCCTCGATCATCAGGCGCTCGAAACGCTGATCGCGCGCGCTGAGGCGGAGGTCGGTCGGACACTGCCAGTCACCACCGACGCGCGGTCCGCTTTGATTGCCAGCGCCGACGGCGACGGCCGCTTCCTGCTCAACCAGGCGGAAACGCTGTTCGACGTCGACCTCGAAGCCCCGCTCGATCCGGCTGGCCTGTCGGCGCTGCTTCATCGCCGGGTGGCGGTTTATGACAAGGACCGGGAGGGCCATTACAACCTCATCTCGGCCTTGCACAAAAGCCTGCGCGGCTCCGACCCCCAGTCGGCGCTTTATTATCTCGCGCGCATGCTCGTCGCCGGCGAGCAGCCCCTGTACGTGCTGCGCCGCCTGGTCCGATTTGCGTCGGAAGACATTGGCCTCGCCGACCCGCAAGCGCTGGTGCAATGCCTCGCGGCCAAGGACAGCTACGACTTCTTGGGCTCCCCCGAAGGCGAACTGGCCATCGTCCAGGCCTGCCTCTACCTCGCCACCGCGCCCAAATCGAACGCCGCCTATGTCGCCCAGAAAACCGCTTGGCGAAGCGCCACCGAGACCGGCTCGCTGATGCCGCCAGCGCACATCCTCAACGCCCCGACCAAGCTGATGAAGGACATCGGCTACGGCCAGGGGTACGCCTACGACCATGACGCCGACGAAGGGTTTTCGGGCGCCGATTACTGGCCCGAAGGCATGGAACCGCAAGCCTATTACCAACCCACGACACGCGGCTTCGAAGCCAAGATCGCCGAACGCATTGCCTATTGGGACGAGATGCGCCTCAAGCGCGGCGACGCTAAACAGGACAGCTAATTCAGCGGAGACCAACCATGTACACCAGCACTGCACCCGCCGCTTACTGGCGCGACCAATTGATTCTGTGGGGACCGCGAGTCGTGTTCGCGATCCTGATCCTCATCGTCACTCACTTCGTCGCCAAGGCGATCCAGTGGGGCGTCGCCAAAGCCGTCGACCGAGTCCCGGTGCTGAAGCGCCATCCGCAAGCCGGCGGCGAGTCGGTCGGGGTCGAGCTCGGCCGCCTGGCTTACTGGCTGGTGTGGCTGGTCGGGCTGATCGCCGCGCTCCAGCCGCTCGGCCTGTCGAGCGTGCTGACGCCGGTCACCAGCCTGACCAATGAGGTCTTCGCTTTCCTGCCGCGGCTGCTCGGCGCCGGGCTGTTCTTCTTCGCCGGACTGATCCTGGCGCGAATCGTCCGCCACATCATCGAAGCGGCGCTCGGCGCGCTCAACCTCGAGCGACTGCTCGGCCGAGCCGGGATCGCGATCGGCGACGCACCGCTGGCGGTCGACCCGACCGGCGTCGCCAGCGAGGGGACGGCACCGGCGCGCAGCTCGATCGCCAAGGCGGTCGGTGTCACGGTCTCCGCGGTGATTATCATCTTTGCCGCCATCGGCGCGCTGCAGATCCTGCAGATCTCCGCCATTTCCGATCCCGCGACCAACATGCTCAACATGATCGCGACGGCGATCCCCAACGTGCTTGGCGCTTTGGTCTGGTTGACCATCGCGTTCATCATCGGGCGCTGGGGCAAGACGCTGCTCGAAACGATCCTGCCCAGCATCGGCTTCGACAATGCGGTCCGGGCGCTTGGGGCGATGCCGGCCAATGCAATTCCGTCCAAGGTCGTCGGCACCATCGCGATGACGGCGGCGATCATCCTCGGCATCATGGAAGCGGCGCGGATGGTCGGCGGCGATGCGACGGCGGCGCTGCTGTTCCAAATCACCGCACTCGGCGGCAAAGTGATCTTCGGCACGGTGATTATCGTCGTCGGCATGTTCCTGGCGCGAATTCTCGCCACTTTGGTCGGCAGCTCGACCGGGGAATCGGGCTACGCCCAGACGATCGTCAAATATGCGATCATCGCTCTGTTCACCGCGATCGGCCTGACTTTCATGGGGCTGGCCGACCAGATCGTGATGATGGCGTTCGGGCTGATTTTGGGCTCGGCGGCGGTGGCGACCGCGTTGGCCTTCGGGCTCGGTGGGCGCGACGCGGCGGCGCGGGTGCTGGAACGCTATGCCGACGGCAACGCCCCTGCCCCGCCGCTTGCGCCGCCGCGGCTCAAGCGCCCGGCTGAGCCCGACGACAGCCAGCCGCCGTTGGTGTGAGCGTCATTCTCCCCTCCCGCTCGCGGGAGGGGCTGGGGGGGAGGGCCTGTGACCGACACGACATCCCCTCCCCTCGATCCCCTCCCGCGAGCGGGAGGGGAGGAAGGCATGCGGCGCTTCACCTCATTCGTTGCGATCGATTGGTCGGGGGCGAAGGGGCGGCGGCACAGGGGGATTGCGATTGCCGAGGCGGGGACGGACGGCGGCGCTCCGCGGCTGGTTCGGCCGGGTCATGTGTGGTCGCGCCATGAGGTGCTCGACTGGCTGCTCAAGCGGGCGGCGAGCAAGTCGACGCTGTTCGGGTTCGACTTCAGTTTCGCCCCGCCGATCGTCGAGCGGGGCGAATATCTGCTTGGCGAACCGGGCATTCCGAAGACGGCTCGCGAGTTTTGGGCGTATGTCGATGGCCTCTGCGAGGACGATGATCTTGGCGCGAGGAGCTTCCTCGAAGTGGCGCACCGGCGGCATTTCTATTTCGGGATCGCCGATGGGGTGAAGGCCGACTTCGTCCGCTTTCGCCAATGCGATGCGCGGCTCAATGCGCAGGGCGGGCGCAAAACCGCGAGCGCCTATGACGCGATCGGCGCGGCTCAGGTCGCCAAGGCGTGCTTTTCGGGGATGCGGTTGCTCCATCGGCTCGACGGCAAGGTGGCGATCTGGCCCATGGACCCGCTGCCGACAAGCGGCAGCGCGGTGGTCGAGATCTACACCCGAATCTACCTTCGGCGCGCCGGCCTGAGCGGCAAGAAATTGCGCACGCGGGCCGAGCTCAACCAAGCGCTCGCCGGCCTTGGCGCGCCGCCGGCCCGGTTGCGTTTCGAGCCCAACGATCACCAGACCGACGCGCTGGTCACCGCTGCGGGGATGCGGGCGCTGGCGAACAGCGAGCTGGCGGCGTTCTCGCCGCCAGGGCTGACGCGCGAGATTGCGCGCTGCGAGGGGTGGACATTCGGGGTGCTGTGAGGATGCGGGCGTCATTACTGCCACCTGGGCCACAATTAAGTATTGCGTCATGGGAATTGCGTGTCGACCATGTCCCAAGGGCTCGGCTGGTCGATGTGGCCCGGCTGCATCACCAATCGCAAATTTAGCACGTTAGGTTGTCCTCTCGGGAAATCCGTTGCATTTCCCACGAGTTGCCAACCCAGAGGATTTCCAATGTACAAACTCTTATTTGCATCGGTGGCGGTGCTTGCGCTTGCGTCGCCAGCCAGCGCCCGCGATGGCTCCGGCTATGTTGGCCTCGAGCTCGGAATATCGCTCGACACAGACGCCAAATTCGACCTTCGAGCGGACGATGGAATCGACGTCGTCGACGTCGACAACGCTTTTAAGGTGGATTTTTCCCCCGGCCGAGATTTCGATCTCATCGGCGGTTACGATCTCGGGTTGATCCGAGCGGAAGCGGAACTGGGGTATAAGCGGGTCAGCGTAGACGCGGTCAAATTCAACGATGATCTCTTCGACGAGTTGCCGGACGCGAATCCCGACGTTGGCGGACGCGCAACCATCTACTCGCTGATGGGCAACGCCCTGTTCGACGTGCTGAATATCGAAGGCTCGTCCGCCTATGTGGGGGCTGGCATCGGACGCGCTCGGGTTAAGCTGTCGGGCGACAAGGATAATGCTTGGGCATGGCAGCTAATCGCTGGCATGAGGGCCGCCGTTTCCAGCAACGTCGACATCGGCGTCAAATACCGTTTCTTCAATACGACGAAGCTTAAGTTCGGGGCCGAAGATGAGGACGGCTTTCGCCTCACCGCCGACGGGAAACTTCGAAGCCACAGCGTCCTGCTAAGCTTGATATACAATTTTGCAGGTGCTCCGCCGGCGCCGGCACCGATTGTCGTTGCCGAACCGCCGCCGCCCCCGCCGCCGCCGCCCGCGACCCAGACTTGCCCGGACGGCTCGGTGATCTTGGCGACGGACGCCTGTCCGTTGCCGCCGGCACCGCCCCCGCCGCCGCCGCCCGAACCCGAGCGCGGCTGAGGTCGCTGAGCCAAGTTTAGCTCGATCCCGGGCGGAGGGTTTCTCCGCCCGGGGTTCGGGCCGGCACCGATTGTCGGCGAGATTACCCGGGTTGCCCGACGCTCGACCGCCCTGGTTCGCGAAATTGGTATAATCTCATGTCCGCAATGGGTCGAAGGCGGACGTTGTTTACTGGGTGAGGTCGACCCCAAGCGGCAATTCCAGAGCCAAGAATTGAGTATTGTCTCCGGAATTGTGCCTGCGGTTCGAGCCCAACGATCACCAGACGGACGCGCTGGTGATCGCTGCGGGGATGCGGGCGCTGGCGAACAGCGAGCCAGAGGCGTTCTCGCCGCCGGGACTGACGCGTGCAATTGCGCGCTGCGAGGGGTGGACATTCGGGGTGCTGTGAGGGCACCGACATCGTCGGTCTTAGCGCGCCGCCAGCGATTCATTGTAATATCCGCAATGCGTGTGATGCGGACGTCGAGACCAAGGAGCGGTCAATTGCCGGCCCGCTCGTATTCGTAGACAATTTGAAGGAATGCGGACTGCCATGAGTCAAAAGTTTTTGGCGCTGAGACTCAAGTTGCTAGCGGTTACGCTCATAGTCACTACGCTGCTCCCAACGGACATTGTTCGCGCTGCTGGACGCACTTGCCCTGCACCGAAGCTCGCCAGTCAGCACGACGTCGAGCGCTACATCGTTGCGAGCGAGGAGGCGTGGGCGAAATCAGTTGCAACCAACGATGCGTCCGTTGTGAACCGTATCCTCGCGGAAGACTTCGTGTGGGTGCTTGACGGCAAACTGCTTGGCAAGAAAGGCGCAGTTGAGGCCGCGGCGGATGGACCCGGACCGTTCCTTAGTAATGAACCCGACTATGTCCATGTGCGCTTCTTTGGCGACACTGCCGTCGCTCAGGGCAGTGAAACATGGGCGAAGAAAGGCGGAAGGCGCGGCAAGTTCGTTTGGACCGATACTTGGGTCAAGCGCAGGGCTTGCTGGCAGATCGTGAACGCGCAGGATACTGTAGTGCAATTGCCGGCAAAGTGATCGGTGCATCGGTGCTATCGTTCTGAAGTTCTCAATGAGTTGAAGGCGAAATGTCTGCTTCGGATCGAAAGCAGACGATAGCCCATGAATATCTGCATTGCGCCCAACGGGGGCTGTGCCGCCACCATCAGCGGCATCGACCGGTCAGGACGCTATTTCGTCACCGATTTGCGGCGGCGCGCCGCCGGAGGCACACACGAGTGGCAAATCTGCGTCCGCTATTCTTCACGCCCCGGAGAGCCCGACGCCAGCGTTCGGGCCCTGCTAGAGCGCTAATTTTGTCAGGAGTCACCGGCTGGTATCCGCAACGGGGTGAAACGCGGACACTGGCGGATTGGTGCGAGGCAAGTTACCGGTGCTACCAGCGAGGAACAACAAGAGGGGGCGAATATGAAATCGCTACTGCTACTTTCTGTCACAGCGCTGCTGCTGACTGCGTGCCAGGCCGGTGAGAAGCCTGCAAACGACGCCGCCGAAGTGAACAGTACCGCCGCTGTCGACACTAGCGCGGACGAACAGGCAATCCGCGGGCAAGTCGATCACTGGCTTCAACTC
Source organism: Sphingomicrobium sp. (assembly GCA_039925985.1). Classification (GTDB taxonomy): domain Bacteria; phylum Pseudomonadota; class Alphaproteobacteria; order Sphingomonadales; family Sphingomonadaceae; genus Sphingomicrobium. The sequence goes on from JBDSXT010000033.1 coordinate 9,650, forward strand.
GTCAAAGCCAAGGATGCTGCAGGCATTGCGAAACTCTACGCCGAGGACGGCGCGGTGATGCCACCCAACGCGCCGATCGGCAAAGGACACACGGCGATCCAGCAGACTTGGGCATCGATGATGCGGACGCCCGGCTTCGATCTGACCTTCGTTCCAGAGCAGATCCTTGTGTCATCGTCAGGTGACATGGCGCTCGATCGGGGGACGTATAGTCTGAAGATTGCGCCCGAAGGAACGACGCAGACCGACAGCGGCAAGTACGTGGTCGTCTGGCGGAAGATTGGCCGCGATTGGAAAGCCGCCGCCGACATCTTCAACAGTGACCGGCCAGCGAGCGGAGGTTAGTCGCCCGCGGGGCGCCGCATCGTTGCGAGAGGCCTGTCCGCGATAAGTTGCGGATCGTTACGAGCTACTCAGTCCGTCAAGCAAGGCCATGTCAGCGCTTGCCAGGTAGAAATCCACGTCTGCGTTTTGCCGAATGCGCTCGGCGTGGGTCGATTTGGGAAGCGGCGCGACCTCTTTTTGGATAGCGTACCGAATGCATATCTGGGCCACGGATACGCCATATCGCTCCGCTACCGCATTGATGTCGGGATGATCCAGTATTTCACCGGTCGCCAGCGGAGAATATCCTGTGACCTGAATGTCCTCGCTTCGGCAAAATTGGACAACATCCGTCTGGCTGTTGCCAACGAAAAATCTGATCTGGTTGACCATTGGCTTGATGGCGCAGCTATCGAGGATCACGCACAGGTCGGTCACATTGAAATTGGACACACCGATCGCCTTGGCGCGGCCGGAACGGTAAACTGTCTCTAGTGCCTTCCAGACGGCCTTGTTTCCAGCCGAGCAATCCTGACCCATCGCATCCCACGGCCAAGGCGCATGAATGAGATAAAGATCGACATAGTCGAGACCAATCGCGGCCATCGTCGTCTCGAAGCTGGCTAGCGCCTCGTCGTGTTCCTTGATCTCCGCCGGCAGCTTCGATGCGACAAACAGTTCAGCCCGAGGCACACCGCAGTCGCGAACCGCGCGCCCAACGCTGGCTTCGTTTCCGTAGACCCGAGCTGTGTCGATATGACGATAGCCGCTCGCAAGCGCCACCGAAGTCGCTTCATAAGCCTGCCGCTCATCGGTGATCTGCCAGGTCCCAAAGCCCACCTTCGGCAATCGCACCCCATTGGCCAGCGTGAAATGGTCATGCAAGGCGGGCATGCGGGTTCCCTTTTCGAACTCGTCCACCCGACAAGCCGGGCGATGGAAAGAACCCATAACGCCGTCATGTAGTGCCGCAATGCAATCCTCTTGCACTCGGAGATTTAGTCCGTAATGCGACTAATTCGCAATAGCAGGACGATAAAATGAGAATCATTGCACGATGCGGATTGGTGGGCCTGATGATGGCATCGTCAGCGCACGCGGCCCCTGGGCTCGGAGAAAAGGTCTATGGCTCTACCGTGGAGGCAGGGGTTACGGAGGTCGAGGCTCGTTACGGCCAACTTACGGGCGGCTCTGATGATGGTGAGGATGCGCTAGTTCTCGAGGTCTCGCATGGCTTCAGCGACAGATTCTACGGGGCCGTCCTGACCGAGTTTGAACGCGAGCCGCGGGCTGAGCGAAAGCTTGAGGCCCTGGCTGTTGAAGGTATTTTTGCACTCGGCAAGTTCAAACCCCTCGATCTCGACGTTGCCCTTTATGGCGAATACGGGATTGGACTGCATGATTCGGACAAGGTCGAAACCAAGCTTTTGCTGGAACACGACCGGGGCCCGTTTGACGGCCGACTCAACTTGATCGCCGAGAAAGTTCTCGACGGCAGTTCGCCAGTGGGTCTCGGCTATGCCGCGTCCGCGGACTGGGAAGTTGCTGACGAGCTTCGGCTGGGCGGCGCCGCGTTCGGGGACCTTGGAAGTACCCAGCGCCTGACCACACAGACTGAACATTTTGCCGGCCCGATCGCGAAATATGAGGTGGAACATTTGGGCCAGGGCGAGCTGGGCATTGAAGCCGGTTACTTGTTGGCCATCGGTCGGGCGCGCGATGACGCCAAGGGACAAGTTCGCTTGCTCCTTGAGTATGAGATGAAATTCTAGACGGGCAGGCCATCAAGGCGGTTCTGACCAAAATGGTGTGGGCGCTGACCGAGCTGATGTTGCGGGCGGCGGGTGCGCCGCGGGTGCGCGGGTTGTGATGGGGAGTGGGAACCGGCAGTGGGAACTGGACGCGGCCAGCCTCGCGACGCTAAGCGCCGGCGCGCGCCGGATTAGCTCAGTTGGTAGAGCAGCGGTTTTGTAAACCGAAGGTCGCGGGTTCGACTCCTGCATCCGGCACCAGCACTTTCAATTACTTACCACCTGGTAAACCATCTCTCAACACACGCCGCGCGAGCTGGATAAGCACCAGCTAAGCACCAGACTGAACTGGCAAGAGC
>JBDSXT010000034.1:0-5513 GCA_039925985.1 Sphingomicrobium sp.
AAAGCGGGCTTCACCGGCTGGGACCTGTTCTGGTGTTCGCTGGTCGGCTTGGCGGTCACCGGCCTCATCGTCTGGATCACCGAATATTACACCGGCACCAATTATCGCCCGGTTCAGTCGATCGCCAAGGCGTCGCAGACGGGCCATGGCACCAACGTCATCCAGGGTCTCGCGATCAGCCTGGAATCGACGGCCTTGCCGACGCTGGTGATTTGCGTCGGCATCATCGTTTCGTACCAGTTGGCTGGCCTCATCGGCATCGCTTTCGCAGCCACCGCCATGCTCGCGCTGGCCGGAATGGTCGTTGCTCTCGACGCTTACGGGCCGGTCACCGACAATGCCGGCGGTATCGCCGAAATGTCGGGCATGGAGGACGAGGTTCGCGACCGGACCGACAAGCTCGACGCGGTCGGCAACACGACCAAGGCGGTGACCAAGGGCTATGCCATCGGTTCCGCCGCGCTCGGCGCGCTCGTTCTGTTTGGCGCCTACACCACCGACCTCGATCATTATGCGAGCGAGCTTGGCGTTGGCGCTGGCGGCATCGATTTCTCGCTGTCCAACCCCTACGTCGTCGTCGGCCTGCTGCTCGGCGCGCTGCTCCCCTATCTGTTCGGGGCGATGGGCATGACCGCGGTCGGCCGAGCGGCCGGTAACGTCGTGCTCGACGTGCGCGAGCAGTTCCGCTCCAACCCCGGCATCATGGACGGCACTTCGCGACCCAATTACGCGCGGACCGTCGACCTGGTGACCAAGGCGGCGATCAAGGAAATGATCGTTCCGTCGCTGCTGCCGGTGCTCAGCCCGATCGTGGTGTTCTTCGCCATCTCCGCCATCGCTGGGCGCGACCAGGGCTTCGCCGCGCTGGGCGCCTTGCTGCTCGGCGTGATCGTCTCCGGCTTGTTCGTCGCCATTTCGATGACCAGCGGCGGCGGCGCCTGGGACAATGCCAAGAAGTATATCGAGGACGGCAACTACGGCGGCAAAGGCTCCGAAGCGCACAAGGCGGCCGTCACTGGCGACACCGTCGGCGATCCCTACAAGGACACTGCCGGTCCGGCGGTCAATCCGATGATCAAGATCACCAACATCGTCGCGCTGCTGCTGCTCGCTGCCCTCGCCGGCGGCGCGGCCTAGGGGCGACTGCTGACCAACGCGATCCGGATTCATACGACTGGAGGGCCCGAGGTTCTCCAGTGGGAAGCGGTCGACATCGGCGAGCCCGGTCCTGGCGAAGTTGTCCTCCGCCAGCACGCGGCGGGATTAAACTTCATCGACGTCTACCACCGCACCGGCCTCTATCCGCAGCCGCTGCCGTTCACGCCCGGCGTGGAAGGCGCGGGGATCGTCGAACGCGTCGGCGACGACGTCGTCAATGTCGCGGCCGGCGACCGGGTGGCCTATGCCGGTCCCCCCGGCGGCTATGCCGAAGTTCGGCTGATCGCCGCCGACCGCCTGGTCAAGCTGCCGGCCAGCATCGGTTTCGAGGAAGCAGCGGCGATGATGCTGCAGGGGATGACCGCCCGGATGCTGCTGCGGTCGGTCTACCCGGTCGCTGCCGGCGACACGATTTTGGTGCACGCGGCCGCTGGGGGAGTCGGCCTGATCCTGTGCCAATGGGCGGCAGCGCTGGGTGCCACGGTGATCGGCACAGTCTCGACCGACGACAAAGCCGAGCTGGCGCGACTTCACGGCTGCCACCACCCGATCGTCTACACCCGCCAGGATTTCGTCGCCGAGGTCGGGGCCATCACCGACGGCGGCAAGCTGCCGGTGGTCTATGATTCGGTCGGGGCCGACACGTTCATGCAATCGCTCGACTGCCTGCGGCCGCGCGGATTGCTGGTCAGCTACGGCCAATCCTCGGGGGCGGTGGAACCTTTCTCACCGAACATTTTGGCCCAGAAGGGGTCGCTGTTCCTGACCCGGCCGACCCTGTTCCATTACACCGCAAGCCGCGTCGACCTTGAAGCTTCGGCGGCCGAGCTGTTCGGGATGGTGACCTCAGGCAAGGTTCGGATCGAGGTGCGGCAACGCTTCGCGCTCGAGGATGCAGCCGAGGCTCACCGCGCATTGGAGTCGCGGGCAACGTCAGGCTCGACCGTTTTCACCGTCTAGTCGCACCGTTTTCCCGTCGCCTTCCCTTTTCGCCACCGCCAGCGTAAGGCTCCGCGACTTTTTGCATGACAACAGTGAGGGTTGATGGCCAAGGAAGAACTTCTCGAGATGCGCGGCAAAGTGGTGGAACTGCTGCCCAACGCGATGTTCCGCGTCGAGCTCGAGAATGGCCACGAGATCCTCGGGCACACCGCCGGCAAGATGCGCAAGAACCGCATCCGCGTCCTCACCGGCGACGAAGTGCTGGTCGAACTGACGCCGTACGACCTGACCAAGGGCCGCATCACTTACCGCTTCATGCCCGGCCGCGCAGGACCGCCCGGATATCCCTAAATGCGGTTGATTCTCGCCTCGGCGAGCCCGCGCCGTATCGATCTGCTTGCCAGGATCGGCGTCATCCCCGATGCGGTCATCCCCGCGGAGATCGATGAAAGCGTGGCCAAGGGCGAACTGCCGCGGGCGCATGCCCTGCGCCTGGCGCGCGCCAAGGCCGAGGCGGTCGCCGCTTTGGAGCCACACGCGCTGGTTCTCGCCGCCGATACGGTGGTTGCGGTTGGGCGCAGGATCCTGCCCAAGGTCGAGGACGAAGCGACGTTGCGCCAATGCATGGCGCTATTGTCCGGACGGCGGCATCGCGTTCTGACCGGCGTCGCGCTCACCGCTCCGAGCGGGCCGTTGCGTACCCGCCTGGTCGAAACGATGATCGCCATGAAGCGGCTGTCGGCCGAAGAAATCGACTTCTACGCCGCCCACGGCGAGTGGCGCGGCAAGGCCGGCGGCTACGCACTGCAAGGTTATGGCGAAGTTTATGTCCGGCATATCGCCGGCAGCTATTCCAACGTCGTCGGGCTGCCGCTCGCCGAAACGCGGCTGCTATTGAAGGCCGCAGGATATCCGCTTGACTGAATGGCTGATCGAGCGCGGCATCGGCGAGACCCGCTACGCCTACATTGAAGATGGCGTGATCGCCGAGGCGCGAGTGCTGCTGGACGGGGTGGTCCCGGCGGGGACGGCCTTGCGCGCGCAACTCAAGGGTATCTCAAAACCGACGATCGCGGAATGGGGCGGCGTCGAATATCTGATGCCGAATGGCGCGCCGGGGCTGACCGAGGGAATGGCGCTGACCATCGAGGTTACGCGCGAGACGATTCCAGGGGCGGAGGCATGGAAGAGGCCGCTGGCTCGAATGGTGGATGGCGGACCGCACTCGCCCAAGTTGCCGCTGGGTGAGCAGCTTGCATTTCCTTCACCGGAGGACCGCCTCGGCGCTGAAGGCTGGCACGACCTGCTCGATGAAGCACGCAGCGGAATCGTTGATTTTCCGGGTGGCGCTCTACGCATTTCGGCAACACCGGCGATGACGCTGATCGACGTCGACGGAAGCTTGCCGGCAGTCGATCTCGCGACGGCCGGAGCGAAAGCAGCGGCACAAACGATCCGAAGGCATGGGATCGGGGGCTCAATCGGGATCGATTTCCCGACCGTGAAGGGCAAAGCGGAGCGCCAGGCGATTGCCGACGTCGTCGATTCTGCTCTTCCGAAACCGTTCGAACGGACAGCGGTCAATGGCTTCGGCTTCCTGCAGATCGTCCGCCCGCAGACCCACGCATCGCTGTTTGAACTTGCCCAGGACAGGGCTGGCTTTGAAGCGCGGGCGCTGTTGCGGCGAGCAACTTTTGAGTCCGCTGGAGCGAAACGCCTTGTCGCCCATCCGGCGCTGATCGGCGTTCTTCAATCGAACGGCCCTTGGGTCGAACATCTCGCCCGCCAGCTGGGCGGTGGGATCAGCTTGCGCGCCGACCCCTCGCTTCCCATGTCTGGCGGATATGCCGAACCCGCCTAGAACCAAGCCCTGCCCACTGTGCGGCAAGCCCCCGCAAGAGTCGCATTCGCCATTTTGCAGCCGCGGCTGCAAGGACCGCGACCTGTTGAAATGGCTCGGCGAGGGTTATCGGATTCCCGGCCCCCCGGTCCCTCCCGCCGGGGTGGACAGCGAAGATAGCGACAGTTAGTGAGCCGACGCTTGAGCGGTCCACCGGCCCGTAAGAGCCGCCCGAAAATTGGGCCCAGGTAGCTCAGTTGGTAGAGCACGTGACTGAAAATCACGGTGTCGGCGGTTCGATCCCGTCCCTGGGCACCATTCCATTGAACGCCTCACGGACGCGAGCTGAACCCGGTCCGAGCTAGGCCTTCCAATATTGCGGGTAGGCGCTCTTCAGCTTCGACACTTTGGGCCGGTCGTTGACCAGGATGTACGGATGATAGGGGTTCCGCCGCATGAAATCCTGGTGCGAAGCTTCGGCCGGGTAAAAGCCGCCGCTTTCGATCCGCGTCGCGATTGGTCGCCGATAGAGGTGTGAGGCGCGCAGCCGGGCGAGAAAGCCCGCCGCCGCCTGCTTCTGGGCGGCGTTTTGCGGGAAGATCGCCGAGCGATAGCTGGTCCCGCTATCGGGCCCCTGGCGATTCACCTCGGTCGGGTCGTGGGCGACGGTCGCGGAGATCTTGAGCAGTTGCGCATAGCTGATTTGCGCCGGGTCGTAAGTGATCCGCACCGCCTCGGCATGACCGGTGCGCTCGCTGCTGACGGCGCTGTAATTGGCATCGCCTTGTTTGCCGCCAGCGTAGCCGGAGACGACGTTGCGGACGCCCTTCACATGCTCAAACACGCCTTCCATGCCCCAAAAGCAGCCACCGGCGAGGACGGCTTGCTCAAGGCGGGGCGGAGCGGCTGGCGCGGCGCTGGCCAATAGGCTGAGAAGCGCTGCGGCGATGGGGGTCATGAGTTTCATGACTGCAATGTGGGCGGAAATTGCGTCACTGCAAGGGTTTGCCGTGATAAATCGTCGATGGTCGCTGTTTAGCCGGGCGTGGCGGCTAGAAATAGCGCTCAGTCGACGGCACGGCTAAGCTCCTGCCCATGGCGGGGTACCAAGCAATCATCCAGCGTCGCGGGGACAGCTGATGCGCTGTTTCTGGGACGAGCGGCAGCGCGGCCATGCGCCGGCTGTGGAATTCTTCAACGGCGCACTTCACCCCGCCGCCGAGCATCTCGGCCGGGTCGATGCCATCCTCGCCGCGATCGGCCCGACCGAGGCGCCGCGAGACCACGGCATGGCGCCGCTGCTCGCCGTCCACACCCCCGAATATCTCGCGCTCCTCGAAACCGCGCACCGCGACTGGCGCGCCGCGGGCCGCGACGGCGACGCCTTTCCTTACACCTTCCCGATCGTCGGCCGTCGTCCGCTCGACCTCGACCGCATCGATGCCCGCCTCGGGATGCACAGCTTCGACACCGCCACCCCGCTCGGCGAGAAGACGTGGGACAGCGCTTATTGGGGTGCTCAGGCCGCGCTGGCCGGACTCGATGCAGTGTTGGCCGACGGGGGCGCTGCGTT
>JBDSXT010000035.1:0-7424 GCA_039925985.1 Sphingomicrobium sp.
GCATGAGCGCCGAGGAGGGGCTGGCGTGGGGTTTTTTCAACCGCCTGTCCGACACCGTCCTAGCCGACGCGAAAGCGCTGGCAGCCGATCTCGCCAGCGGGCCGTCGCTCGCCCACTTCGTCACCAAACGCCAGCTCGACGCCGAATGGGCGGAGCCGATCGAAACCGCGCTCGACATGGAAGCCGAGGCGCAGGCCGCGCTAATGGCGACCAACGACTTCAAGCGCGCCTACGAAGCGTTCGCCGACAAGCTAACGCCGGAGTTCCAGGGTGATTGATCATCTCGACTGGCCATTCTTCGAGGCTCGCCACCGCGAACTGGCGGCGAACATCGAGCGTTGGTGCGTGGCCAACCTCGACGGCGGGCACGGCGACGATGTCGATGCCGAATGCAGGGCGCTGGTGCGCAAGCTTGGCGCCGCTGGCTTTCTGGAGCTGATTGTCGAACGCGACGTGCGCTCCCTCGCCATCGCCCGGGAAACGCTTAGCCGCCATTCCGGCCTCGCCGATTTTGCCTTCGCGATGCAGGGGCTCGGATCGGGCGCGATCGGGCTGTTCGGCTCCGACGAGCAAAAGCGTGAATGGCTGCCGAGAGTCGCCTCGGGCGAGGCCATCGCCGCCTTCGCAATGACCGAACCCGAATGCGGATCCGACGCCGCAAACATCGCGATGACCGCCCGCCAGCACGGCAATGGCTGGGTGCTCGATGGCGAGAAGACATATATTTCCAACGGCGGCATCGCCGGTTTCTACGTGACCTTTGCGCGCAGCGGCGAAGGCGAAGGCTCGCGCGGATTGTCGGCTTTCATCGTGCCCGCGGACGGGGTGGAAATTGTGGAACGCATCGACGTGATCGCGCCGCACCCGCTCGCGCGGCTCAAATATGACGGCGCGCATGGCGAGCTGATCGGCGCGGCGGGCCAGGGCTTCAAGATCGCGATGGAAACGCTCACGTTGTTCCGTGTGACCGTCGGGGCGGCGGCGCTTGGCTTCGCGCGGCGTGCGCTGGAAGAAGCGCTTGCCTTTGCTTCGACCCGCAAGCTCGGCAGCGGCATGCTCGCCGACAATGCGGTGACGCAGGCCAATCTCGCCGACATGGCGACGGCAATCGATGCCTCGGCGCTGCTGGTTTATCGCGCCGCCTGGCAGCAGGACGTCGGCGACAAGGGCAACCGCCGCGCCGCCGCAATGGCCAAGCTTTATGCCACCGAGGCCGCGCAACGGGTGATCGATGCGGCGGTGCAAATGCACGGCGGCGTTGGTGTTACCAAGGGCGCCAAGGTCGAGGAACTGTATCGCGAAGTCCGCGCGCTCCGCATCTACGAAGGCGCATCGGAAGTGCAGCGTCAGATCATCGCCCGCGACCTGTTGAAGGAACATAATCGATGACCATCCTGCAGCCGCCTGGCTGGCCGCGGCCGAAGGGCTATTCCAACGGCATTTCAGCGAGCGGGCGATTGATCGTCACCGCTGGCGTGGTCGGCTGGGACGAGCATGAACATTTCCCGTCGCACCGGCTGGTCGATCAGTTCGCGCAGGTCCTGCGCAACACACTCGCGATCCTCGCCGAGGACGGTGCAGGGCCAGAGCATATCGTCCGCATGACCTGCTACATCACCGACCGCACCCAATATCTCGACCAGCGCGACGAGCTGGCGCCGGTGTGGAAGTCGATCATGGGCGCCAACTATCCGGCGATGGCGTTGGTCGAGGTCAAAGCGCTGCTTGAGCGCGCGGCGCTGGTCGAGATCGAGACGACGGCGGTGGTTCCGGAGTGAGAGATCGCTTCGTCGAGAACCGCCTGCCCCCGCCGGACCAGCTTCCGGATTTCCGCTTCGATCTCCCCGAACTGCAATATCCCGAGCGGCTCAACGCGGCGGCGGACCTGCTCAAGGGCGGAGCACCGGACGCCCTCGCGATCATCAACGCCAACGGCCGCTGGACCTACGCCGACCTGGACCACTTCTCGGGGCGCATCGCGCGATTGCTGGTCGATGAGGAAAGGTTGGTCTCCGGCAATCGCGTGCTGCTGCGCGGGCCGAACTGCTACACCATGTTCGCCGCGTGGCTCGGGATATTGAAAGCCGGCGGGGTGGTGGTCGCGACCATGCCGTTGCTTCGCCCCGGCGAGATCGCCACGGTGATCGACCGCGCCCAAATCAGCCACGCGATCGTCGACAGCCGCTTCATCGGCGACTTCCGCCAGGCGATGGAGCAGACGCGCTTCGTCAAGCATCTGATCAAATATGACGGCGACCATGGCAAGGGCGAGCTCGAAACGCGTTGCGCCGATCTCGACCCGCTACCCGCCGTCGACACCGGCCGCGACGATCCAGCGCTGATCGCCTTCACCAGCGGCACCACCGGATCGCCCAAAGGCTGCGTCCATTTCCACCGCGACGTGCTCGCCCCGTGCGATGCATTTGCCAAACACCTCATACCGATGGCGCCCGGCGACTTCATTATGACCTCCGCGCCGATCGCATTCACGTTCGGATTGGGCGCGACTTTGCTGTTCCCGCTGCGCTTTGGCGCGGCGACGGCGACCGTCGAACAGGGCGGCCCGCCGGCAATGCTCGAAGCGATCGCGCAACTCGGCGTCACCCACCTCGCCACCGCGCCAACGGCTTACAAGGCGATGCTGTCGCAGACTGGCCTCGACGCCGCGCTCAAGACCTTGCGCCATTGCCTTTCGGCCGGAGAGCATTTGCCCGAAGCGACCTGGCGCGCGTGGCAAGAGCGCACCGGCATCGCCATCACCGACGGCATCGGAGCGACCGAGATGATGCACATCTTTGTCTCCGCGGCCGGCGAGGACATCCGTCCTGGCTCAACCGGCAAAGCGGTTTCGGGTTACGAAGCCACGGTGCTCGATCCCGCCAACCAGCCGCTTGCCGCGGGCGAAGGCCGCCTCGCGATCAAGGGCCCGACCGGCTGCCGCTACCTCGATGACCCGCGCCAGGCCGAATATGTCGTCGATGGCTGGAACGTCACCGGCGACACCTACCGCCGCGACGCCGACGGATACTTTTGGTACGTCGCACGCAACGACGACATGATCGTTAGCTCGGGCTACAATATCGGCGCGCCCGAAGTAGAAAATGCGCTGCTGTCGCACCCCGCGGTGGCCGAATGCGCGGTGATCGGCGTGCCGTGCCCGGAGCGCGGGCAGAAAGTGAAGGCCTTTGTGGTCCTGGCGGTCGATGCGGAGCCTACCGAGGCGCTGGCCGCCGAGCTACAGGCGCACGTCAAAGCCGCCATCGCGCCCTACAAATATCCGCGCGAAGTGGAATTCGTGAATGCGTTGCCGAAAACCGCGACGGGAAAGCTCAGGCGGAGTGAGCTACGGAATCGCTAAAACCTTCTCGTCCGAGACTGGAAACAAGCGACTTTCTTCGCTGAACCCTGCGGCCCGCCAGATGCGGACTGCATATCGATATACTTGCTCCCGATCCTCAGTCGCATAGTTATCTGCATCGTCGATCATCTTGGTTAGCCTTGCTCGAACTGACCTTTTGTCCAGCGGCTCGGGAAACGCAGAAACATCTTTGATCGCGCTGTTTACAATTCCCTCGAGCAGCTTTTGATCTTCAGGCGTATCGACGCCGGTGTACATCTCAGTCGGTTGGAACTTCTTTTCGTCCAGCATGGCTTGAAGCGCTGGTCTCTTAGGTGGCGGTGATGCCGCATTCCCGCACCCAGCGACAAACAGGAAGCTGAGGGCAAGAGCGTGCCGAACATGCATCACTCAAACTCCACGATGATTTGATCGACGGCGAGGCTGTCGCCGGCTTTGGCGGGGGTGGCCTTGACCTTTGCGGCGCGGCCGGCGCGGAGGATGTTTTCCATCTTCATCGCTTCCATCACGGCGACCGGCTGGCCGGCTTCGACCGTCTGGCCGACCTTGACGTCGAGCCGCGTCAGCAGGCCCGGCATCGGCGCGATCAGAAAACGCGACAGGTCCGGCGGGACTTTCTCGATCATGTGCCGCGACAGTTCCGCGACGTGCGGCGGGAGCACTTGCACTGGGTGCGAGCGGCCGCGCGTCTGCAGCTCCCACGCCCGGCCGACGCGGCGGACCTGGACGATGCGCGGACGCCCGTCGATGGTCGCGACAAGCAGCCGCTGTCCCGGCATCCAGCGGCCGATGATGTCGACCAAATCGCCGTCATCGAGCACCGCCAGCGTGCCGCCGTCATAGGGCTTGATCCGCACGCGATGCTCGGCGCCGCCAACGCGGACGACGCGCTCCGACGGCAGGGCAATCGTGCCGCCCAGTTGGCCATCGATCTCGGCCGCGCGGGCGTCGGTAATCGCGCCGACCATGCCCGCCAGCACGGCGAGATCATCGACCAGCTCGGCGTCCGCCGGTGCGCCATGGAACCCGTCGGGATATTCGTCGGCGATGAAGTCGGTTGCGAGGTCGCCCTTGCGGAACCGCGGGTGCTGCATCAGTGCCGAGAGGAAATCGACATTGTCGTGGATGCCGTCGATGACGAAGCTGTCGAGCGCGGCGATCTGCGCGTCGATCGCCGCCTCGCGGCTGGGCGCCCAAGTGATCAATTTGGCGATCATCGGGTCGTAGAACATGCTGATCTCGCCGCCGTCGGTGACGCCGTCGTCGATGCGGACGCGCACCTCTTGCCCCCTTCCCGCCTTGCGGGAGGGACTGGGGGAGGGGCTGTCCGAACCGAGCGCGGCCTTCGACAGGCCCACCCCTGACCCCTCCCGCGAGCGGGAGGGGGATGGAGGAAGATATCGGATCAACCGCCCGGTGCTCGGCAGAAACCCGCGGTACGGGTCCTCCGCATAGACCCGCGTTTCGACCGCCCAGCCGTCGAGTTTTATGTCCTTTTGCGCGAACCCCAGCTTCTCCCCCGCCGCAACGCGGATCATCTGCTCGACCAGGTCGACGCCGGTGACTTCCTCGGTCACCGGATGCTCGACCTGGAGCCGGGTGTTCATCTCGAGAAAGTAGAAGCTCTTCCCGGTCGGGTCGGCGCCGTTGACGATCAGTTCGACCGTGCCCGCGGAAAAATATCCGACCGACTTGGCGAGCGCGACCGCCTGCTCGCCCATGCTCTTGCGCATCGCCGGGGTGACGAATGGCGACGGCGCTTCCTCGACGACTTTCTGATTGCGGCGCTGGATCGAGCATTCGCGCTCGCCCAAATAGAGCACATTGCCGTGCTGGTCGCCGAGCACCTGGATTTCGATGTGGCGCGGCGCGTCGATGAATTTCTCGATGAAAACGCGGTCGTCGCCGAAGCTGGCGAGGCCCTCGCGCTTGACGCTGTCGAAGCTCTCGCGGACGTCCTTGTCGCTCCACGCCAGCCGCATGCCCTTGCCGCCGCCGCCGGCCGACGCCTTGATCATCACCGGATAGCCGATGCCGCCCGCGATCTTGACCGCCTCGTCGGTGGTCGCGATGTCGTCGAGGTGACCGGGGACGATGTTGACGCCAGCTTTCTGCGCCAGCTTTTTGGACTCGATCTTGTCGCCCATCGCCGCGATGGCCTTGGGCGGCGGGCCGATGAAGACGATCCCGGCCTTATCGAGCGCTTTGGCGAAGCTCTCGCGCTCGGACAGGAAGCCGTAGCCCGGGTGAACGGCCTCCGCGCCGGTCGCGTTGCACGCGTCGACGATCAGCTCGGTCTTGAGGTAAGATTCGGATGCGGGCGCCGGCCCCAGCCGCACGCTCTCGTCCGCCATCTTTACATGCGGCGCCCGCGCGTCGGCGTCCGAATAAACCGCGACCGTCGCGATCCCCATCCGCCGCGCGGTGCGGATCACCCGGCACGCGATCTCTCCGCGATTGGCGATCAGGATTTTCTTGAACAATTCAGATGATCCTGCACCGAGTGAATGAGAACGGGCCATCTACCTTCGCCGCTTTCAACGCTTGTGCAAGTGCGTCGCTAACGAAGAAGGCATGCCACAGCGCCGGGTCGATCCACACGTCAGGCCCGGACAAAGCCGGGGAGGACAGGACCACTGAGTCATCGGCGGGAACCGGGTTCAGGCCCCAATATTCCGTGCGTTCAGGCACGATCGGGTGAATCCCTGAGGATTGGTGCCGATCGAGTGCCGATTTCTTGTTGCCGAAACACAGACAGAAGTAATCGCCCCCCACGCGGGTGGAGCGATCCTTTTGCAGGATTTCGACAGGATAGAGCCCGCCGCCGCCAAGGTCGAACTGACGGAAGACATGGGCAGCCTTGGAGCCTAGCGCCCAATAGCTGGCGGCTTTGAAGATCTGCGGCAGCTGTTTGATCGGCTTCGATTTCTGGTTCCACATTTGCTTAGGGAAGGCGTCCGACCCGAGCGGCTCGCCATGATTATTGGCGCGAACAGTTTTCGACAGCGCCTGGATGTCAGTCTCAGCGAGCTCACAGCTCATGTGCTTCGGCTGGCCGACCTCGATCGTGATGAACCCGGCGACCCAGGCACAGTTACTCACTCAACCGCCTCATCGAGCGGCGGGCGGTTGTGGCCGAGGAGGCGCAGGACTTCGTCGGCGGCGTCGGCGAGGTTGGTGCCGGGGCCAAAGATCGCCTGCACGCCGGCGGTGCGGAGCATGGCGTAATCCTGCGGCGGGATGACCCCGCCGGCGACGACCTTGATGTCGGCGCGGCCCATGTCTTTCAACGCGTCAATGAGCTCGGGGACCAGGGTCTTGTGACCGGCCGCCAGCGTCGATGCGCCGACCACATCAACCTCGGTCTTAACCGCCATTTCCGCCGCCTCGCGCGGGGTCTGGAACAGCGGGCCGGGGATCACGTCGAAGCCCAAGTCGGTGAAGGCGGACGACACCAGGTTCGCGCCACGGTCGTGGCCGTCCTGGCCCATCTTGGCGACCATTATGCGTGGGCGTCGGCCGAGGCGTTGCTCAACCGCGTGCGTGCCCTCAACCGCCGCTTTCCAGCGCGGATCGCCTCGCGCCTTGCCGTAGATCCCGCGCACCGGTTCAGGCTGCGTTCCGTAGCGCCCGAACGCGCGTTCGAGCGCGTCGGATATTTCGCCGAGGCTGCAGCGGGCGCGTGCTGCATTGACGCTCAATTCGAGCAGGTTCGCGTCACCCCGCGCCCCCTGCTCCAGCGCATTCAGCGCCGCGCGCGCTTTCGCTTCATCCCGCCCCGCGCGCATCTTCTCAAGCCGCGCGATCTGCCCGCTGCGCACCTTGGCGGTGTCGACCTCGAGATAATCGTGTTCTTCCTCCTCGGCCAACCGATAGCGATTGACGCCGACGATCACCGTCTCGCCGACATCGACCTTGGCCGCGCGCGCCGCGGCGGCCTCCTCGATGCGGTGCTTGGGCAGCCCCTCGGCGACCGCCTTGGTCATGCCCCCATGCGCCTCGACCTCCTCGATCAGCGCCCAAGCGTGCTCCTCCAGTTCCCGAGTCAGCGCCTCGACGTACCAGC
>JBDSXT010000036.1:0-13522 GCA_039925985.1 Sphingomicrobium sp.
CGCGGCGATCGCGGCGACCGGGGGGATCGCGGCGACCGTCCCGACTTCCGCGCCCGTGAAGAGGAGTCTGCATAATGGCCCGTGCATTCTTCCGCCGCCGCAAGTCCTGCCCCTTTTCGGGCAAGGAAGCGCCGACTATCGATTACAAGGACATCCGACTGCTCCAGGGGTTCATCTCCGAGCGCGGCAAGATCGTCCCGTCGCGGATCACCGCGGTCAGCACCAAGAAGCAGCGCGAGCTGGCCAAGGCGATCAAGCGCGCCCGCCATCTCGGCCTGCTTCCCTACCTCGTCAAATAAGGAGCCGGAGCAATGGAAGTCATCCTGCTCGAGCGGGTCGAGAAACTGGGCGCGATCGGTGACGTGGTCACTGTCAAGAACGGTTTCGCACGCAATTTTCTGCTGCCCAACAAGAAGGCGCTGCGGGCCAATGAGGCCAACCGCAAGCTGTTCGAGGTCAATCGCGTCAAGATCGAAGCCGACAATGCCGACAAGCGCGCCGAGGCCGAGAAAGCCTCGAAGGACGTCGAGGGCAAGACCGTCCAGTTGATCCGCCAGGCGTCGAACGTCGGGCACCTCTACGGCTCGGTCAGCGCCCGCGACATCGTCGATGCGCTCACGGCCGACGGCGCTCACGTCACCAAGAGCCAGATCGTGCTCGACCGCCCGATCAAGGCGATCGGCATGCACGACGTCAAGGTCGCGCTCCATCCCGAGGTCGCGGTGACGATCAAGGTCAACGTCGCCCGTTCGCCCGAGGAAGCCGATCTCCAGGCACAGGGCATCGACGTGATGGCCCAGATGTTCGAGCGCGACGCCGCGCCCGCTCCCGAGGAGCTGGCCCCGGCCGATGCGGAAGCTGAGGAAGCCGTGCCTGAAACCGCTGAGGCTAGCGACGCCGACGCCAGTGACGAAGCGGCCGAACCCGCTGAGACGTCTCCTGCCGCTGAGACCGAAGACGGAGCCTAAACGCGGCCTTCGGTTCGTCGCATCGACTCCTGCGCCGTCGGAACGGTAACCGCCCGCTCTGAGTTTTGCACAGCGGGAGAGCATCGGGGCCGACGTCAGGAGCACCAGTGATGGCTGAAGAAAGAGAAGACGAGCAGCTCGGCGAACAGGGCGAACAGCAACCGCTGGGCCAACAGGGCCAGCAGCCCCTCGGCCAGCAGAGCCAGCAGCCGTCGATGGGCGAACCGAGCCAACAGCCGCTTGGCCAGCAGCAACAGCAAGCCCTCGGCCAGCAGGATCGACCCGGCGAATTTGGCCAGCAGGGCCAGAGCTCGAGCGGCCAGACCGACCTTGCCGAGAGCGGTGAAACGACCACGCTGAGTGACGATCAAGGTAGTACCGGCGGCTTGGGCGGCAGCCAGGGCGGTGGCGCGGGAAGCTCGCAGGGCGGCGACGGCTTCATCGGCTCGCAGAGCAGTAGATCTAGCGAGGGTTCGCAGGGAGCATCGGGCGGCGAGACCGATTTCGCCAGCCAGGGCCAGGGTGCTCTCGAAGACGAAGACATTGAGAGCGGCGAGCCTCAGAGCCGCGATTCGGACATCGAGGGCAGCAGCGGCAACGTCTAGGCTGCTGGCAACTCACTAAGGCGCCGCGCTCCTCGGGAGCGCGGCGTTTTTTATGCGGCGGTTTTGGCCAGGAACGCCGTTTCCCGCTCGACCCACTGGGCAAAACTCGGCCGGGCCAGGATTCGTTCGATATATGCCCGCGTCCGGCCATGCCGCGTGCCGTCGATCTTGCAGCCCAAATGACTGAGATTGGCGAACGGACTGGCGACGGCGAGGTCGGCCAGCGTCAGCTGGTCGCCGACCAGGAACCCCCCTTCGTCCGGCACCACCGTCTCAAGATAATCGAGGATCGGTGGAAGGTCGTCGCGCTCGGCCGCGGCCGCCGCATTCTCGTCGCCCGGGCGCTTGAGAAAGCGCGGTGCGACGACCCGATTGAAGAACATCTTGGCGCCGCACGCAGCAACGATCGTGTCGGCGAACTCGTCGAACCAGATGGTCCGCCCGCGCAACTGCGGGTCGGCAGGGATCAGCGCCGGTTGCGGCTGCTGGGCCTCGAGATAATGGACGATCGCGCTGGAGTCGGCGAGGCGATAATCGCCATCCGAGAAGCCGGGCATCTTGCCGAACGGACTCGCTGCCCGGAAATCCGGATTGGGGTCGCCGGGTCCGACGGCGACTACTTCGAGTTCGATGCCCTTCTCGGCCGCAAATGCGAGGACTTTGCGAACGAACGGAGAAAGTGAAGAACCATAGAGAATCATTGGCGTCGCCTCCCGAAGGTTGAACGCCATCGCCTTAGCCCATCCGGTAATAAGCCGCGAGACGGTCGAGTGCCAAAGTCAGCACTACCTTGCCGGCCCGGGCCGGCCAGCCCAGCGCCGTCTCCGCGTCACGCATTCCTTCCCCGGCACAGACCACCCGCCACAGGATTTCGGACAGGCCTGGTCCGGCGCTCGCAACCGCGGCATGGAACCGCCGCCGGGCATCGAGCTGCCCCGAGGACGGGTCCGGGCCCGGTGACGCTCCGCCTCGCCCGCGCGCAATCGGTGCGGCATCCCAGGCCATCGTCACGCTTGGCGCGAGCTGGGATCGTTCCCAGTCCATTCGCAACCGCTCGCCGGCGTCGAATTGGATCCGGCTAAGCAACCCGCGCGATAGCAGCCAGCCAAGCGGCGATTCGGCGAGGTTGACCGTCACCGACCGAGCCGGGCCTCGGACCCCCGAAGCGCTCGTTGTCGGCATGCCGAGCCCGCCGACTGCCCGCTCCTGCAACAGCCGCGGCTGCCTGATCTTGCTCATCCTCGTTCCTTTCGGCGCACCTGCGTCCAAATGGTCTTGCCACAACGGAGAAACTGTAGGACAGTGAAAAAACCGGTTTGGTTAGGAAAAAATGGGAGACAAGCGATGATCACCCGGATTCGTGAAGTCCGACGGGCCCGTGGAATGACCCTCGACGATGTGGCCCGCGCCTGCGACCCGCCGACCACGCCGCAAACCATTGGCCGACTCGAGACCGGGACTCGCACCGTTTCGGTTGGTTGGCTCAACCGCATTGCCGCCGCCCTTGGGGTCGAGGCATCCGACCTTGTCGATCACGGCAACCGGGCCGATCTCGGCGTCGTCGCCATCCTCGGCGCCGGGGGGCCCACAGCGCCTAGGCGAACCGCCCTCGTCGTCCCGCCGCGAGCCACCGCCGGCCAGGTCGCGATCACCGTGTCGGCCAGCCTCGGCGACTATCGCGCCGGCGATGAGATATGGTGCGATGTGCTCGAGCCCCAGGATTTCGGTCGCGCGCTCAACCGCGACGTACTGATCCCGCGACCGGCCGGTCGCTTCCTATTCGGCCGGCTGATTGGCCGCGAAGCCGGGACCAACGCCAATTCCGGCAAGCTCCATCTCCTCCCACCCGGAGCCGGTGGCCGCCAGAGCGTTGTCGCCGACCCGCCGTGGTTGGCGGTGGCGGTCAGGCTGGTCCGGGCCCTTTAGCTGTCCCCGCGCACTCAGCCGGCTTTTCCAAGTCATGGTGGGCGCTGACGGGCTCGAACCGCCGACCCTCTCGGTGTAAACGAGATGCTCTACCAACTGAGCTAAGCGCCCTCGAGGATGCCGCAGCGGTGCCACGGGCGCGACGCTCGGGCAAGTCGGCCGCGATGATCAGACGACGACGGGCTGCCCCGCGTCCGCGAAATAGCGGCGCATGATTGGCTCGCCTGGGGCGCGAGCTCGATAAACACTCGCCGGCCATCGTGAGGATCGGCCCGGCGCACGAAGATCCCTTGCTGGGTCATGGTCTTGAGCCAGCGCAGGCCGGTGGTGGCGGGGACCGCCGCGGCAATGCACAGGCTGGACACCGGAACCCGAAGCTGCGCGAGTTCGGCTTGGAGCAGGTCGAGCAGCATATCCCATGCCGGGTCGGCGAACATGCCTTCCTCGAAATAGCGCGAACGCAGGCGGCGGGCGCGAATCACCCGGCGGACCTCGTCGGCGGAAATCTGCGGCAAATCGCCGGTCGTGGGCGGCTGTTCGGTAGGCCGCGTCAGCGATGCTGGTCCGGTCGACAGCCGCGCCAGCGTCGAAGCGATCCGGCTGACTTCGTCGCTCAGCTGGCGCAGGCGCGTCGCATTCTGGTGGGAAGCGATATCTGACAGGCGATCCGGACGACCGGCGGGGCTCAGCGCAACCGCCAGCGCCGCCGCCCGATCGGCGTCATGAGCATCGACGAGCAGTTCGATGCCGGCATCGGTCACCCGTGCTGAAACCGCATCGATCAGGTGGAGCGGCGCGGCGACGATCGCCGAATAGCGGCCATCTTTCACGTCTCTGTTCACATGGTCGAGCAATCGGTCCATCGGCCCGCCGTGATCGGCACCGAGTTCGACCCACAGGGCGGACGCTGCAACCTGAGGGTCGATCCGCTCCGGCGCTGCCTCTAGGCCGACTGCATCGGCGATCCGTAGACCGCACGCCTGGATGGTCCGAGCGGCGCGTTCCGACGATTCGTCGCTGTCCCCGGCGATCAGGATCGGGGGGCGGTCGAAGCCGGCGTGCGGCTTTTCAGCGTCAGCGAGATATCCGTCCATGATTGAATCCCTTCGTGAACGCGGGACCGAGCAACCTGGGTTAATAGCGCGCATTGTGGAGAAGAGTTAAACGATTCTGGCTCCGCATCGGATGATTAGCCAACCGATCCGCAACGACTGGCGGCTCAAACGGCCGTCACCAGGAGGAGTATGCGTGAAACGTTTTCGTGACCGGCCAGCGTCCACTGAGGTCCGGGTCGCCGCCCAGCTTGCACTTGCCATGACCGAAGCCCGGCAGCTGTCGCGATCGCCGAGCGTTTCGGCCGCCAATCGGGCGGAAGCAGAAGCCCTCCTCCGCCGACTCCAGGTGCTCAAGGCCGAAGTCGAGGGCTTGCGTCGCGACAATTGGGACGCCCGTCCGACGAAGATTGATCCGCATTGGATCAGTGCGCACGAATGGCCGTCCGAAATCCTAGACGCCCTGCGCGATGTCCCCGCCACCGACGAATTCCCCGAGCCACGGCCCGACCGGCGTGGCCTGCCACCCACCGGTGGCAACGAATCCGCGATTGATGAACGCCGTCTTGCCATAGCGCAGCGGCGTGCCGTCGGGCCCGTCGACCCGGCCGCCGGCCCCCAGCAGGACCGCGTGCCCGGCGGCAGTGTCCCACTCGCTGGTCGGCGACAGGCGCGGATAAATATCGGCCTTCCCTTCGGCGACGATACAAAATTTTAGCGATGAGCCGATTGCCAAATAGCCGCAGCCCCGGGCCGATTGCTCGAGATAATCGGCGGTCGCCTGATTGAAGTGCGATTTCGACGCGACCGCAGTCAGTTCGGGTCCAGGCTCGCGGGTCGCGATCGTCTGGCGACTGCCATTCTCCTCGACCCATGCACGGCGTCCGGCAACCCCGCCGTGCAGGACACCCCGCGCGGGCGCGAACACCACGCCCAGGATTGGCGTGCCGTCGCGGATCAGCCCGATGTTGACGGTGAAGTCGTCGCCGCCGCGGATGAATTCCTTGGTGCCGTCGAGCGGATCCACCAGGAAATAGAGCCGGTCGTGCGCGGGAATATGGCCGGCCGCGACTTCCTCTTCTGCGATGACCGGGACCCCCGGCGCAGCCCGGGCCAGCGCCGCCAGAATGATCAGCTCGGCTGCGCGATCGGCTTCCGTCACCGGTGAGGAATCTTGCTTGCTCTCGACATCGAACCCCCGCGCGACGACCTCGAGGATCGCGGCGCCCGCTTCGCGAGCTGCCTCCGCCATATCCTCAAGGAGCTTGAGCTCATCCACTTATGGTGCCTTAGCGCGGCGCCATGCGAATGCCGCCATCAAGCCGAATGGCCTCTGCGTTCAAGTAAGGCGTTTCGACGATGAAGCATGCGAGTTCGGCATATTCATGCGGTTGGCCGAGCCGCTTGGGAAACGGCACCTGGGCGCCCAGCGCCTCCTGCACATTCTCCGGCATCATCGCCACCATCGGCGTCTTGAACACGCCCGGCAGGATGGTGTTGACGCGGACCCCATCTTTCATCAGGTCGCGGGCAATGGGCAGCGCCATCGCCAGCACTCCGCCCTTCGACGCAGAGTATGCGACTTGCCCGATCTGGCCGTCCTGCGCCGCGACCGATGCAGTGTTGATGATGCAGCCCCGCTCACCATCCTCGAGTGGCTCGAGCCCGACCATCCCCGCCGCCGAGTGGGCGATGCAGCGAAAGGACCCGACGAGGTTGATGGCGATGGCCAGTTCGAACTGTTGCATCGGGTAAAATTTGATCTCTCCGGTCGCCTTGTCGCGTCCGACCGTCTTGGCGGCATTGGCAACGCCCGCGCAATTGACCAGCACTCGCTCCTGCCCGTGCGCCTCGCGCGCCTTGGCGAATGCGGCGGCCACCTTTTCATCGCTGGTCACGTCGACCTCGCAGAAAACGCCGCCGATCTCGGAGGCAATCTTGCCGCCCTTGTCCGCGTCCCGATCGAACACCGCGACCTTGGCGCCGCGTCGCGCCAGCTCTCGCGCCGTCGCCTCGCCCAGCCCCGACGCGCCACCGGTAACGACCGCGGCAATTCCACTGATGTCCATAGTCTTGCCTTCGCATGATTGCCGGACCCGCCAGCGCTGGTGCGGGTCTATGCGATGGATTCGTACGATCACCAAGAGCGTCCCGCATCAACGAGGGTGATGCTCCGGAGACACATTTCTGCAGCCAGCTTGGCTAATCGCTCACGAAGGGTTTGGAATGGCTGACTTTCGGATCGCCTCGTGGCAACCTCGAAAATTGCTGCCATACGGGCAATGTTCATAAAGCCGGGGCTAGAAAAAGGACATGAACTCACACACTCTTCGATCATTCGCTTGCGCAGCTTGGCTTTTGGCCGGCGCGTCGGCGCCCGCTTTTGCCCAGGCAACTGCACCGATTGCCCCAGTCCAGGCGACCGCCTTGCCGGCTGCGGGCCCAGTCGCCGCTTTCTACAGCAAATGGTCGAGGCCGTTGTGGTTCCGCGGCGCTGCCGCCACTCCGGCCGCCGCCACGCTCGTCACCATCCTCAAGCGCGCACCACTCGACGGGCTTGCTTCTGGACCGCAGCTGGCTTCCCAAGTCGAAGCAGCGATCGCCCGCGCGTCCACCGGTGCTCCCGCTGACGTCAAGGCATCGGAGCAAACGCTGTCAGCTGCATGGGTTACGTACGTTCAGTCCATCAAGCGTCCGACGCCGCACATGATCTATGCCTATCCGGTGCTGATGCCGCAGAACTCGCGGCCCGATCAGATCCTGCTGACCGCGGCCGCGGCGCCATCGCTCGATCAGCATTTGGCGGCGGTGTCCAACGTCAATCCGATCTACGCGCAGATCCGCCAGGCCGCCTGGCAGCAGGACCAGCTGTCCGGCGCCAGCCCGGACCCGCGATTGCTCGCCAACCTCGAGCGGGCTCGCGCGCTTCCCGCCGGCGGGCGGTTCATTGTCGTCAATTCGGCGACCCAGCGGCTGACGATGTACGAAAACGGCCAGCCGGTGGATTCGATGAAGGTCATCGTCGGGATGCTCGACCTGCCGACCCCAATGATCGCCAGCATGATCCATTACATCACTTACAATCCCTATTGGAACGTTCCCTTCCACCTGGTGCGCAAGACGATCGGTCCCAATGTGCTGAAACAGGGGCTCGGTTACCTCAAGGCCCACGGCTATGAAGTCTTGGCCGACTGGACCGAAAATCCCGCGGTCATCCCACCCGAAACGGTCAACTGGAAAGATGCCGCTTCGGGCAAGATCCAGATTCGCGTTCGCCAGAAGCCGCGCCCGGACAATTCGATGGGCAAGATGAAGTTTCGCTTCCCGAGCGGCGAGGACATTTACCTGCACGACACGCCGAACAAGGCATTGTTCGCGAAGTCCCAGCGGACCTTGAGCAACGGCTGCGTCAGGCTTGAGGATGCCCAGCGGCTTGGCCGCTGGCTGCTCGGCGCTGAGCCTTCGGCTCCGTCCGAGGATGCCGAGATCCGGATTGCGTTGCCGCAAGGCGTGCCGGTCTATCTGACCTACATCACTGCCGAGCCGAGTAGCGCCGGCATCAGCTACCTTGCCGACGTCTACGGCTGGGACAAACCGTCCAGCCAGTTGGCAGCCAGCAGCGTGCAGCAAGTTTCGGCGGTCAAGTAGCGGCCGTCGTCTTGGGTCGAGGCCGGCACGTCCCAAGGCCCCGACTGAACTCCTCGTCCCTCTAGTTGAGTATCTCCGACCCGCTAGCAATCCGACTGTCGACGAACCGCGCCTTCAGCGGCGGTCGCGATAGCTGAGACGCGATGGGCGCACGCGTCCCTCTTCCCCACTCGCCGCCCCAAAGAAAACCGGCCCGGAGGCGAAACTCCGGGCCGGCATTCATTGTCGACCGCCAGCCGAGTGCTGACGCCTCGCCGTTTACCCGCGCTCGGGTTCCGGCGGTGGCGGCGGCGGGGGCGGCGGTGGCAACGGACAGACATCGGTCGCCAGGATCACCGAACCGTCCGGGCACGTCTGCGTCGCAGGAGGCGGCGGAGGAGGCGGCGGGGGCGGCGGTGGTGGTGGTGGCGGTGGTGGCGGCGGAGCAAAATTGTAAATCAGGCTCAGCAGCAAGCTGTGGGAGCGAAAACGTCCGTCCAGATCGAAGCCAAGCCGCTGCTGGGCAGCGCCCTCGCTGAAGCTCAGTTTGTCGACGGTAAACATGCGATACTTAAGGCCGAGGTCCATGTTCGGCGTAATCGCATAACGAATGCCGGCGATCGCTTGCCATGCGAGGCTGCTATCGCTGTCGCTGAAGCCGAACTGGGAGACCGGCGCGGCGACATCAACCTTATATTTCACCCTGGCTAGGCCGATGCCTCCGCCTACATAGCCATTCAAGCCAGCGTCGTCGCCGAAGTCGAGCATTGCATTGACCATGCCCGAAAGCACCGACACGTTGCCGTCTGCTCCGAAGACTACCGTACTGAAGGGCCCGGACAGAGGTCCGTCGATCCTGCTCTCGTCGATGCCAGCGCGCTTGTATCCAAGCTCGAGCTCGGTGCGAATTGAACCGAAGTCGTAGCCGCCGATAACGTCGATATCATACCCCTTTTTGTGGTCGATGATAATGGCGTCGTCGAGCGACCGCACGGCATCCTCATAGTGGAATGAGGTGTCTTCAACGATCATCGGCCCGGCTTCAACGCCGACGTATCCCGAATGGTCGAGTGCGAGCGCCGGCGTCGTCAGCCCGGTTGATGCGAGCGCCATTGCAATGGCCAGCTTGCGCATAATAATCCCCTTTCACGTGCGTTCTGAAAATTGAACCGCCCGGACTCATTATGAGCGCGGTGGTTGCCGCGCAAGCTGGCTCTTCGATAAGCTGTTGCACTAAAGCATCAAATCGACTGGATTGCCGCTCAATTCATTGAGATTTGAGGTTCTTAGGTTTCAATAAGCCCATGGGCGCGCATCGCCGATAGGATCAGGCCAATCGCGGTCCGGGCTTCCGCATCTGTGGTCGCCCCGCCCGACGGCGCTGAAATCGGCGCCCCACGCGCACCCACCACTTTCAGGCCGTCGACGACCAGCTGCGATCCGCTGAACGTACCGATCACCCAGGCGCCGCTTCGGTATGCCGCGGTTTTTCCGTTGCTGACGACTGCGAAGCTCATCCCTTCGCGCGGCGCGACGAAACGCCAGCCGCCGCTCGTATAGGCCGCGACCTGGTGGGCATGTCCGGCCCAGTCCCCGGTCGGGCTGCCGGCGACAATATAGCAATTGCCGATTGCCGGGCTCGCCGGTGGCGTCGCCAGCGGCAGGCCTTCGACGGCTCCGGCCACAAGTACATCGAGCAGCTGCAACGCTTCGTTGTGAAATAGTTCTTTCTGGGCTTGGCCGGCAGCAAGCATTGGCAGCAACAGCCGCGGGGTCGCGCTCATGGCTATTCTCCTAGGTCAGGTTGATGGTCACGGTCGCAGCCCGTGAAGGAGCGACATCGCCGAGCTGCCGAACCGAAAGCGTCGCATCGCCCGTCCCGACCAGAGCGAGTTGCCCCACATCGAAGTTCGTCAACGGAACTTCGGTCTCGATTTCGATCCGGCCGACGACACCCTCGAGCTCCACCCGATAGAGCTCGCTGGCCTCCCCAAGCGGCACTTCCATCTCGTCGAGCCACGCCCAGCCGCGCCGGCTTCGACGGGTCCAGCTGACCATCAGCCCCGACGCTGACTGGGCTGCGAGTAGATGAGCCGGGCTTGGCGGCCGTTGCGCCTCGCCAACCGCCAATGCCGAAATCGCCGGTGCCGTATCGCCGGGCCTCACCGAGCGAACCGCGACCGCCGACCCGCGAAGCGATCCTGCCAGTGGCAGGCGCTGAAGTGTCCCCGGTTGAAGAAGAACGAATGGCTCGCCGATGGCATGCGCGTCCATCGCCCATTCGGTCCCCCGGCGGCCGCGCAGCAACCGCGACAGCTTGAACTGTCCCGGGCCGATTGCCTCCGCCTGGCCGAACTGGACCAGCTCGCCCCCCAACGCCGCCAGATTTGCCCCCATGGCGAGCGCCTGATCATCATAGTTTTCCAGCCAGTGGCCTGGATCGGTCAGTCAGATGAAATCGCTGTTCGTCAGTACTGCAGGCGGCAAGGTTGGCGCGATCGACGGCTTAAACGTATTTTTCGGTGCGTTGCTCGGCGCCAACCTCGGCACGTTCGACCGCTGCCGATCGGCGGATAATCTTGCTTGCCGGCACCGTCATGGCGCTGCGGATGATTTCGACGTCCGAGCGCCGAATCATGATGCTGGTCGTGCTCGCTATGTTCGCACTGCTGCTGGCCGGAATGGTTCTGCTGCCAACGCTCCAACCCAAAGGCATGAGTGCCGACGACGTCTGCCGGCTGGTCGCAACGCTCGGTGTTTGGGTAGCTTTCGTGCTCGCCGCGGCATTATCGCCAGTGCGCAAAGCGGACCCGGCCGACGAGCTCGGAGCCGGCTGACTATCCTAACCGATCAGCGGAACGCCGAGTTGGCGGCCGTGACGATTTTCCACGGGGTCGAAACCGCGGCGGCGGCGCTTCGCACCGGCTGCGCCGGGGCCCCGTAGCGAATTCCCGTTCCGCCGAACGCGAAGTGACTGTGGTCGCCCTCGTCGAGCGATTCGATCAGTCGATATCCGGCGTTGCGAAACGCTGCGGCGATCTGCGCGTGAGTGACGCCCGGCCGCCTGGCGATGTCGACCGCCCGTCCGCTCAAGTGCCAGCTGTTGCGGACCCCGCCGACCGCGCGATTGTGAGCAATCGAGCGGATCGTGCTGGTCACCCGCCCCCACTGCGATCCGAGGCTTGCAACGGCGCGCAAATTGACGCCCGAACCCATAATCGGGGACGGGTCGGAAAACATCGTGTTGGTTACTCGCACGGAAGATAGATTGCTCGCCGCCAGCAGCGCCTTTGAAGTCGAATTGGTCACCACGCTCGTTGCCTGACCGGAAGCCGTGCGCACCCCAACCGTGCGAATGCCGAAATCCGTACCGCTCGACGCCGCCGAGGCACCGGTCGCACTGACCAGCAACGCAAAACTAACGAACGATTTCAACATCGGAACCCCCACGGCAATCCGACTCGCCCTACACCGGTTGGAGCGCTCGGACAATTGCTTGTTGTCGGCTGTCCCACGCCGCAACGACCAGGCCCAGGCTGTCCCGCGTGCCAAAAATGAACGCGCGGTTTTACACCCGTTGCAGAAACTGATTCACCCATCCTAGACTTATCGCGTTGATAAGCCGTGCATCAACTAGGCCGGTTGCTTCGTTGGTAACGATATCACTAGGGTCGCTGGGGATGGCGCGAATGAGATGGAAGCTCGGATTGCTGGCATTGATCTTCGCGCCCACGGGCGCCGGAGCCGCCACGCAATTGGCGCCGCTCAAGAACCCCGCGGTGCTCAACATCGGCTTCGTTTGCCGCTGGGACGACCGCTGCATCGGCCGGCAAAAGGATGCGATGCGCCACTCGCTCAAATACGTCGCCAAATACCCGCCGCCCGCCTGGAAAATTCAGCTGTGCAACCGTAACGCCGGCCGTAACGGCACTCGGGTCGATTGGGTCGGGTTCCACAATTGCGTTCGCAACCCCCAGCTTCGGCCGCCGCCGCCCAAGCCACGCAAGCGCCGCAGCTAGTCCGACCCATTGCCCGGGAGCCGAATCCGTGCCGAGACGAGTCAAGGACTTCATCGAAATCAGCGAGTACACCTCGCTCGACGACCTCATCAAATTTTTGCGGATCATCCGCGACACCCTGCCCCCCGACTGCGAACCGGAACTCAGGATCCGCGGTGACGAAATCTTTGGCCACCGGCTGACCATCAGCTTCCTTCGAGAGCTGTTTGCCGAGGAAGCCGAGCGCGAAGCCCGTTATACGGGCGAGACGCCGCCCGAAACCGACCCGGCCATCGAGCGGCTTCGTGAAAAGCTCGACCAGGTCCCGTTCCGCGGCACCGCCGGCGGACGCTAGCTGCTATGTCCCTCCACCGCGCCCGTGCTAAGACCGCATCGGCTAAACTCTAGGAGAAATGGAATGAAATTCGCGCTTCTGATCGCAGCCTCGACCTTGCTGCTCGGTTCCGCCGCCCAATCGCAAGTCAATCCCGGCAATCTCAAATGGGGTCCCGCCCCGCCGTTCCTGCCGCGCGGCGCCCAGGCGGCCGTGCTCGCCGGCGACCCCGGACGGCCAGGACAGTTCACCATCCGCTTGCGCTTTCCGCCTGGCTATGCCGTCGCTCCGCACACCCATCCGGCCGACGAACATGTCACCGTCATTTCCGGCCAGCTGTCGCTCGGCATGGGGCAGCGCGTCCGGCCCCGGCGCATGGCGACCCTGGTCGCCGGCGGCTTCGCCAACGCCGGCGCCGGCATGGCCCATTACGTCTCGACCCGCTCCGGCGCGATCGTCCAGGTCACCAGCCAGGGCCCGTTCGCGGTCAATTACGTCAATCCCGCCGACGACCCCCGCCGCCATAGGTAGGGCCTAGCTACCGCCCGTCCCGCCAGCGGGAGGGGTTGGGGGAGGGCCTGTCTTCAGTCAGCCGACTCGGCCATCGCCGCCCGATACCGCCTGCGCGCCTCCTCGAGCGCCTGCTCGGCCGTCCTCAGGCGGACCGCCGCTTCCTGCTGCTCCGCCTTCGCCGCCTCGACGGCTTTTTCCGCTTTCTCCACAGCCGCGCGACTGGGCCGCGGCTTCTTCCTCCCCTCCCGCTCGCGGGAGGGATTGGGGGAGGGCCTGTTCTTCGCAACTTTCCCCAACGCCCGGACATGCTCCGCGCCCGTCCCCCGCGATTTGCGGATCACTTCCCCGGGTCGCGCCAGCGCCTCCTTCATTAGTTCCGGATCGCTCACCACCTCCGCCGCCCCAGCCGCGAACAGGTCGGTCCCGCTGCCCCAAGCCGCCAGCGCCGCCTTCCGGCTCGGCGCCGCAACATAAGCATCGTGGAAGCCAACCGGCGTTC
>JBDSXT010000037.1:0-17833 GCA_039925985.1 Sphingomicrobium sp.
GCAATTCTCGTTCGTCCGCAACGGCCAATTTCCGTCCGTCGATCCCGGCTGCGCCGCTTGGCGCAAGGCGCAAGCCATCGCTCGTCTGGCGATGAGCAATGCGGTGCCCAGCCTGTCGAGCGATATCTTGTGGTATCACGCCAATTACGTCGCTCCGTCGTGGGGACGGCGGCTGACCCGGGCGGAAAAGATCGGCGCTCACATCTTCTACCGCACCTGATCCATCACTCCAGCCCGTCGGGGAGTCGGTTCGTCGTAAACCCGGCGACGCGGGATTCGCAACGGGGCAATTTCGAGCGAAGCTGCAATTCTACGGACTTGTCCGAGGAGTTGGGGAGGCTCGCGGTGCTGAAGATCCTGATTGTCGAGGATGATTCGCAACTCGCGACAACCTTGAAATATCTCGTCGAGGACAATCCGCGGTACCGCGTGGTGGACATCGCCGACGACGCCGACAGCGCGCTCGCCGCGGCTGAAAAGCATGATCCCGATATTGCGCTCCTCGACCTCCACCTGGCCCGAGGTTCGACCGGCTTTCCAGTCGCCGTCAGGCTGGCCGAAATGCAAGTTCCCGTCCTGTTCGTCAGCGGCAAGGCGCCGAGCTTCCCGATGCCCGATCTGGCGCTCGGCTGTTTGATGAAGCCGTTCACGGCTGAAGATGTCCACCGCTCGCTGGCGATGGCTGAGGACATGCTCCGCGGCCGCGAAACGCTGCGTCCAAAGCTGCCCGCCAACCTCACATTGTACGAGCAGGCCGACGACCATCATGGCGATCAGCCAGGTTTCATTCCGTCGCGCCCGTCACTCAAGACGCGGCTCGAGCATTGGATTTCCGGCTACCAGCACTAGGCGGCCTCACAGCCGCATCATGCCCCGCCGAGGCTCGCGCGTTCCCCATGTCTCGTCGGTCAGTGGCGCGCCGGCATCAAGCAGAGCCTGCCGTCGGCTCCTGATGTCGGCACTGCGCTGGATGTCCTCGAACCGCAGTAATTTCGCCAATACGGGATGGGCCAGGACGTCAGCGACGAACCGGTTAACCCGGGGCCAGCGTCCATTGTCGATGGTGAAGCCAGCATATTCGGCATTGCGAAAGAAGCTCGCGATTGCAATGTCGGCGACGCCGATGTCGCCGAACAGGAAGCCGCTCTCCGGCGATTGCGTTTCAAGATAATCGAGCGCCGCCGGCGCGTCCTCGCTCAAAGTCTGCGCAATGCGCGCTTCGTCACTCGGCTCGCCCCACACCAAAGGACGAACCACTCGCTGATAGAACAGCCCCCAAATGAACACGTCGCCGAGCCGCGTATCTGCATATTCCTCGAGCCAGCGGGCGCGGGCGCGGTCGCACAAATCGGCTGGCAGGAGCGGCGTCGCCGGATAGGCTTCCTCTAAATAGGCGCAGATGACCGTGGAATCGCTCAGCGTGACGTCGCCATCGATCAGCACCGGAATGCGGCGCAGCGGGCTCAGCCGGGTGAATTCGTCATCGCCATAGAAGGGCGTGATCGGATCCACCTGATAGCCGAGCCCCTTCAGTTCGAGGCACGCTAGTACCTTGCGCACGTACGGGCTGACGAAGCTGCCGACAATCTTCACGGGGCTGCTTCTAATTCAGCGGAGGTCCGACGGAAAGCATGGATGCCCCGCGAGGATTCGAACCTCGATAGACGGATTCAGAGTCCGTAGTCTTACCGTTAGACGACGGGGCAGTAGGCGAGCGGGCGAGATAGAAAGCCCCCCCACGCCTGTCAACGCGCACGCCTCACCGCGGCCGGCCTGACCGCGAAACTTGC
The DNA here is from genome assembly GCA_039925985.1 of Sphingomicrobium sp. Lineage (GTDB taxonomy): Bacteria > Pseudomonadota > Alphaproteobacteria > Sphingomonadales > Sphingomonadaceae > Sphingomicrobium. Next base: position 1,791 of record JBDSXT010000037.1, read on the forward strand.
CCTCGACCCCAATATTGTGATTAAGCGGGCGCAAGTCAGCCGTTCCTTGAGGGGCGGCCAAGGATAGAACGGGCGTACCCCATGGCGCAGAGAGCCGCCGGCGCGCCGGCTCTGTTGCGCAAAGCTGGCGCAGCGAGCGGGCCATCGCCAGCCGAGCCGCACGAGCGGCGACAGGCGCACCGCAACAGCTATGGCGCAGTCGATCTCGGCACTAACAATTGCCGCTTGCTCATTGCTCGCCCGAGCGAAGACGGTTTCACGGTGGTCGACGCCTTTTCGCGTGTCGTCCGGCTTGGCGAAGGCCTGTCGCAAAGCGGGAAGCTGTCGGACGAGGCGATGAACCGAGCGGTCGCGGCCCTCGCCATCTGCGGGGACAAATTGCGCCGCCGCAACGTTACGCTGTCGCGCGCCGTCGCCACCGAGGCTTGCCGGCGCGCCGTCAATGGCCGCGATTTCACTGAGCGGGTCCGCGATGAGACTGGCATCGCGCTCGACATCATCGCGCCGCAGGAGGAAGCGCGGCTGGCCGTGCTCGGCTGTCACAAGGTGCTGGAGCCGGGGGACGGCCCGGCACTGATCTTCGACATCGGCGGCGGCTCGACCGAACTGGTGCTCATCGATCATGTGGACGGCGTGCCCAAGATCCGCAGCTGGTGGAGCGCGCCTTGGGGCGTGGTTTCACTGACCGAGAGCGAAGGCACCGGGGCGATTGATGGCAAGGACCGCCTCGCCGCCTACAAGCGCATGCGCGAGCGCGCCCGCCACTCATTCACCCGGTTTGCTGAAACACTGCCCAAGGCTGCCAAGGATATTCGGCTGCTCGGCACCAGCGGCACCGTCACGACGCTCGCCAGCGTCTACCTCGCACTGCCCTCATACGATCGGCGCGCGGTCGACGGGCTGCACGTGCCGACCGAAGCCATGCAGAAAATCAGTACGATGATTGCCGAGATGACCTATCAGGAACGCTCGCGGCTGCCGTGCATCGGCGCTGACCGCGCCGACCTAGTCGTCGCTGGCTGCGCGATCCTGGAAGCAATCCTGGAAATCTGGCCGGCGCCGAGCCTTGGAGTCGCCGACCGCGGCATCCGCGAGGGCATCCTTCGTTCGCTGATGGCGCGCGACGGTTATGTGTTGTGAGGGGAGACCGGGGGCTTCACCAGCGAGTGCGGACCGGGCGTGGCCGGACGGTCTCGTCCAACCGTTGGCTCGAACGGCAGTTGAACGATCCCTATGTCCGCCGCGCCAAGGCCGACAATTACCGCAGCCGTGCCGCTTATAAATTGCTTGAGCTCGACGAGCGGTTCGGGTTGTTGAAAGGGGTCAAGGCAGTGATCGATCTCGGCATCGCCCCGGGGGGCTGGAGCCAGGTCGTCACCCGCCGCGCGCCGGCCGCCAAAATTGCCGGAATCGACCTGCTTCCGACCGACCCGATCGAGGGCGTGACGATTCTCGAGATGGACTTCATGGACGATGCCGCTCCGGCCAAGCTGCAAGACGCCTTGGGCGGTCCGCCGGATTTAATATTGTCCGACATGGCGGCCAATACTGTCGGGCATTCGCGGACCGACCATTTGCGAACGATGGGGCTTGTCGAGGCTGGGTTGGAGTTCGCCGTGGAGACGCTGAGGCCCGGCGGCGCCTTCGTCGCCAAGGTGCTGGCCGGCGGCGCCGACAGCCAGCTCGTGGCCGAGCTCAAGCGTCATTTCACCACCGTCAAGCACGCCAAACCACCCGCCAGCCGCAAGGACTCCTCGGAATGGTATGTGGTCGCGCAGGGCTTCAAGGGACCGCCGCAGAAGCGATCCTGAATCAGCCGCGCGCGCGGGCGTCGGCGATGGCTTTTTTGAGCGTATCGTAAGCTACGGCGCTGTTCATGACTTTGTTGCCGACGACGAATAGAGGCGTTCCGGTCGCGCCCAACTGGCCGGCGAGTTTGAAGTTGCGGCTCAGTTCCGCTTCGGCATCAGCGGTCGGGGCGATCGGAATCTGGAGCCCCGCCGCCTGGCTGGCGACGGCGATCGTCTCCGGCCCGGGACGTCCGGCTGCCCACAGCGTGTCGTGGAATTGGCTGAAGCGGCCAGCTCTCGACGCCGCCAGCGACAGGCGCGCGGCAGCGACGCTTTGCGGTCCGAGGATCGGCAGCTCGCGATAGACGACGCGAAGGCCCTTATCCTCCTTCAGCAACTGCTCAATGGTCGGGTTGCTCGACTTGCAATAGGGGCAGGCATAATCGAAGAATTCGACCAGCACGACATCGGGCTTGGCCGAGCCTTTCCACGATGATCCGAATGGCGTTTCGAGCGCCGCCCGCTGGGCCTTGAGGGCCGGTTCATATTGACGGTCGCGCAAGGCGTCGGCGGTATCGACGAGGATTTGAGGGTCGGCCAAGAGTCCCTGGCGCACAATCCGGCTGCCAAGGAATTGCGGTGCCGCGAACAGCAACAGGGCAGCAGTCAGCAAGCCGCCGATCACTCCACCCGCAACAGCCGGCACCACAGCCGAATTCTTCACGTCGACGTCTCCCGCTCGCTCACTCTTCGGGATGATCCCTTCGGTATTTCTTGTCTTTGCGTAGTTCGGTCCGCGATACCATGGCAATGTCCTGGGCGCGAAGATAGTCCGGGGTCCCCTGGGGTATTCCCTTCAAGGCCATTTCAGCGCTCGCCAGTGCCAGCTTCGGCTCGCCTTCGAGGTTGTTGCGCTCCGCCGTTGCCAGAGCCGCTCGCGGCTCATCGCCCTCGCGATCGTAGATGATGCCCAGCTGGTACCAGGCGAACGGGTTCTGATTGTCGCGGTTGACCGCTTCTTTCAGCACCTTCTTGGCCTCGGCGAAATTCTTCGGATTCTCAGTCGAGATCAGCGCATGACCGAGCATCGCGGCGATCAGCGGTTGGTCGTTGGCGCGCCCGACGGCTTCGCGCAATGGCGTGATCGCTTCGGCCGGTTTGCCCGATTCAAGTAGGATTTGCCCCTTCAGTTCAAGAAAGAAGGGATCATGCGGCTCGACCTTGAGCAGCGCATCGGCCTCAGACAGGGCTTTTTCCGGGTAAGCGCCAAGGTGATAGGCGTAGGCGCGGGCATAATGGCCCGGCACGCTCTGATCGCTCTCGGGGTATTTGGCGATCGCACGCTTGGCATCGACGAAGCCGATGAGCTTCGCCTTGACCCGCTGAAACCGCGCTTCGAGCGCCGGATCCGACGAGCGGTTCCAGGCCGGATCTTTCTCATAGACCTGGAGGAGCGCCTGAATGCGCTCGCTCGATATTGGGTGGGTTCGGTCGTAGCTCTCGGTTTCGGCGACGGCGAGGCGGTATTCCTGGTTTTGCAGCTTTTTGAAGAATTCGATGCTGCCCTTGCCGCTGATCCCCGCGGCGGACAGGTATCTGGCGCCGGCCGCGTCGGCAGAACTCTCCTGGGTGCGGCTAAATGCGAGGAAGCGTCCGATCGCGGCCCGTTGTCCGGCCATCATGATTCCCATGCCGGCTTCGCCAGCGCCGGCGGCGATCGCCAGCGCTCCCAAGACCAGCGTCGCCAGGCTGATCCCGGTCGCTTCCTTGCCGCCCGAAGCAAGCCGGATCGAGTGGCCGCCGGCGACGTGGCCGAGTTCGTGCGCGATGACGCCCTGCAACTGATTGACGTTGTCGGCAGCAACCAACAGCCCCGACTGGATATAGACCGTCTGGCCCGTAGCAACGAACGCGTTGATCTCGGGGTCGTTTAACAGCGCGACGTTGGTCGATTTGGGGTCGAGCCCCGCGGCAGTGATCAAGGGTTTCGAGATGTCGCGGAAGAGAAGCTCGGTTTCGCTATCGCGCAATACCGACTGGGCTGCGGCCGGTCTCGCCGCCGCAAAACCCAGCGCCAGCGCGAGCATCAGCAGTCGCGAAAAGCGCGACATCGGGCAGGAAAGTGGGGGCGCCATGCTCCCGCTTACCATCTTGACGGCTGAACGGGTGATGAAAACAAGCCCAGGCGGGCGGATGTCCGGCTTAGCCGAACGTCCGCTGCCACCAGCCCGAGCGCCGCTCTCCATCGACGTCGGCCATCGCCGAATCATTGTCGGGAGCGGGAACGGACGTTGCCGTGGGGCCCGACTCTTCGGACGCCGAAACGGCTTGCGACGGTTGACCAGCCGAATCCGCTGCAGCGGCCTTCGAGCGACTCTTGCGCGCCGGCTTGGTCGGCGCCGGCTCGGGCTCGAGCCCTCCATCGGGCTGTTGCTCGGGCGCTAACGCTGGTTCAGTCGACGCTGACGCCGCCGCAGGCTTGCGCGCTCTCGGCCGACGACGAGCTTTCGGCTCCGTGGCTTCTGCTCGCTCTTCCTCGTCGCCCTCTGTGGCGGTGATCGGCGCCTCTTCGGCGATCGGGCGTTCGACCATCGGCGAGCTATCCGGCTCGACTTCGGTCAGCGCTTCGCCATTCGCGAGTTCAGTGGGAGCGTCGCGCCCGCGACGACGTCGGGGCCGCGGCTTGGCGGCTTCCTCGTCGGCGAGGTGCTCGCCTTCATGGTCGTCGACCGGTGCTGATGAAGAATCAACGTCCTGGCCGATTGCTTCTTCGGTCGATTCGGGCGCCTGGCCATCCCGCCGCCCACGGCCTCGGCCGCCGCGCCGGCGCCGCCGACGGCGGCGGGGGCCTTCGCCGTCGTCGTCCCGCGGGCGTTCGCGATCCCGCTGCTGCGGAACCTCTTCCTGCTCATCGGCAAGCTCGGCGTCCCCGGCCGTGGCGGCTTCGAGCTCCTCGGCATCTTCGTCCTCGTCGTCATATTCCTCGTCAACGGGAGCGGACAAGGCTTGCGAGCGCTGGGGCGCGACTGGGCGGGGTCCCGAACTCTCGACGCCCATGCGCGCGCCTTCGAGGCTTTCGTCGATCAGCACTTCGACCGAGACGCCGTAGCGCAATTCGATCTCGCCCAGTTCGAGGCGCTTCTTGTTAAGCAAATAGACCGCAGCTTCGCGCCCGGCGCGGAGAAGAATTTGGTCGCCGCGGCCGCGCGCTGCCTCGTCTTCAACCATTCGCAAAGCGGACAGTCCGGCCGACGACGCGGTGCGCATCAAGCCGGTGCCTTCGCAATGGACGCACGGCCTGGTCGACGCTTCTAGCACCCCGGTCCGCAGCCGCTGGCGGCTCATTTCCATCAATCCGAAGCTCGAGATGCGGCCAACCTGAATGCGCGCTCGGTCGTTCTTCAGCGCGTCCTTCATCGCCTTCTCGACTTTCCGATTATGGCTCGATTGCTCCATGTCGATGAAGTCGATGACGACCAGGCCGGCCATGTCGCGGAGGCGAAGCTGCCGGGCGATTTCGGCGGCGGCCTCGAGGTTGGTGGCGTAGGCGGTCTGTTCGATATTGTGCTCGCGGGTCGAACGGCCCGAATTGATGTCGATCGACACCAAGGCTTCGGTTGGATTGATGACCAGATAGCCGCCTGACGGCAGTTGCACGACCGGGTGGTACATGGCCGACAACTGGTCTTCGACGCCATATCGCTGGAACAGCGGGGTCACTTCGACGTGCTGTTTAACGCGGCGGACGTGGCTCGGCATCAGCAGCTTCATGAAGCCGCGCGCCGCTTTATAGCCATCGTCGCCCTCGACCAGCACTTCGTCGATTTCGCGGTGGTAAAGGTCGCGAATGGCACGCTTGATGAGATCGCTGTCGCGGTAGATCAGCGCCGGTGCGCTGCTGCTCAGCGTGCGCTCGCGGATTTCATCCCACAGCCGCGCGAGATAGTCGAAGTCACGCTTGATCTCGACCTTGGTGCGCGACAGTCCGGCGGTGCGGACGATCAAGCCCATGACCGACGGCAAGTTCAAGTCGGACATGATCGATTTCAGGCGCTTGCGGTCGGCGCCGTCCGAAATCTTGCGGCTGATGCCGCCGCCATGGCTGGTGTTGGGCATCAGCACGCAATAACGGCCGGCGAGGCTGAGATAGGTGGTCAGCGCGGCGCCCTTGTTGGCGCGCTCTTCCTTGACGACCTGGACCAACAGCACCTGGCGGCGCTGGATGACATCCTGAATCTTGTAGCGCCGACGAAGCGATTCACGCCGTTTGCGCAACTCATCCGCGGCCGATTCATCGACGGGCGACCGGCTCGAGCCCGTGCCAGTAACGATCGAATCTTCGTCGCCCAGGCCAAGATCGCCGCCGTTGTCGTCGTCGGCGGGCTCTTCCTCACCACGCTTGTTCGCCCGGCGGTCTTCCGCTTCATCTTCGGCGGAGCGAAGCCGCTCTTCCTCGGCGGCGTGCTCGGCTTCCTCGCGAAGCAGGGCATCCCGGTCGGCTTTCGGGATCTGATAATAATCGGGATGGATTTCCGAGAAGGCGAGGAATCCGTGGCGGTTGCCGCCATAGTCAATGAACGCCGCCTGCAGCGACGGTTCGACCCGGGTTACCTTTGCAAGATAGATATTACCTTTGAGCTGCTTGTGCTCAGCGGACTCGAAATCAAATTCCTCGATCCGGTTTCCCTTGACGACTGCGACCCGGGTCTCTTCCGGGTGGCGCGCGTCGATCAGCATGCGCATGGACATTGAAAATTCTCCGGGCGCGCCATGCAAGCCGGTGGGACCGGCGGCGCGCCATCAGTAGGGCCACGTCCGACGGCACGAGACCGCGGAACGTAACGTGATTTGGGGTTATTGCTGCCGCACTGGCCATCCCGCGAAGTCTCGTGGGAAACACGCCCGTCCGCTCTTCATTAAGCGGGCGAAAGGCGTTCTGTGGCGTCATGTGGCTTCAACCTTGAGGCCGCGTGCCTTGCATGGGCCGCGGCGCGGATCCGACGGCATGTACCGGCGGCGATTTGGGATTAGCACCCGCAGACCGCTGCCGCAACCGCGCCGCATCCGCATTGCGCCACTATGGCATAATTTTTTATTAACCATAACCGCGTGATACAGAGCGCAGTGCGAACAATATCAAGGTGGCTATGGCGGCGGGCTCAAAAATCCTACTTGGACTGTCGCGGGCTTGGGTAGGCATTGCGGCGGCCGCCTTGCTGTTCCTGGTGCCCGGTTCCGGACGGAGCAGCGCGGCGACAGGCCGCGACAACCGTAGCCAGATCGGCGAAGCCCGTCGCGGCAGCATCACCGTCCAGATTTCTCCGCCCGTTGCCGGCGTGCTGGTCAGCGGAGCTCGGGCGGGCGGCCGTCCGATCGTCGTGATCGATCCTGGTCACGGCGGCCGCGACCCAGGCGCGGTGTCGGTGTCTGGCGGGATTGCCGAAAAGGATTTGACGCTGGCGCTGGCCCGCGAGCTTCGCGACCGACTGGTCCAACGCGGCCGGGTCCGTGTCGCACTGACTCGGGACAAGGACGTCTACTTATCGCTTGAGCAGCGGGCCAGCGTCGCTCGTGGCTTGGGGGCAAGCCTGTTCCTGTCGCTGCATATGGACAGCGCTCGCAATCCGTTGGCGCGCGGGGCCAGCGTCTATTCGCTGTCCGATGTCGCCTCCGACGCCGAAGCGGCGCGCTTGGCCCAGAGCCAGAATTCGGGCGGTTTCGCGAGTGCCGCCGACGGTTCGGTAAAGTCGATGTTGGCGGACCTCGCGTTGAGAAGCCAGATGAGCGCGTCGGCCGAGCTTGCCTCCCGCCTGGTGCGCAAATCGGGATGGCGGATCGCGTTGCGCCCCGAGCCTCATCGCTTCGCGGCCTTCCACGTACTTCGCCGGGCGGAAGCGCCGGCGGTATTGTTCGAATCGGGGTACCTCAGCAATGTTGACGATGCGGCCTTGTTGCGCTCGCCCGAACACCGCGCCGCGATCGTCGCCGGCCTGGCTGAAACCATCGAGGCCGATGTTGCAGCGCGGAGTCGACGATAGCGCAAGCCGTTGATCAGCGCTTTGCGGCCAAGTCCGAACCCGCTAGACGACCGTTCCAATGAAGTTCGCTGAATTGAAGTCAGGGCGCCTGGCCATCCCCCATCTGCGGTTACCTAATCTTGTCACTTTCAACTGGCGCGTTCACCAGGTCGTTGACCCGTGGTTCGAACGCCGTTGGGTGCGGCGCGCGGCATGGGCCGGTGGCGCCGGGCTGCTGCTCTTTGCGATCATGTGGCTTTTCTTTGCCACCGGGCTGCCGTCTTCCGAGAAGCTGCTTGCCTATCAGCCGCCGTTGCCGACCAACGTTCGTGGCTATGATGGTAACCCGGTCCAGACCTTTGCTCGCGAGCGGCGCGTCGAACTCGCCTATGACGAATACCCGCCGGTCGTCATCGAGGCGTTCATTTCGGCCGAGGACAAGACCTTCTTTAGCCACGGCGGCATCGACTATCCGGGGCTGGTCGGCGCGGTCTTTGATTATACGCGCAAAAGCGTTAGCGGCGGCCGCGCCAAGGGTGGCTCGACCATCACCCAGCAGGTCGCCAAAGCCCTGCTCCAGGACAGCAGCTACAGCGTCGGCCGCAAGATTCGCGAGGCGATCCTAGCCTTCCGCCTGGAATCGACGCTGAGCAAGCAGCAGATCCTCGAACTCTATCTCAACCAGATTTTCCTTGGCCGGAATGCCTATGGTGTCCAGGCGGCAAGCCGGGCCTATTTCGACAAGGATGTCGGCGAACTGACACTGCCGGAAGCGGCCTATCTTGCGGTGCTGCCCAAGGCGCCGTCCAATTACGACCCGGAACGAGCGACCCAAAAGGCGATCAACCGCCGCAACTATGTGCTGCGCGAGATGGAGGCCAACGGCTACATCAACCACGACCAATTGCTTGGCGCGGCCGGAGCTTCCCTCGGCACAATCCGCTATGGCAGCAATGCCAAGTTCCGAGAAATGGGCGGCTATTTCATGGAAGAGGTCCGCCGGGACTTGATGAAGAAGTTCGGCGAGACCGCCGACGACAGCCCGAACAGCCTCTATGCCGGCGGCCTGTGGGTCCGCACCTCGATGGTCCCCTATATGCAGGACGCGGCCGCAGAAGCACTCCGCGAAGGCCTTGCGAATTTCGATGGCGGGCGCGGCTGGCGCGACCTTGACCTCAAGATCGATGCTTCCGGCGATTGGCGCGCGCAGCTCGATCGGGCTCCGGTCGGCACGGGCTTTCCCGATTGGCGCAAGGCGGTGGTGCTGTCGAGGGACTCGCGCGAAGCGAGGATCGGCTTTAGCGATGGGTCCACCGGCGTGCTGTCGGCATCGGCGGCCTCGCAGCCCAAGCGCGGGGTCGGCGGCGCCGCGTTCGGCTATTTCCGACCGGGCATGATCATCATCGTCAAGAAAATCGGGGGCGAAAGTTATGCATTGCGCTCGATTCCCGAGGTTTCGGGCGGGATGGTCGCGGAAGAAGTCCGCACCGGACGAGTAATGGCGATCCAGGGCGGTTTCGACGCGATCGGGGCCAGCTACAACCGGGCGACGCAGGCGCTGCGCCAGCCCGGCTCGGCGTTCAAGCCCGTGGTCTACGAGACGGCTTTGGAGAACGGCCTGACGCCGGCCTCGATCATCGTCGACGCGCCGTTCTGCGTCTGGCAGGGCGCCGGCCTCGGCAACAAATGCTTCGTCAATTTCGACCGCGGCTATGCCGGCCCCAAGACGATGCGGTGGGGAGTCGAACAGTCGCGCAATCTGATGACCATCCGCGCCGCCTCGCAGACCGGCATTGCGAAGGTCACGGACACTGCGCGGAAGCTCGGCGTTGGCGACTATCCCAATTATCTCGCGATTGCTCTGGGCGCCGGCGACACCACGGTCATGCGGCTGACCAACGCTTATGCGATCCTCGCCAACCAGGGGCGATCGGTGAAGCCGACGCTGATCGACTTCGTCCAGGACCGCACCGGCAAGGTCATCTACCGGACGGACAACCGCTGCCAGGTGATGGACAATTGCAATGGCGCCGACTGGGACCGAAAGGGCATGCCGCGCCCACCCGTCAGAACCCGCCAGCTGCTCGAGCCGATGGCTGCATTCCAGATGGTGCACATCATGGAAGGCGTCATCGAGCGCGGCACCGCGACGGTCCTGCGCGACCTCGATCGTCCGCTGTTCGGCAAGACCGGAACGACGTCGGGTCCGACCAACGTCTGGTTCGTCGGCGGCACGCCGGAAATCGTCGCGGGAGTGTACATGGGCTACGATCATCCACGAAGCCTCGGCGGCTATGCCCAGGGCGGTCGAATTGCCGCCCCGATATTCAAGCAGTTTGCCAAGACGGCGTTCGCCGGCCGGCCCAAGATTCCATTCGTCGCTCCCGCTGGCATCCGCTGGGCGCGCGTCGATCGGGCGAGCGGTCGCCGCGTGTTCGGCACATTTCCCGTGCAGGAAGACCCGAAATCGCAAGTCATCTGGGAAGCGTTCCAGCCGCAAACTGAGCCCCGCCGCTCGTTCCGCCGGAATCAGAACGGCGATGACGCTGAATCCAGCACCGACAACCCGCGGATTGTGACCAATAGTAAAACTGTTCGCCGTCCGCGCCCGGCTCAAGTGCCGCGCACCGCTGCCGTGCGGCCGCTGCCGATGTCACCGCCAAGCAATCCCTTGCAAACGCCGCCCGCCACCTAATAGGCGAATTGCCCAAGCTGCATGTACGGTGCAGCCGACCGTGTTCATTCGGAGATGACAATGCGCGCCGAAGCGCAGGCCCATATCGACGAGATCAATGCCGCGACCGCCTTGCTTCGCCGGTTCCTAGATTGGGACCGGGCGCATCGCCGGCTCGAGGAATTGAACTTGCAGGTCGAAGAGCCGGCACTGTGGGACGATCCCAAGGCTGCGCAGGAGGTGATGCGCGAGCGGCGCCGCCTCGACGAGGCGATCAACGCGACCAAGGCGATCGAGCGCGAACTTTCCGACACCGCTGAGCTGATCGAGATGGCCGAAGCGGAAGGCGACGACGCACTCGTTGTCGAAGGCATACAGAGCTTGGCCGACCTCGCCACGCGCGCCGAGCGGGACAAAGTCGCGGCGCTGTTGGCGGGGGAAGCCGACGCCAACAACAGCTATATCGAAGTCAACGCCGGAGCTGGCGGTACCGAAAGCCAGGACTGGGCGGAAATGCTGCAGCGGATGTACAGCCGCTGGGGCGAGCGTCACGGCATGAAGGTCGAGCTCATCGACCATCATTCGGGCGAGCAGGCCGGAATCAAGTCGGCGACGCTGCTGATTAAGGGCGAAAATGCCTACGGCAATTTGAAGACCGAGAGCGGGGTCCATCGGCTGGTGCGGATCAGCCCGTACGACAGTTCGGCGCGGCGCCACACCAGCTTCGCCAGCGTCTGGGTCTATCCGGAGGTCGATGACGACATCGACATCGAGGTCAACGAAGCGGACTTGCGCATCGACACCTACCGCGCGTCCGGAGCCGGCGGGCAGCACGTCAACACCACCGACAGCGCGGTGCGCATCACCCATGTTCCCAGCGGCATCGTCGTCGCCTGCCAAAACCAGCGCTCGCAGCACAAGAATCGGGCCGAGGCGATGAAACAATTGAAGGCGCGGCTATACGAAGCCGAGCTCCAGCGGCGCGAGGCGGAATCCGATGCAGCGAACGCGGCCAAGACCGACATCGGCTGGGGTCACCAGATCCGCAGCTATGTCCTGCAACCTTATCAGCTGGTCAAGGATCTGCGGACCGGCGTCACTTCGACCTCGCCGGGAGACGTCCTCGACGGCGATCTCGACCGTTTCATGGCCGCCGCGCTATCCCAGCGCGTGACCGGCGAGCAGGTCGAGGTTGAGGATGTGGAGTAGGGCGCCCTTGCTGCTGGCACTCGCCGCGGCTTCGGCATGCCGCCAGACGCCGGATGAGCAGCGCTTTCCCAAGCCGCTCCGCGACGTCGCGCCGATTGTCGGCGACTCGTTTTCTACAGAGGACGCGCGCGACCGGTTGGGCGAAGCCGACCAAGTCATGCAACTCGCCGGTGTCCGCCCGGGCATGTGGGTCGCCGACGTTGGCGCGGGGGAAGGCTATTACACGATGCGGCTGGCACCCGCGGTCGGGCCACGGGGCCGAGTCCTCGCCGAAGACATTATCAGCGACACTCGCAATCGCCTTGCTCAGCGCGTCCAGGCCGAGCGGCTCGACAATGTCGCGGTGCTTCTCGGCAAGACCGACGATCCGGCGCTGCCTCGCCATTCGTTCGACCGAATCCTGATGGTTCACATGTACCACGAGGTTCAGTCGCCCTATGCGTTCCTGTGGAATCTGCGCGAAGGGCTCAAGCCTTCGGGAGAAGTCGTGGTTGTGGATTCCGACCGCCCGACCCGGCGCCACGGCATTCCGCCGTCGCTCCTGACTTGTGAGTTTGCGGCGCTCGGCATGGAGCGAGTGGGGATGACCATGCTGGCCGGCGGGGATGCTTATCTGGCGACGTTCCGCAATGCTTCGCCGCGGCCAAGCCCGGCCAGCATCAAGCCGTGCAAAGGCTAGAGCAGGCCGGCGCGCCTGAAGCTGGTACATTCGCTTCCGGCAAACACCAGATGGTCGACGATTGCGCAGTCGAGCGTTTCGGCGGCGGACGCCAGACGCCGCGTCGCGTGGCAATCGTCGGCGCTGGGCGTCGAATCGCCGCTGGGATGATTGTGAGCTAGGACCAAGCCGGCGCTGCCGTGGGCCGCCGCGTCCGCAATGATCGACCGGAGCGGGAACCGGGTGCCACTCTCATCACCCGCGTGGCGACTGAGGTGCAGGCAGCGCGCTTGGTCATCGACATGCGCAACCCACAGGCTTTCGAGCAAAGGATCGGAGTCGGCGAAACAGCCGGCAAAGAAGGTCTTGGCTGCCGCCAGCCCGTCGAGTTTCAGTGGGTATTCGGCACGCTGAAATCGCATTCGAGAGGAAGTAGAAGCCCCATCCCCACGGAGCCAGTTGAACCGCGTCCACCATGGACCAATCGACAACCGTAACGGAAGCACGACCACCTCTTGTGCCGGGCGATGCAATGGCTAGGGGTGGCGCTCGATGCGGCAATATCTCGATCTGATGCGGCTGATTCTCGACCGAGGCGTCGAACAAATGGATCGCACCGAGACCGGCACGCTGACCCATTTCGGCGCCCAGATGCGTTTCGACCTCGCCGACGGCTTCCCGTTGCTGACTACCAAAAAGCTGCATTTGCGGTCGATCATCGTCGAATTGCTGTGGTTTTTACGCGGCGACACCAACGTTCGTTGGCTGCAGGAGCGCAACGTCAGGATCTGGGACGAGTGGGCCGACGACAAGGGCGATCTCGGCCCGGTGTACGGCAAACAATGGCGCGACTGGGAGGCGGCTGACGGCCGGCACATTGACCAAATGCGCAATCTCATCGACCTCATCAAGCGCGAACCCTCGTCGCGCCGGCAGATCGTTACCGCCTGGAACCCGGGCGAGCTCGGCCGGATGGCGCTGGCTCCATGCCATTGTCTGTTTCAGACCCAGGCAGCGGGAGGACGGCTCAACTTGCAGCTCTATCAGCGCAGCGCCGATTTCTTTCTCGGTGTGCCGTTCAACATCGCCAGTTATGCTCTGCTAACGCACATGCTGGCGCGCGAATGCGGGCTGGAGCCTGGGACCTTTGTGTGGACGGGCGGTGATTGCCACCTTTATTCCAATCACCTCGAGCAGGCGCGCCTCCAGCTCACTCGCGAGCCGCGGCCATTGCCACGGCTGGTTCTCAAGAACCGTGGCCAGTCGATCGACGGCTACGAGCCTGACGATTTCGCCTTTGAAGCCTATGATCCGCACCCGCATATCGCCGCCCCAGTGGCCGTTTAGCCACCACTCCGTCAGTTGTGACAATTTTAAGATGGCGGATGGACCGCTTTCCTGCTGTGGCGCGTTGCATGGGGGCGTAACGACAGGAGAAATCGCATGCTTCGTAAAATCATCACTATCGCATTGATCGGCGGCGCGGTCGCCGTTTCCGCGTGCAACACCGTGCGCGGTGCGGCCAAGGACGTGAATTCGGCGGCCAACGCAGTCGACAACGCCACCTGATCCGAGCCATAGTCGCTCTTCCGGGAGGAGGATTGACTATGGTTCGTAAGCTGATGACCGCCGCACTAATCGCGGTGGGTTTGACGACTGCTGCTTGCAACACCGTTCGCGGTGCGGCCACGGACGTCAATTCGGCCGCCAATTGCACTCAGAACGCAATGAACGGCGGCAACTGCTAAGGCACAGGTTACAACTTTAAGAAAAAGGCCCCGCCGGCGCGAGCCGACGGGGTCTTTTTTTGTGCGCGCTTATTGCGGTCAGCTCTTCAGATACTCGCCCGCATCGGCATCAAGGCCATGGCCCGACGGCGTCACCGCCTCAAGCGGGTCGGCGTGGATTGCCGCTTCCGGACCCTGGGCCAGCTCCGCTGCATGTTCCTCCGCAGCGCTGTTGGGGGCGATCAGCGACTCCTGCAGCTTGCGCTGGGCCGAGCGGAGCGCGGTGTCGCGGCTCGATGCAGCGACCCGCAGGCGGTTCATGCCCGCACCCGTTCCGGCCGGGATCAGGCGCCCGACGATCACATTCTCCTTGAGTCCGTTCAAGGTGTCGATCTTGCCCTGTACCGCGGCTTCGGTGAGCACTCGGGTCGTCTCCTGGAAGGAGGCGGCCGAAATGAAGCTGCGGGTCTGCAGGCTTGCCTTGGTAATGCCGAGCAGCACCGGTTTGCCTTCGGCCCTGCGCTGCTTCTTTTCGAGCCGCGAATTGGCCTCGTCCATCTCCTCGCGGTCGACCTGCTCCTCCTTAAGAAGCGTGGTGTCGCCGCCGTCAGTGATCTCAACCTTTTGCAGCATCTGGCGAACGATCACCTCGATGTGCTTATCGTTGATCTTGACGCCCTGGAGCCGGTAGACTTCCTGGATCTCGCTGACGAGATATTCGGCCAGCGCCTCGACGCCGAGCACTTCGAGGATATCGTGCGGATCGGGCGAGCCGCCGACGAGATTGTCGCCGCGCTTCACATAATCGCCTTCCTGGACGTCAATCACCTTCGACTTGGGCACCAGATACTCGACTGGATCCGAGCCGTCGTCGGGGATGATCGCGATCTTACGCTTGGCCTTATAGTCCTTCATAAAGGTGACCTTGCCCGAGACCTTGGCAATGATCGCATTCTCCTTGGGCTTGCGCGCTTCGAACAGCTCGGCGACGCGCGGCAGACCGCCGGTGATGTCGCGGGTACGCGCAGCTTCACGCGGCATGCGGGCGAGGACTTCGCCGGCCTCGACCTTTTGGCCGTCCTCGATCGCGACGATCGCCCCGGACGCAAGGCGATAGACGCCCGCCTCTTTAGCGTCGGCGCCGGTCAGCGTCAGGCGCGGCGCTAGTGTGTCCTTCTTCGACTTGGCCATGTCTTAGGTGATGACCCGCTGGGCGATGCCGGTCGATTCATCGGTGACCTCGGTCATGGTTCGGTTCTCGATCAGGTCCTGATACTTAACGATTCCGCCCTTCTCGGTGATGACCGGGCTGTAGGACGGGTCCCATTCGGCGACGCGGTCGCCGCGGCTGACGATGTGCCCGGTCTCGCACAGCAGATGCGCACCGTAGGGAACGCGATGCGTCGACAGCTCGCGGCCGTCCATGTCGAGGATCGCGATTTCACCCGAGCGCGACAGCGACACGTGCTGCCCACGCGGATTGATGATCATCGGCATGTCGCGGAACTCGATGGTGCCGTCGACCGGCGCCTCGAGGTTCGACTGCTCGTTGAGCTGCGCCGCCCCGCCGATGTGGAAGGTCCGCATCGTCAGCTGGGTGCCCGGCTCGCCAATCGACTGTGCGGCGATCACGCCGACCGCCTCGCCGATGTTAACCGGGGTGCCCCGGGCGAGGTCGCGCCCGTAGCATTTGGCGCAAACGCCCTGCTTCGCCGCGCAGATCAGCGGCGAACGGATGCGCACGCCCTGCAGGCCGATTTCCTCGATCTTCAGGACCATTGCCTCGTCGAGCAGCGAGCCTTCGGGGATGATCACCTCGTCGGTCTTGCTGTCGACGATGTCCTCGGCCGTGGTGCGGCCAAGCACGCGGTCCGAGAGTGAGGCGATAACCGCGCCGCCCTGAACGATCGCGCGCATTTCGAGCGCGCGGTCGGTGCCGCAATCTTCCTCGATGATCACCGCGTCCTG
>JBDSXT010000038.1:0-8652 GCA_039925985.1 Sphingomicrobium sp.
TCGAGCAGGTCGCCGGCGCCGAAGTTCTCGACTGCGACGACGGTGCCGAGCGCTCTCCCTTCGCCGTCGACACAGGCAACGCCGATCAACTCCGCGTGATAATATTCGCCGTCTTCGAGCGGCGGCAGCGCGCTGCGCTCGATCTCGACCAGCAAGCCGCGCAGGCCTTCGGCGGCGCTGCGGTCATCGACGCCCGCGAAGCGCGCGACCGCGCCCTTATTGTCCCCGCGGATTTTGACCAGGCGCCGTTCGACGCCGCCGACGAACAGCTGCGCATGAATGGCGAGGTTGTCCGCGCTGTCGGTGAACAGCTTGAGCCGGACCTCGCCCTGAATGCCATGCGCGCCGGCGACGGCGGCGAGCGGGATCCGCCCGCCGTCTCCCGTCGCCGCCTCGGCCATGGCTATTCGGCTTTCTCGGCTTCGTCGGTCGCCGGGGTTTCTTCCGCAACATCTTCAGCGGCTACTGGCGAATCGTCGGCGGGCGGAGCGGCTTCATCCGAACCTTCAGCGGGCTCGGGAGCGGATTCGCCCTCGTTGGTCGCTTCGTCGGCGGGAGCGGCTTCCGCCACAGCCTCCTCGGCGGGGGCTTCCTCGGTGTCCGGCTCGACCGGAGCTTCATCGGGAGCCTCTGCCGGAGCTTCCTGGGCCGTCACGTCTTCCTCGGCCGGGGTCTCGGCGCCTGCCTCAGCAGCGGCCTCTTCTACCACCGGCTCTTCGGCTGGTGCGTTGGCGGCGGCTTCTGCGGCCTCCGCAGCGGCCGTCGCCTTGCCCTCGCGCTCTTCGACCCGCGCCTTGGCCTTTTCGCCAGGCTCGCCCTTGTTCGGGTTGTTGCGCGCGGGCCGCTCGCGGATACCGGCGGCATCGAGGAAGCGCAGGACGCGGTCCGACGGCTGGGCGCCGACGCCGAGCCAATGCGCAATGCGCTCCGCGTCGAGCTTGACGCGCTCGGGCGAATCCTTGGCCAGCAGCGGATTGTAGGAGCCTAGCTTCTCGATGAAGCGGCCATCCCGGGGCGCGCGGCTGTCGGCGACGACGATCCGGTAATATGGCCGCTTCTTGGCCCCACCGCGGGTCAGGCGAATTGAAAGTGCCATGTTTAGTCTTCCTTTTTGAGTGAGTTGAATTACTTCTTTGTGAACTTGTCGAAACCGGGTGGAAGGTTGAAGGCAGGACCGCCGAGGCCGGGCAAGCCAGGGCCGCCGCCACCAAGACCACCAGGCGGCATTGCTCCCGGCGCAAGCCCGCCGAGCGCCCCTTCCATGCCGCCCTTGCCGAACATCGCGGCGAGCTTGCCGAGCCCGCCCATCTTCTTCAGCCGCTTCATCACGGTCGCCATTTCCTGGTGCATCTTGAGCAATTTGTTGACCTCCTGCACCGTGGTGCCCGAGCCCTTGGCGATGCGGATCTTGCGCTTGGCGTTGATGACTTCGGGCTTGGCGCGTTCCTTGGCGGTCATCGACGACATCATCGCTTCCAAATGGACCAGTGCCTTGCCGTCGGCTTTTTCGGCGGCGCCCTTCATGCCCTTCATTCCGGGCATCATCGACGCCAGCGCGCCCAAGCCGCCCATCCGCTGCATCTGGCCAATCTGGGCGCGCAAATCGTCGAGGTCGAACTTGCCCTTGAGCATCTTGCCGGCGAGTTTCTCGGCTTCCTCGGCCTGGATGGTCTCGGCCGCGCGCTCGACGAGGCTGACGACATCGCCCATGCCGAGGATGCGCCCGGCGACGCGGTCGGGGTGAAAAGCCTCGAGCTTGTCGATGCCCTCGCCGACGCCGGCGAACTTGATCGGCTTGCCGGTGACCGCGCGCATCGACAGCGCCGCGCCGCCGCGGGCGTCACCGTCGAGCCGGGTGAGGACGACGCCGGTCAGGTCGACCTCGCCGGCAAAGCCCTTGGCGACGTTGACCGCGTCCTGGCCAGTGAGCGCATCGACGACCAGCAAGGTCTCGGTCGGGTTGGTGGCGGCGGCGACCGCCTTCATCTCGCCCATCAGCGCGTCGTCGACATGGAGGCGGCCAGCGGTGTCGAGCAAGACGACGTCATAGGCCTGCAGCTTGGCCGCCTGGATCGCCCGCCTGGCGATATCGACCGGCTGCTGGCCAGCGACCACCGGCAATGTGTCGACATTGGCCTGGCGGCCGAGCACGGCAAGCTGCTCCTGCGCCGCCGGTCGGGCGACGTCGAGCGATGCCATCAGCACGCGCTTGCGGTCGCGATCCGTCAGCCGCTTGCCGAGCTTGGCGGTGGTCGTTGTCTTGCCCGAGCCCTGCAGGCCGACCATCAAGATGACCGCTGGCGGAGTGACGTCAAGGCGGAGTTCCGACGCGTCCGAGCCGAGCATTTCGACCAATGCGTCATGGACGATCTTGACGACCATCTGGCCGGGCGTGATCGAGCGCAGCACCTCCTGCCCGACCGCCTTTTCGGTGACCTGATCGACGAAATCGCGGGCGACGGGCAATGCCACGTCAGCCTCGAGCAAGGCGACGCGGACTTCGCGCATCGCTGCACGCACGTCGGCCTCCGAGAGCGCACCGCGCCCGCGAAGCTTGTCGAATACTGAGCCGAGCCGATCGCTTAGGCTATCGAACATGCAAATTCCTCATCGCAGACCAAAACGAACAAAACGCCGGCGGGCGAAACCTCGCCGGCCAGCGTGCATCCGTGGACGCGCTCAATAATGTTGTCCGAAGACCGTGCGCCCCTACGCTGGAAGGCGGCGCGGGTCAAGGTTGCGGCGTTCGGATCACTTGTCCGGCCGAGGTCCCCTGCCTGGCCCTTTGCCGCCCGGACGGCCGCCTGGACGTGGCCCGCGCGAGTCCGGGCGATCCCGCGGACCGGCCTGCGGACGCCGCCGTTGGCCATCAGGCACTCGCGTCGGCAAACGGTCGGGCGAGCGCGGCGGCGTTCCCTGGGACGGAGCCACCGCATACCCCTCCTTGAGCAATTGCGTGAACGCCTGGCGGACGCTGGCGGCGATGCTGTCCTGCACCGCCTTGGGCAAATCGGCGAAGGTCGCGTTGGGATGGATCGCCTGCAGGTCGCGCAGCATCTGGTTCGGCACGCCCTTGGAGGCGGCTTTCAGCTCTGCGACGGCGTCGGCCACGGCGGCGAACAGGATCGATTGCATGACATCGGTGGCGGCTCTGGGCATGACGGCTCAACTCGCGGCTGGTGGACTAAGCTCCGGCGGCTCCCTAAGTGCCCGCCAACGCATGACACGCACCTTCCACAAGATGCATGGGCTCGGCAATGATTTCGCGATTTTTGATGCGCGGAACGCGCCGCTGACCATGTCCGAGGCGCTGGCCCGGGCGCTCGCCGATCGCCGCACCGGGATCGGCTGCGACCAGCTGATCGTGCTGGAGGCGTCGAACGTAGCCGACCTCCGGATGCGGATCTGGAACCCGGACGGCGGCGAAGTCGAGAGCTGCGGCAATGCCTCGCGCTGCGTGGTGGCGCTGACCGGGGTGGGCAGCATCGAAACGGAGGGCGGCGTGATTAGCGGCGCCGCCGATGGCAACGAGATCGAGGTGGCGATTGCCGAGCCGCGCTTCGGCTGGGAGGAAATCCCGCTTGCCTACGCAATGGACACCACCGCCCTGCCGATGGCGTGGGCGGAGCTCGCCAACCCGATGGCGCTCAACGTCGGCAATCCGCACCTTGTTTTCTTCGTCCCCGACGCGCGGGATGTTGCACTCGATGTGCTCGGGCCGACGATCGAGCACGATCCCGCCTTTCCCGAACGGATCAACATCAACGTCGCCACCTATGTTCACGATCGGCTGAAATTGCGGACGTTCGAGCGTGGCGCCGGTGAGACGCTCGCCTGCGGGACCGGGGCCTGCGCAAGCGCCGTCGCCGCGATCGTCACCAAGCGCGCGCAATCGCCGGTCCGGGTCGACATGACCGGCGGCTCGCTGACCATTGCCTGGGCGCCGGGGGAGCCGATCCGCATGCGCGGCGCCGCGACCCACGTGTACTCGGGCGAAATCGACCTCGCGGGGCTGGCGTGAGCGTCGAGACGATCACGCTCGGCTGCCGGTTGAACTTCGCCGAGAGCGAGGCGATGCGGACGCTTATGCCAGCCGGCGAGGATTGGGTGATCGTCAACAGCTGCGCGGTGACCGCCGAGGCGGTGCGCCAGACCCGCCAGGCGATCCGCCGCGCCCGGCGTGAGCGGCCTTCCGCCAAAATCCTCGCGACCGGCTGCGCGGTCCAGCTCGAGCCGGACAAGTTTCGCGCCATGCCCGAGGTCGACCGAATCCAGCTACGGGACTTCGCCGCGCCGCTGACCGTCGCCACCGGCTTCCTGTCGCGGGTGCGGAGCTTCGTCGCGATCCAGACCGGCTGCGATCATCGCTGCACCTTTTGCACGATCTGGCAGGCGCGCGGGCCGAGCCGGTCGCTGCCATTCGACGCCATCCGGGTCGCGATGGCGGCGGAACTGGACAAGGGCGCCAGGGAAATCGTCCTCACCGGCGTCGATATCACCAGCTACGAAGGGGGCCTCGGGCCGCTCTGTCAGCGCCTCCTTGCCGTCGAGCCGCGCCTGGAGCGTCTGCGCCTGTCGTCGCTGGACAGCATCGAGATCGACGACGCCTTGCTCGAGCTCATCGCCGGCGAGCCCCGGCTTCTCCCGCATTTCCATCTCTCTCTGCAGGCCGGGGACGACATGATCCTCAAGCGCATGAAGCGCCGCCACAGCCGCGCTGAGGCAGTGCGGATGGTCGAGCGAATCAAGGCGGCGCGGCCCGACGCGACCATCGGCGCCGACCTGATTGCCGGCTTTCCGACCGAAACCGAGGCGATGGCGCAGAACAGCCTCGCCCTGCTCGACGATTGCGACGTGATCGCCGCGCATGTCTTTCCGTTTTCACCCCGCCCCGGCACCCCGGCAGCGCGGATGCCGCAGGTTGATCATGCCATCGTCAAAGCCCGCGCGGCGCGTCTTCGCGAAGCGGCGGCGGCCAAGCGCGACGCCTGGCTCGATAGCCTGGTCGGTACGACCCAACGGGTGCTGATCGAGAACAGCGCCAAGGGCCACAGCGATGGCTTCGCGCCGGCGTTCATCGAGGGCTCTGCCCGTGGCGACAGCGGCGACGCGCGCATCACCGGCCGCACCGACCGCCACCTGATCGGCGTCTTCGCATGAGTTGGCTCGACCGCCTGCGCGGCGGCTTCACCAAGACCGCGGCGCGGGTCGGCGAGAACCTCACCGGCCTGACCAAGCAAGCAGCGCTCGACACCAGCACGCTCGACGACATCGAGGAGGCACTGATCGCCTCCGATCTCGGCCCCGAGGCGTCGCGCCGGATCCGCGAGGCGATCGCCAGCCGCCGCTTCGAGCAACTCGACGAGCGCGGCCTGCGAACGATCCTCGCCGAGGAAATCGAGAAAATCCTCGCCCCCGTCGCCAAGCCACTCCAGGTCTGGGGTTTCCCGCGCCCCCACGTCGTCCTGGTGATCGGCGCCAACGGCTCGGGCAAGACGACCACCATCGCCAAGCTCGGCCATTGGCTCAAGGAACAGGATTATGGCGTGCTGCTCGCCGCCGGCGACACGTTTCGCGCCGCCGCGATCGAACAATTGCAGATTTGGGGGCAACGGATCGGCGCGCCGGTGATCGCCGGCAAGGAAGGCGGCGACGCGGCCGGCATCGTCTTCGACGGCGTCCGCCAGGCGACTGCCAGCGGCGATGACGTGCTGATCGTCGACACCGCCGGCCGCCTGCAGAACAAGGCGCATCTGATGGACGAATTGTCCAAGATTCGCCGGGTGCTCGGGCGGATTAATCCCGAGGCTCCACACGACGTTTTGCTGGTCCTCGACGCGACCACCGGCCAAAACGCCCTTGCGCAGGTCGAAGTCTTCAGGGACAGCGCCGGCGTGACCGGCCTCATCATGACCAAGCTCGACGGCACCGCGCGCGGCGGCATCCTCGTCGCCGCCGCCGAGAAATTCGGCCTGCCGATCCACGCCATCGGCGTCGGCGAAGGCGTCGACGACCTTCGCCCGGTCGACCCCAGAGCGGTCGCCCGCGCCATCGCCGGCCTGCCCAATGAGTGACGCCCGAATGACCGAGCCAGCCGAACCCACGGGCGGCTCGCGCCTGCTGATCGACCTCGGCCCGCTGCTCGTCTTTTTCCTCGTCAATTTCCTCGCGCCCGTCCCGCATGCACTGAAGATCTTCGTCGCCACCGGTGCGTTCATGCTGGCGATGATCGCGGCGATGCTGTTCTCGGCCATCCGCTTCCACCGCATTTCGCCCTTGCTGTGGTTCTCGGGCGTGATGGTCGTGCTGCTCGGCGGGCTGACCATCTGGCTTCACGACGAGACCTTCATCAAGATGAAGCCGACGGTCTATTACGTGCTCGTCTCGGCAATCCTCGCCTTCGGCCTGGCGACCGGCCGGCCGTTGCTCAAGTCGGTCCTTGGCAGCACCTACCCCGGCCTGGACGACGCGGGCTGGGCCAAGCTCACCCGCAACTGGGCAATCTTCTTCGCCTGCATGGCCGTGCTCAACGAGAGCGTCTGGCGCAACAGCTCGACCGAATTCTGGATCGGCTTCAAAATCTGGGGCGCGATCCCCCTCACTTTCCTCTTCGCACTGGCCAATGTGCCCATGCTGATGAAGCACGGCCTGACCCGCGAAGACGCGGTTCCGGCGGAACCGGGACCAATGGAATGAGCGACGCAATCCTCAGCATCCGCGGCCTTCGCAAAGCCTATGCCAGCGGCACCGAGGCGTTGAAGGCGGTCGATCTCGACATCCGCCGCGGCGAGATCTTTGCGCTGCTCGGCCCCAATGGCGCCGGCAAGACGACGCTGATCAACATCGTCTGCGGGATCGTCACCGCTAGCGGCGGGCAAGTGCTCGTCGACGGCAAGGACTGGCAGACCGATTACCGCCACGCCCGCCAGCTCATTGGGCTGGTGCCGCAGGAGCTGACCACCGACGCGTTTGAAAGCGTTCTATCGACCGTCAGCTTCAGCCGCGGCCTCTACGGCAAGCCGCGCGACCCGACGAGGATCGAGGATTTGCTCAAGCGCTTGTCGCTGTGGGACAAGCGCAAGTCCAAAATGATGGAGCTGTCGGGCGGCATGAAACGCCGGGTGATGATCGCCAAGGCGCTGTCCCATGAACCCGATATCCTGTTCCTCGACGAACCGAGCGCCGGCGTCGACGTCGAGCTGCGCCGCGACATGTGGGACATGGTCCGCAAGCTGCGCACCGACGGCGTGACGATCATCCTCACCACCCACTACATCGAGGAAGCCGAGGAAATGGCTGACCGCGTCGGCGTCATTAGCAAGGGCGAGCTGATCGCGCTCGAAGACAAGAAAGTGCTGATGAAAAAGCTCGGCCGCAAGACCCTGAAACTCACCCTGGCCGAGGCGATGACGGCGATTCCGCCCGAGCTTGCGGAGTGGAACCTGGCACTCGAGGATGACGGCCACCAGCTGTGCTATCTGTTCGACGCCAACGCCGAGAAGACCGGCGTGCCGTCGCTTCTCCGCCGCGTCAGCGACCTCGGCATCGGCTTCAAGGATTTGTCGACCCATCAGTCGAGCCTCGAAGATATCTTCGTCGGCCTGGTCCACGACGGCGGGCGCGGAGCCAGCGTAGCGGGAGCGGCAGCATGAAAAACGCCGGTTTCAACGGCGAGGGCGTCGCCGCCATTTACCGCTTCGAAATGGCGCGGGCGGCGCGCACCCTGTGGCAAAGCCTGGTGACGCCGGTGATCACCACCGCGCTCTATTTCGTCGTCTTCGGCGCCGCCATCGGCGGCCGCATGACCGACATGGACGGGATCAGCTTCGGCGCCTTTATCGTCCCCGGCCTGACCTTGCTGTCGGTGTTTATGCAATCGATCTTCAACGCAAGCTTCGGCATTTATTTTCCGAAGTTTACGGGCACAATTTACGAATTGCTCTCAGCCCCGATCTCGGCCCTCGAGGTGGTCCTCGCCTACGTCGGCGCAGCGGTCACCAAGTCGATGGTGCTGGCTCTGGTCACCCTGCTGACCGCGACGCTCTTCGTCGACGTCCGCGTCGAGCATCCGGCGATGATGTTGCTGTTCCTGCTGCTGATCACCACGGCTTTTTGCCTGCTCGGCTTTGTCATCGGCATCTGGGCGCAGAATTTCGAGCAGTTGCAGATCATCCCCATGCTGTTCGTCACCCCGATGACCTTCCTCGGTGGCGCTTTCTATTCGGTCAGCGCGCTGCCCGAGCCGTGGCGCACCGTCACCTTGTTCAACCCGGTAGTCTATCTGGTCAGCGGCTTCCGCTGGACCTTCTTCGGCGTCGCCGACGTCCCGGTGTGGGCGAGCGTTGCAGTAATGCTGGCCATCATCGCTCTCTGCCTCGCCGCCATCGCCTGGATCTTCAAGTCGGGGTACCGGCTGAAGAAGTAGGGGCGGCGCAGCGGCGGTAGGGAGAAGTGGCGTCATGATCCTTCCCGCTTCGGCCACCGACTGACCCAAGGGATCGCGTCCGTACCAACCTATGTAAGTGCGGGCGCGTAGTCCGGCGCAATAAGCCTCCGTGATCGTGATTGGGGGACGGGGAAAGAATGTCCGGCAACTACCGCTATTATTGTCTTGACGGCGCCGGGCATCTTCACAGCGCCGAGTGGTTCGAC
>JBDSXT010000039.1:0-11676 GCA_039925985.1 Sphingomicrobium sp.
CCCGGTCGACATTTCGGGCGACTATCTCGCGGAAAGCGCGGGGCAGCTAAGCGCCGATTTTCCCGGCTTGCCGGTGCTGCCCGTCACGGCGAACTTCATGAGCGAGTTCGCGCTTCCCGAAATGATCGCCGACATGCCCAGGCTCGGCTTCTTTCCCGGCTCGACGATCGGCAATTTCGTGCCCCGCAGCGCGACCGACCTGTTGCGCCATTTTCGGGAATTGCTGGGCACCGGCGCGTACCTGCTGATCGGCATGGACAAGGTGAAGCCGGTCGAGCGGCTGATCGCGGCCTATGACGATCCGGCGGGAGTCACGGCGCGGTTCAACCTCAACCTGCTCGAGCGGATTAATCGCGAGCTCGACGGTACGATCCCCGTGGACGCCTTTCGCCACGAAGCGCGCTGGAACGACATCTTGTCGCGCATCGAAATGCATTTGGTGGCGATTCGTGACGTCGAATTCACCGTCTCTGGCCAGACTTTTGCAATGCAGGAGGGCCAATCGATCCACAGCGAGAACAGCCACAAATACGGCCGGCGGGGCGCGCGCTTGCTGTTGCTTGCCGGTGGCTGGACCCCGCTCGCCGAATGGGGCGACCCCGCGGGCGATTTCGCGGTGATCCTGGCGGAGGCCCAGCCCAACCGCTCCGCTCCCTAAGTGGCAATTGCCCCGCCGCGCGGCCCCCGCTAAGCGGCTGCGATGGTCACTGCGCTTTTCGACATTGTCGACTTTCTTCTCCGGATCCTTGGCTGGATCATCATCGGCCAGGTGATCCTGAGCTGGCTGTTTGCCTTAAACGTGTTGAACGCAAATTCGGACGGGTTGCGCCGGTTCGTCCAGGCGCTCGATCGGCTGACGGCCCCGCTCTACCGGCCGATCCGCCGCTTGCTGCCTGATTTCGGCGGCATCGATTTCTCGCCGCTGGTGCTGCTGATCCTGATCCAGATCCTGCGCATGCTGCTCCGCGGGGCCGAGCAGAGCCTCGTTTATTCGACGATATGACCGCCCGGCGGATTGACGGCAAAGCCGCCGCGGGCGCGCTCAGGGAACGAGTCGCGGCCGGGGTCGCGGAATTCGAGCAGCGCGCCGGACGTCCACCGGGCCTCGCGACGGTGCTGGTTGGCGAAGATCCGGCGAGCGCCGTCTATGTCCGGATGAAGGGCAAGGCCACCGCCGAAGCGGGCATGGCGAGCTTCGCGCATTCTCTGCCGGAGACGATCAGCGAGGCCGAATTGCTCGATCTGGTGGGCAAGCTCAATGGCGACGAGCGGGTTGATGGGATCCTCGTCCAACTGCCGCTGCCGAGCCAGATCGACACTTCGCGAGTGATCTCCGCGATCGACGCGGCCAAGGACGTCGACGGCTTTCATCCGCTCAACCAGGGGCGCCTGTTCGCCGGCCTCAATGGGCTGGTCGCTTGCACTCCGCTCGGCTGTCTGCATCTGTTGAAGCAGGAGCTCGGCAGCCTCGCCGGGCTCGACGCCGTGGTCGTCGGCCGCTCGAACATCGTCGGCAAGCCGATGGCGATGCTGCTGCTCGGCGAGAGCGCGACCGTGACAATCGCTCATTCGAAAAGTCGCGACCTCGCCGACCTCGTGCGGCGCGCGGACATCGTCGTTGCCGCCGTTGGCCGGCCGGAGATGATCCGCGGCGATTGGATCAAGCCTGGCGCCACCGTCATCGACGTCGGCATCAACCGGATCGAAACGGGCGACGACAAGAGCCGACTGGTCGGCGATGTCGCGTTCGGCGAGGCGGCCGAGGTCGCGGGCGCGATCACGCCGGTGCCAGGCGGCGTTGGGCCGATGACGATTGCCATGCTAATGCGCAACACGCTGGTTGCCGCGCACCGACGCGCAGGGCTAGCTGACCCGGAAGGCCTATAGAAATGCTGACATTATTGCTCGCCGCCGCAGCCGCGCTGCCAACCGCGGTCCAGGCGGAAAATGCCTTCGTTCGGGACGCGCAACGCAACGGCCAATGGACGGCGTTTCGCAAATATGCCCAGCGCGACGCGGTGATGTTCAACCCGCAGGCGGTGTGGGCGCACGAGTTTCTGAAGGGCCGCAAGGATCCGCCGAAGTCGGTCGAGTGGTGGCCGGCCGAAAGCTATGTCTCGTGCGACGGACGGACCGCGGTCAACAGCGGGCCGTGGCGCAATACCGCCCGCAAATCGAATGGCTATTTCACGACCGTCTGGCAGCGGGATAAGGGCCGGTGGCAGTGGGTCTATGACGGCGGCGACGAAGCCAAGTCCGCGCTGCCGGTGCCCAAAACCCCTAGGGTCCGACGGGCAGCCTGCGGCCGCCATGCCAAGGGCCCGCCGTTGATCGTGCCGCCGTCGGCGAAGCGGTTCGGCATGGGCCCGCCCGACGACTATGGCCGCGGTCAATCGTCGGATCGAAGCATCGGCTGGGACTGGAAAGTCGATGCGAAGGGCAGCCGGCACTTCCGCGCCATGCTGTGGAACGGGCGCCGCTATGAGCTGGTGATCAACCAGAACGTCGCCGGCAAGTGATGTGCGGCCCGAACTGATCGAGCTGTTCGGGTCGGCCCTGGTCACCTTTTTGGTGATCATCGACCCACCGGGTTGCGCGCCGATCTTTGCAAGCCTCACGCGAGGGGACTCGACTGCCCATCGGCGATCGATGGCCATCCGTTCGTCGGTCATCGCCTGGGGCGTGCTGATGTTCTTCGCGCTGCTTGGGCGCCCGATGCTCCACGCGCTTGGCATCAGCCTGGCCAGCTTCCGCATTGCCGGCGGCGTGATGTTGTTCATGATCGCGCTCGACATGGTGTTCGAGCGCCGCACCCAGCGCCGCGAGGTTCGCGCCCAGTCGATCGAAGGGACTCCGGGAGCCGAGGACATCTCGGTGTTCCCAATGGCGATTCCGATGATCAGCGGGCCCGGATCGATCGCCAGCGCGATGCTGTGGGTGTCGCGCGCGGAAGGCGCCGGCCAAGTGCTGACCGTGCTCGCCGCGATCACCGTCGTGATCCTGATGACCTTGGGTTTCCTGCTCGCCGCGGGACCGCTGATGCGGCTGATCGGCGAGCGGATCGAGGCGATGATCACTCGCATCCTTGGGGTGATCCTGGCGGCGCTGGCCGCTCAATTCGTCGTCGACGGCTTGAAACAGAGCTTCCCCGCTCTGGGCTGACGCGGCCCTAGCCTGCCACTTTCCACATTTTGAACGGCGAGTTGGCAGGCAGCTTGATCGGCGTCAGCCAAGCAGGCACCTTGCCTTGCGCCAGCTGGGCGTAAAAGCCCTTGGGCGCTTCGGACGTGAAGATCGTCGTCGTCGAGCTGTTCGGGCAGGTCAGCAGATAATCGGAATGATATTTGGCGACGATGGCGTGAGCCCGCGGCTCGGTACCGCGGAACGCGTTCATCACGTCGGCGATTTGCTGGCCGTTGCGATGGTAAGGGCCGACGATTGAATCGTGAGGGGTCACGGTAATCAGCCTGGGCGCGAGATCGACAAAGGTGAAGACCCGGCCTCTTGGCTGGAGCGCAACCGGCCTGAACTGGGCCATCACGTTGCACAGTCGGTTGGCCTTGTTGATCGCCATCTCGCGCGGGGTCGACTTCTTTCCCGGCACCGCCTGAATCGCGAACGGGACAAGCGCGCCCAGCCCAAGCAGCGCAATGCCCACGGTCGCCACGGTTCGAAGGACGAATACGTTCACGCGCTGGGCCAGTGGTGCCAGCAGCCAGACGATCGCGATCCCGCCGACGACGCCGAGCATTTGCGCGGCTGGAGCAGTGCGAGTCTGCCACGCCAACAGCAAAGTCGCGGCGACCGCCGGGACGGCTGCGGCGACCGTCCGCCTGAACAAATCGCGGTCGCCGCGATTGGTCCACGCCAGCAACCCCCAGCCGATTGCACCGGTCAGCGGCAAGGCAAGCAACAGGGTGGCGGTGTTCCAGCCATGGCGCCACACCGGCCGAGCTTCGCGGACGTGGCTAAGCCACAGCCGCTGGACCTCGGGCGACACACCCTCGAGCCGCGACAGGCAGTGCGGCCACATCGCCGCGTGGAACACAGCGATGATCACGGCCGCGCCGGCAGCCAGCGCCAAGCGGTGCTTCCAATCCGCAGGCGAAAAAGCCGCCAGGCCGAACAGCAAGGCGCCGCCGAGCAAAGCGTCCGACAGCCAGACCGGCGACAAGGCGTCGCACACGACAAGCCGGTTGGCGTAGGAGGCGAAAGCTACGAACCCGAGCGCGGTGCCGCCAGCGAGCGTCACCGCATAGGCCGACACACGGCGCTTCTGGTCGCGATCGTCGACCCAGAACAACACTGCCGCGACGCCAGCCAGCGCCAGGTAAATGAGCAGTTCGAGGCCGATCGCCAGTGACAGTGCAGTCGCAATGCCGGCCGTCGCGCCGCCCCGCGCGCGCTTGGGGTCGGCGAGGCCGGCAACCGTCATGCTGAGCAGCGCCAACTGCCAGCCGTGATGGTCGATCCGCGTCGGCATGAACATGCCGTTGGTCGATCCGGCGCTGAACAAGGCGATAAAGGCAAGACCGAAAGCGGCCGGATGAAGCAGGCGGCGAGCTGTCAGGGCGACCCCGAACAGCATCAGCAAATAGGGCAGCATGGGCGCGATTGCGACGGCGAGCCGCTCGGCGCCAGCGCCGCCGACGAACGGCCGCAACAGGAGGATCAGGCCGGCGAGCGGGAGATCGACTAGCCGCGACCAGTGGATGTCGGCGCCGAACGGCGGGTTCAGCCGATATTGGCGAAGATCGTACCAATCCTGCCCATGGAGCAAGGCGCGGACCTGGCTGATCCGCATATTGTCGTCGGTGTCGAGAAGGTCGAAGCCGTGGATCTGGCTCCAGCGATTGTAGACGAACCAAGCGCACAGGATCAGCCAGGCGAAGATCGTGACCAGCTTCCAATGGCGGTCGAGCAGCCGCAGCGCCGGCTCAATGTCTAGATCCTTGCGCTCCCCCACCATTCGCGCTCTAGCTGTTCATCGTAAAAGGGCAAGCAGCGGGCGGCCAATCACCACTCGACACGGCAATGGATACCAAGGCGCGATGCTCTCGACGATTTCCTCCGAACGCCGCGCTGTCTTCGCCCAGGTTGCGCGATACGCGTTCGCCGGCATGGCGATCACTCTGCTGGTCGCTGGAAGCTATTGGGCGATCGCCGAATTCCTCCGCGTCGATCCGATGCTGTCCCTATTGGTGGTGTTCGTCTTTTTCACCTTCGTCAGCTATTTCACGCACGGGGCGTTCAGTTTTCGCGGCCATGGCGAGCGCGACCGACAGCACGTTCGCCTGCTGCGCTTCATGATCGTCAACCTCATCGGTCTGGCCACCAATCAATTCTTCGTCTGGCTGCTCGTCAAGCATTGGCACGGGCCCAATTGGTGGCCAGTCATCCCAATCATCTTCGTCACCCCGGTCTTGACCTTTGTGCTTCATCGCCGATGGGTGTTTGGATGAACTCGACGATCCTTTCGATCATCTGCCCGGTCAAGGACGAGGAGGAGGCGATCGCGCCGTTCGTCGAGCGGGTGCGGACCGTCCTCGGCGGCCTTTCCGACGCGGGCGCTAAAAGCTTCGAAATCCTTTTTATCGACGACGGCAGCAGCGACGGGACGCTGGCGGAAATCCGCCGCGCCCGCCAGGCCGACGCGCGCATTCGCGGCGTGTCCTTTTCGCGCAATTTCGGCAAGGAGGCAGCGCTGTCCGCCGGGCTTGATCATGCCCGCGGGGCCGCGGTCATCCCGCTGGATGTCGATCTGCAAGATCCGCCCGAGGTGCTCGCCGACATGATCGCCAAGTGGCGCGAAGGCTATGAGATCGTTTATGGCGTGCGTGACAACCGCGACAGCGACAGCCTTCCCAAGCGCCTGACCGCGGACCTTTATTACCGCGCCCACAACTGGCTGAGCGACGACAAGATTCCGGAGCACGCCGGCGACTTCCGCCTGCTCGACCGCAAGGTCGTCGATGTCATCCGCGCCATGCCCGAGCGGAACCGCTTCATGAAGGGGCTGTTCGCCTGGGCAGGGTTCCGGCAGGCGTCGGTCCCCTACACCCGCCAGCCGCGCCGGGTTGGAACGACCAAGTTCAGCTATTGGCGGCTGTGGACCTTCGCCCTCGACGGCATCACTTCGGCTTCGACCGTGCCGCTTCGAGTGTGGAGCTATCTCGGCGGGACGATTGCCATCCTCGCCATCGCTTACTCGCTCTACGTGATTGTCCGCACGATCATCTGGGGCGTCGATGTCCCCGGATACGCGTCGATGATGGTCGCCGTCCTGTTCCTGGGCGGCTTGCAAATGCTCTCGCTTGGGATTCTGGGCGAATATGTCGGCCGCATCCTGATCGAGACCAAGGGGCGGCCGCTCTACGTGGTTCGCGACGAAATCGGAGGCGATGCCTGATGGATGCGCAGGTGTACCTGCGTATGGCCGAGCTGGATGATCATCATTGGTGGTTTGTCGCCCGGCGCGAGATTTTGCGTTCACTGATCAAACGGAAAATCCAGCTCCCGAAGGATGCGCGCATCCTCGAGATCGGCTGCGGCACGGGTCACAATCTCGGCATGCTCGGCGAATTCGGCGCACTCGAGGCGACTGAACTCGACTCTGGCGCGCGCGCGCTTGCAAGTTCGCGGCTTGGCCGGCCGGTCGCGGCGGCGGCGCTTCCCGACCTGTCGATGTTTCCAGCCGGTTCGTTCGACCTGATCGCCCTGCTCGACGTGCTCGAGCATGTCGAGCAAGACGGCCCGGCGCTGGCCGCGATTCGACAACGCCTGACGGTTGGCGGCAGCCTGTTGGTCACGGTTCCGGCGAACCGGTGGATGTGGACCGCCCACGATGCGGCCCACCACCACCATCGCCGCTACACCAAGCGCGGGCTTCGGGAGGCCGCCGTCAGCGCCGGTTTCCGGATCGAACTGCTGTCGCATTTCAACACTTTGTTGTTCCCGCCGATCGCCGCGGCGCGGCTCACCGGCAAGCTCCTCGGACGCGAAAGCGCCGATGATTCGATTCCACCCCGGCCGATCAATGGGTTGCTACGCCGCATCTTCGGCTCGGAGGCGCTGCTGGTCGGACGGACGCCGATGCCGTTCGGCGTGTCCCTGGTCGCGATCCTTAGTCGGGCGGAGGCATAGCTCGCGGCAGCCGGTACAGAATGGCATTGTGGCCCCGCCAGACCATTGGCATGCCGGCCGCCAGCGCGAGATCGCGTCGCGGAAAATCAATCAGCCACAGAAAGTCGAATTTGCCCGGCGGGATTGCCCGAAACGCAGCAGCCGGGCTGCGGTAAGCCTTGCCGACGCATCGCGGCACCCGGACAATCTGCGACGGGTCCGAGGTAAACGGGCGCGCTTCGTCGAATCGGAGGCTGAGCAGATTAAGGCCCTCGGTTACCCATTGGTCGTTGGAGAATCCGTGCCGGCGGACGATGTTCAGCGCGCCGAGATGCGTGTTGCGCGGCAGGCTCCATTGGCCGCCGCAGCCGGTGTGGACCAGGCTCAGCACCCGGGCGCCCATCGGCACATGGTCAAGCGCCTCGAGTTTTCCCGATTGATCGGCGGCGGCGGTTTCAAGACTGATCGTGTTGCCGGCGATCCGAACAACAAAGAACAGCAGGCCGAGTGCCGCAGTGACGTCGGCCCGCGGCCGCAGCGTGTCGCCGCGAAACCGGATGGCGAGGAGCAGCACGGCGATGACATATGGGATCATCCGCATATCCGCGTAGGCGGAGCTGAACACCAAATAAGGGAGCAGTATGAAGCCAGCGGACAGCACCAGCGCGGAAAAAGCCAGATTGCGCGAAAATGTCAGATCCCGGTGTCGCAGCGATTCGACCATCACCAACAGCGTCACGATGATCGCCCCGACGTCGAACCACCACCACCGGTCGCGCAGCGAGGCGAGGAAGAAATTCCATTTGAGGCCGAAGTCGAACCAATGTCCGGTTCTGGCGCCGTGGATGCTGGTCCGCCAACTCAGCATGAAGACCAGCGGCAGGGCCATGACCGACGCGTGCAGCGCGGCGTTGATTCCCGAGCGGAACCAGCGCTCACCGCTGTCGTGCTGGCGGACCGCTTCGCCGGAAAAGCAGAGCAGGCCGAGGACGCCCCAGCCGAACGTGTGGGTGAAATAGACGATCAGCGAAATCGGCACGAAGAGGATCGCTCGAAGCTTCAGGCGGCCGAGGCGAGCGAGGCGCAGCCACAAGCCGAAGGCCAGAAACGCCAGCGCAATCGACAGCGCGAAATTGACAAAGCCGTACATGAATGGGTGGCTGTAGGCGAAAGGCAGCGCGAACAGCGCGGTCGGCGGAATGCGGCCATGAACCTCGCGCGCGACCCACAGGAAGCCGGCGACGGTCATTGGCGGGATTGCCAGGACGATCAATTTGACCGCCAGTTCGAGCCCGAAAAGCTTGCTCAGCGGGAGGACGAGGATGTCGGCCCCGAGATTGCCGATCGGTGACCAGCGAAACCCGTAATAATCGTGCAGCCACGGCGACGTCGCGAGGTCGAGCTCGACGCGGTAGCGGCCCATATGCCCAAGCAAGTCGACCAGCGGGGGAATCGCCGGATAGAGAAGAGGAACCGCGGACAGAAGAATCAGCGCGATCGCCGCGGCCCGCTGCTCCCACCACGGGGCCGCGGCCGGCCGCTGCGACCCGGCTCGACCAATCTGCGATGAAGCTTCGGGCGACATTGGGTGAGTGCGGCTCCCTCGGAATGAAGCCGCACTGGCCTTCCCGCAAACCCGCCAAATATCAACAGCTATCGTTACCTCTGGTAACCGCTAAATGATGGACATGCGGCTGTTGACTTCGAACCGGGGCTTGAGCGGCCAGATCGTGCGCTACGGGATCAGCGGCGGCCTGCTGACGGTCTTCTACTCGGCGGTCTATTGGACGCTCGCCGCACGGCTTTCCGTTTCGGCCCTGATCGCCAACACCATCGCCTTTCTGCTCACTCTCGCCGCGGGCTGGATCATTCATTCGCGCTGGAGCTTTCGCGGCCACGGCCAGCAACAGCGAGCACCGATTGCCTATGCGCGCTTTCTGCTGATCAACCTGGCCGGCTACACACTCAACAGCTTTTGGGTGTGGCTGATCGTAGTGCGGCTCGGCGGCTCCGTGCCCCTGTCGCTCCTGCCGATCGTGTTGATCACGCCGTGGCTGATGTTCTGGCTCAACCGCCGATGGACCTTTAAATGATCCTTACGTTACGTTAACCCTGTTCGCCTAGCGCTCGCTGGAGCAGGGGAGGCGGGTTTGCGCGAAAATCAAAGGCTGGATTCATCCGAAGCGATGCCGCTGCCAGCCAATCCGCTGGCGAGGGTTGAAGGCGAGTTGGCCGCGGCCGGCCCCCCCCCCGAAAAACGGACCCACCCACCGCTGCTGCTCTATGGAGCGCTGACCTTTTGCGTCGGTATCGCCATGTATTTGTTCGGTGTTCTGCTGGTTTTCCCGCGCTACTTGCTGGGCCTCAATGCGTTGCTCGAACCGGTCAGCGAATGGGCGGTCTGGTACAGCGGCATCCCGATCGTCGCCGGGCTGATCCTGGCGCTGATCGATCTCCTTTTCTTCCTGGAACACAAGAAGCCGGACGTCCCCGTCAGGTATCAACCCTTGACGAACCGCTTCGTGACGGTCGCGCTGACCGCCTATAATGACCAAGAGAGCATCGTCGACGCAGTTCGCGACTTTGCCGACCATCCACTGGTTCGCCGGGTGATCGTCGTCAGCAACAACAGCCACGACGAGACGTTCGAACGGGCCGTGCAAGCCGGCGCGCTCACCTTCAACGAACTGGCGCCCGGCTATGGCCGGTGCGTCCACCGCTGCCTGAGCGAGGCAGCGCGTTTCGACGATGTCGATTTCCTCGTCTTGTGCGAAGGCGACCGCACCTTCCGCGCCTATGATATCGAGAAACTGCTAGCCTATGCGCCTCATGCCGAAATCGTCAACGGAACGCGCACCGCCGAACCGCTTCGCCAATATACGACGCAGCTCAGCACCTTCATGTATTATGGCAACATCTTCGTCGGCAAATTGCTCGAGGCAAAGCACCTCGGCAGGGGCACGATTACCGACGTCGGGACAACCTACAAACTGTGCCGGCGCGACGCTTTGATCGACTTGTTGCCCAAACTGAATCCCGGCATCAATCTCGAATTCAACGCCCATTTCCTCGATGTTGCCATGGGCGAGGACAAAGTGCTGGTCGAATGTCCGATTACTTTCCACCAAAGGGTCGGCGTCAGCAAAGGGGGCAATATCAATAATCTGCGTGGGTTGTCGGTCGGGTTGAGGATGATTGCGGGCATCGTCTTCGGCTGGAAACGGGCGGCATGCTAGCCGGCTATCATAGTTCCCGACTTGAGCACGATCCCCGCCGCGACATTCTCTGGAAGGCGCTGTGGCGCTACCACTTCAAGAAGATTGTCCCAGCGCAGGGATGCGTTGTGGATCTCGGCTGCGGTTACGGCGAATTCATCAATAATGTCGAGGCCCGCCGGCGCGTTGGAGTCGACATGTGGGATGGGATTTCGCGCCATCTTGCGGAGGGCGTCGAAGCCATCGTCTCGAGCGTCACCGATCTCGACCGGCTCGAGGATGGAAGCGTCGACTTCGCCTTTGCGAGCAACCTGTTCGAGCATGTGACCCAGGCGGATTTTGCGGCCGTGCTGAAAGCGCTGCGGGCCAAGCTTGCGCCTGGTGGGACGCTCAACATCCTGCAGCCCAACTACCGCTACGCCTATCGGGAATATTTTGACGACTACACGCACATCTCGATTTATTCGCATGTCAGCCTGGCGGACTTCCTGGCCGCCAACGACTATGAGGTGATCGATCTGCGGCCGCGCTTCCTGCCGCTGACGGTCAAATCCAAATTGCCGGTGTGGCCCTCGCTGATCGGTCTCTACCTGAATTCACCGATCAAGCCGCTTGCCAAGCAGATGTTCGTTCGCGCCCGCCCGGTTGACCAGGGGACTCAGCAATGAGTGTCGAACTTCCGCTCGTCACCACTCCACGGGCTCTGTCGCCGTATCGTGCACTGGCAAATGCTGGCTTGCTCGCCGCGTTCGCCCTGCTCACGGTGAGATTCGCCCAGTTCGTCGATATGGGCGTCAAGGCTGTCCGCTATCCGTTCGGATTGGACTATGGAGAAGGCATAGTCTGGCAACAGGCGCTGCGCATAGCGTCGGGCCACGCCTACGGCAGCATCGACCAGTATCCGGCCATCGTTTTCCACTATCCGCCCGTCTTTCACCTCCTCAGCGTTTTTGTCGCGGCATTGTTCGGGCTCGACCAGCTGGCCGCCGGGCGCGTGGTTTCGCTCACCGCAACGATGCTGATCGGGGGCTTTGCCGGCCTGATCGTATTTCGCTGCCTCCGCGAAGAAGCAGGATCGGCGGCCGCTTCGATCTGCGGCTTGATCGGCGGCCTTGTCGTTTTCACGATCTGGCATGTGCTGCTGTGGGCGCCGCTGATGCGCGTCGACATGGTCGCCATCGCCTTCAGCTTTGCCGGAGTCTGGCTGGGAATCATGGCGTTGCACAGGCCGGCCGCGATACACGTCGCCGCCCTATGCTTCGTCGCTGCCGTTTATACCAAGCAGACGTCCGTCGTGGCTCCGGCTGCGACCTTTCTGATCTTGCTGCTGGTTCGCCCC
>JBDSXT010000040.1:0-27112 GCA_039925985.1 Sphingomicrobium sp.
ACGAATTCTACGCGCTTGGCACCGATGCCGCATCGCTGCTGCGCGGGCTGATGGAGGAATTGCACGCGGCGACGCGGGCCAAAGCGGGGCCAGCCAACGCCGCGCTGCAGTCGGCCGAACAGCGCCAATCGGCCGAAGAATTGGCGGCCAAGCTGTCGTGGGCCGACATCCACCGGCTGTGGCAAATGCTGCTGAAGGGGCTCAGCGACGTCCAGATTGCCCCCGATCCGCAGGAAGCCGCGACCATGGCGCTGCTCCGCCTGATCCATGCCGCCGATCTGCCCGACCCGGCGGCGGTTCTGAACCGCCTGTCGGGCGAAGCTTCGGCCCCGGCGCTGCCGGCGCCTTCCGCGCCGCCCTCGGCTCAGGTCCCGCCCGATTTTGCGTCGCTGGTCGCGCTGCTCGAGCAGCACGGCAAGCGGGTCATCGCGCAGCAATTGCACGACCACGTCGGCCTGGTCCGCTACGCACCCCCTGAGCTCGCCCTCAAGCCATTGAAGCCCCTTGGTGCGGATTGGACGCGCGAGCTCATCTCGGCCTTGAAGGCCTTCACCGGCACCCGCTGGCAAATTTGGATCTCCGACGAGGCGGCCCAGCCGTCGCTGCTCGACCAGGAAAAGATGGTAGAAGAGCGAGTGCGCGCCGACGTACTTGCGGAACCGAATGTCCGCGCGGTGCTTGAAGCCTTTCCGGAGGCTTCGCTCGAATCGTTCGAACCGTCCCTCGACTTGAAAGGTGCCTGACCATGCCGAGTCTCGAAGAAATCATGCAGATGGCGCAGGACGTCCAGACCCAGATGGAGGCGGCGCAGGCCAATCTCGACAAGATCGAGGTCGAGGGCACTTCCGGCGGCGGGCTGGTCAAGATCCGCGCCACTGCCAAGGGGCGGATCATCGGCGTCGATCTCGACGACAGCCTGCTCGCCGTGTCCGAAAAGGCGATGCTCGAGGATCTGATCGCCGCCGCGCTCAACGATGCCAAGGCCAAAGCGGACGTTGCCGCCGCGCCGGAAATCCAGAAGATGACGAGTGGCATTCCCATGCCGCCAGGGTTCAAGTTGCCCTTCTAGCAACCTGTTCCCCGGCTAAGGCCGGGGCCCAGGCATGGATCCCGGCCTTCGCCGGGATACTGGAAAGTTCGCGCGCCATGCCCTAACTGGCCGCCAACCCCCGCACACACCAAACTCGAAGGATCCGCGACCCGATGGCCGCCCAATATGCTTATGTGATGAAGGACATGACCAAGTCCTTTCCCGGCGCTCAGAAGCCGGTGCTCAGCAATATCAACCTGCAATTCTATCACGGCGTTAAGATCGGCATCGTCGGCCCCAACGGCGCCGGCAAGTCGACCTTGGTGAAGATCATGGCCGGCATCGACCAGGAGTTTACCGGTGAGGCCTGGGCGGGCGAGAACGTCACCATCGGCTATTTGCCCCAGGAGCCGCAGCTCGATCCGTCGAAGACGGTGCTGGAAAACGTCAAGGACGGCGCCCGCGACGTCGCGGACATGGTCGATCGGTTCAATGCGATTTCGGCCGAAATGGGCGAGCCCAAGGACGATACCGACTTCGACGCACTGATGGAGGAAATGGGCGAGCTTCAGGGCAAGATCGATGCGGTCGATGGCTGGACGCTCGACAACCAGCTTGAGGTCGCAATGGAGGCGCTGCGCTGTCCGCCGTCCGACAGCCCGGTCACCAACCTTTCGGGTGGTGAAAAGCGCCGAGTCGCGCTGACCCGCCTGCTGCTCGAGAAGCCCAGCATCCTGCTGCTCGACGAGCCGACCAACCACCTCGACGCCGAAAGCGTCCAGTGGCTCGAAAATCACCTCAAGGACTATCCCGGCGCGGTGCTGATGATCACCCACGACCGCTATTTCCTCGACAATGTCGTCAGCTGGATCCTCGAGCTCGATCGCGGAAAATACTTCCCCTACGAAGGCAATTATTCGACCTATCTCGAGAAGAAGGCGAAGCGGCTCGAACAGGAAGAGCGCGAGGAGAGCGGCCGCCAGACGGCGATCCGTCACGAGCTCGAATGGATCCGCCAGGGCGCCAAGGCTCGCCAGACCAAGTCCAAGGCCCGGATCGCCAAGTTCGATCAGCTGGTCCTGGCGCAGGAAAAATACGTCCCGGGCAAGGCGGAAATCCTCATCCAGGTGCCCGAGCGGCTGGGCGGCAAGGTGATCGGGGTCGAGGGCGTCACCAAGGCCTATGGCGACAAATTGCTGTTCGAAAATCTGTCGTTCACGTTGCCGCCCGGCGGCATCGTCGGCGTGATCGGCCCGAACGGCGCCGGCAAGTCGACCCTGTTCAAGCTGATTACCGGACAGGAAGAGCCCGACTCAGGCGCAATCGATATCGGCCCGACGGTCCATTTGGGTTACGTCGACCAGAGCCGCGACCATCTCGATGGCAGCAAGAATGTCTGGGAGGAAATCTCGGGCGGCCACGATTATATGAAGGTCAACGGCCACGAACAGTCGACCCGCGCTTATGTCGGAGCGTTCAACTTCAAGGGCAAGGACCAGCAGAAGAATGTCGGCAAGCTGTCGGGCGGCGAGCGCAACCGGGTCAATATTGCCAAGATGCTGAAACGCGGCGGCAACGTGTTGCTGTTGGACGAGCCGACCAACGATCTCGACGTCGAGACATTGGGCGCGCTCGAGGAAGCGATCGAGAATTTCGCCGGCTGCGCGGTGGTCATCAGCCACGACCGCTTCTTCCTCGACCGCTTGGCGACCCATATCCTCGCGTTCGAGGGCGACAGCCGGGTCGAATGGTTCGAGGGCAATTTCGACGCCTATGAGGAAGATAAGGTGCGGCGTCTGGGCGAGGAGGCGACCAGGCCGCACCGGATGACGTACCGAAAGCTGACTCGGTAGACGGCGGCGACATTGCGTCACCCCAACTTAAGCGGGGCCCTGTCTTGCTCATCAAGGGCTCTGTGGAACGCCAATCCTGCGCTACGGCTCGACCCACTACCGATTAGCAGGTTGCCCAACACAAGCGGGTGCTCAAAACCTCGGATGACGAGCAGAGGATATGATCCGCCGGCCGCGCCTCAAAGAGCGACCTTGGCGCGGTGATCGTCTTGATGCTCCTTGCCGGGGTCGACGTTGAAGAACATCTTCATCGCCGCCGCTTTGAGCGTCGCGCCCTTGGCCGCTTCCCAAACATCGGCGCGTTCGGTGTCGAAGCGGATCAGCGCAAGATCGGGGTCGTCCTTGCCGTCCTTGTACCAGCTGGCGACGAACGGGTTCCACAGGCGCTCGATGACCGCGCGGTCGTCGTCGAGCTGAAGCGTGCCGTGGATCGAGGCGAACAGATCGTGGCCTTTGCTTGCATAGGTCGCGATCGCCCGGTTGGTGCCGCTTAAGCTTTTGACCAAGTCCTCGGAATGGGCGGCAAAGAAATAGACCGTGTCATTGTCGATCTGGGCGGTCATCGGCCGGGTAAAGCTGTCGTCGACGCCCTGCAGGCCGAGCATCAGGAAGGGCGAGCTGTCGAGCGCGTGCCACAACTTCTTTTCCAGCTTTTCGCGTGTTTCGGCGTCGTCGGCCATCGGTTCATCTCCAGATTGGGTGAAAGTCGAACGGGCCACGCACCTTGGCAGTTCCTGACCTGCCCCAAAGTCCGTGTCGCGTACCGCGATCTCTGGAGCTGCTTTAGGCGCTGAGTTCCGCGGCGCTTTGCTCGAGCTCTTCCGCCATCGCCGATAGCATGCCGCTGGTCTGGCGATCGTAGGTCGCGTTGGCTAGGCGGCGGCAGCGCTGCGCCTGGTCGGCGAGCACGCCGGCCTGCTCGACGCTGACGTCGACCAGCATATTGACCGCGCCCGTCAAATTTCCCGCGGCGTCCAATATCGGCGTCGGATAGGGCGTGAAAGCGCGGCGACTGCCGTCGGGGCGCATGGCGATGGCGACCGCGCCGCGAACTTCACGCCGCTCGCGGATCGCCTGGGCCATCGGGCATTGGTCGTGTGGCAAATGGTCGCCGTTGGTGGTGTAGATTTTCCAGGTAACGCACCAGCGGTCCTGGCCAAGTTGCGGCTCACGGCCGGCAAATTCGACGCAAGCGCGGTTCCAGTAAGTGACGGCGCCGTCCGCGTCGGTGGTGTAAATCGGCACCGGCAATTGATCGAGCAGCGCGTGGCGTGCCTCACCTGCGGCGACCGCCTCCATCGCGGTCTCGAGATATTTCTCGGCCTTGAGGTGCGCGCGCGGGGTCAAGCTTGCGGTCCGATTTTCGTGAACGTCAGATGAATGTCACTAACTGGCTGTAAGGACGCTAGTTCCTGCCTATCGAGAATAAATTCAAAGCCGTGGCGAAAGGACAACAGGTGGCGCCAAGGCGTGGCGCCTCAACGCAAGCGCTTGACCAGCAATCCGCCTTCTTCGCCGCCCTTGACCTCGAAATTGGGCACGGCCCGGATGAGGTCCGAAAGGCGGGTGTAGCCATAGTTGCGGGCGGCGAAGCTCGACACCGCCTTGGCGCGCTGGCCGAGTTCCGACAGCGACGCATAGCCGTCCTCGTCGCGCTTCGAAGCCTTGAACGCCGCCCCGAGCACCTGCAGCAGTTCGCTGTCCACCGGCCGGCGACCCTTGGAAATGACCGGCTGCTCGAGCGCGTCCTGCTCTTCCATGG
This sequence comes from Sphingomicrobium sp., assembly GCA_039925985.1. Lineage (GTDB taxonomy): Bacteria > Pseudomonadota > Alphaproteobacteria > Sphingomonadales > Sphingomonadaceae > Sphingomicrobium. The sequence goes on from JBDSXT010000040.1 coordinate 4,646, forward strand.
CGAGCGCGGCGACGTCGAAGAAACGCGTACAGGCCTGGCGGAAGGGGAGCGGGGTCTTGGCGGTCCCGAAGCCATAGACCGGCTGGCCTTCCTCGCGGATCCGCTGGGCGAGCGGCAGGAAGTCGCTGTCGCTCGACATGATCCCGAAGCCATCGACGTTGCCGCGGTACAGCAGGTCCATGGCGTCGATGATCAGCCGCATGTCGGTCGCGCCCTTGCCCTTGGCGACGTCGAACTGCTGCATCGGAATGATCGAATGGAGGCCGGTCAGCGTCTCCCAACCCTTGAGGCTGGTCTTGGCCCAATTGCCATAGGCGCGGCGGACGTTGATCGTGCCGAGCTCACTGAGCACAAGCAGCACCTCATCGAGATGGCTGGCCGACGCATTGTCGGCATCGATCAACAGAGCGATGTTCTTTTCGGCGTCGCCGTTGCGGTCTTTCATCGCGCGAATCCCCGTCATGTGCGGCCCTTGCGACTGTCTAGCGAAGTGTCGCCGAATGACCACATCCGAGCGAGGATCGTGCCCGTGAGATGATTGATGCGGGAACGAAACGCCCTTTCAAGCACTAAAACCTTCACAGGGGGCCAGTTCGAAGGAACAAGCAGATGAAAAAATATCTCGGAATTACAGCCGCACTCGCCGCCAGCGTCGCAGTTACCGGCTGCGCCACGACCAGCCCGTATGGCTACAATAACGGCTACAATGACCCCTACAACAACGGCTACAACAACACCGGCCAAGCGGGTCGCGCAGCGACCGGTGCGGTTGGTGGAGCCATTGCCGGTGGCGTCGCCGGCGCGGTCATTCCAGGCCTCAGCGTTGGCCAGGGTGCGCTCGCCGGCGCAGTGCTCGGCGGCGTGCTCGGTGCGGTCGTTAAGGGCCACCAGATGTACCGCGATACGCGCGGCTATTGCTATTACGTCGACCAGTACGGTCGTCCGGTCTACGATTATAACACCCGCTGCTAATCGCAGCCTGACCTATGATTGTTAGCTAGGCGGGGCGGAATTTATTTTCCGCCTCGTCGAGCAAATACAGGCGGCCCTCGGCAATCGAGAAATGCGCGCCGTGGAGCATAAGCTCTCCGCCATCCTCGCGTTCCGATATCCACGGGAAGGTGCGCAGGTTGGCGAGGCTGACCTTGACTGCTTCCCATTCCATATCTTGAAACGCGGCTTGATCGAGCGTGTCGTGGCGAGCCAGGACTACGTCGCGAGCCTGGTCGAGCATCCGCACCCAATCCGCAATAAAATGGCCTTCACCGTGCCCGGAATCGCGAAACTGACCGGTTAGCCCGGCCGCGCATCCACCGCACAAGCCATGGCCCATGACCAGGATCTCTCCGACGCCGAGCTGGGTCACCGCGAACTCCAACGCTGCTGACACGCCGTGATAGCCGCGGCTCGTCTCATAGGGCGGGGCGAGTGCGGCAATGTTGCGCACGACGAACATTTCCCCAGGCCTGGCGTCGAAAATCTGCGCCGGATCGACCCGGCTGTCGGCGCAGGAGAGGATCATGATCCGCGGGCTCTGGCCTTCGGCAAGATCGGACCAGCGTTCGCGTTCGCGGGCCCAATCCTTGTGACGGAAGCGGCGATAGCCGTCGATCAGTTCGGTGAGGTAGGTCATTGGTTTCTCGGCTAGCGGGACGAGGGCAGGGGTGGCAAGAGAGGCCGTCAATCGCTATCTCGCCGGCATGACCGAGCCGGCCCTTCAGCTTCGCCAGCGCAAGCCCGACTGGATTCGGGTCAAGGCGCCGACCAGCCCCGGCTATCACGAAACGCGCAAATTGATGCGCTCGCTGGGCCTGGTAACGGTGTGCGAGGAAGCCGCCTGCCCGAATATCGGCGAGTGCTGGACCAAAAAGCATGCGACGGTGATGATTCTCGGCGACACCTGCACGCGCGCCTGCGCCTTTTGCAACGTCAAGACCGGCATGCCCCGCGCCGTCGATCCGCTCGAGCCCGAGCATGTCGCGGTCGCCGCGGCCGAGCTTGGCCTCGAGCATATCGTCGTCACTTCGGTCGACCGCGACGACCTTGCCGACGGCGGCGCGTCGCAATTCGTCAAGGTCATCGAGGCGCTGCGCCGGCTGGCGCCCAACACCACCATCGAAATCCTGACCCCGGACTTCCGCAACAAGGGCGAGGCGCCGGTCGAGGCGATCGTCGAGGCCGGGCCCGACGTCTTCAATCACAATCTGGAAACAGTGCCGCGGCTCTATCCGACGATCCGTCCCGGCGCGCGTTACTATGCCTCGCTGCGGCTGCTCGAGAGCGTCAAGCGCAAGAACCCCAATCTGTTCACCAAGTCGGGGCTGATGGTCGGCCTGGGCGAGCATCGACTCGAAGTTCACCAGGTGATGGACGACATGCGCTCGGCCGGTATCGATTTCCTGACCATGGGCCAATATCTCCAGCCAACCCCGCGCCACGCCAAGGTCGAGGAGTTCGTGGCTCCGCAGGTGTTCGACGCCTATGCGGCGATCGCGCGCGCCAAGGGCTTCCTGCTGGTTGCGGCGTCGCCGCTGACCCGGTCGAGCTACCATGCCGGCGACGATTTCCGGAAGATGCAGGAAGCGCGGGCGGCGGGGCTGGAGCGGGCGAAAGCCTGATGCCGCGGCACAGCGAGACGAAGCATCTCCCTTACACGCCAGAGCAATTGTTCGAGCTCGTCGCCGACGTCGCTCGCTACGACGAGTTCCTGCCGTGGGTGGTCGCGGTGCGGGTCCGCTCGTCGAGCGAGGCCGAGACGATCGCCGACCTGGTGGTCGGCTTCAACGCCTTCAAGGAGCGCTTTACCAGCCGGGTCACCAAACAGCGGCCAACCCACATTTGTGTCGACTATATCGAAGGGCCGCTCAAATATCTGAAGAATGAATGGCGCTTCGATCCCGCGCCGGGCGGTGGCACCGAGGTTCATTTCTCGGTCGATTTCGCGTTTCGTTCGCGCATTTTCGAGGCGCTTGCCGGGCAGATGTTCGACCGCGCCTTGCGGCGCATGACCGGAGCCTTCGAACAGCGCGCCGCGGCGCTTTACGGCATCAGCAATTCGAGCGCGCAAAGCGCCGCCTGAAGGCGCACGCCCGACCGGTCCATTTTCTCGAACAATTTCTCGTCGGCGACGATCTGCGCCGGGTTGGCATCGCTGTCGGCGCGGGCGAAGACCACGGTGCCGACCGGTTTCGAGGGAGTCCCGCCGTCGGGCCCGGCGATGCCGGTGATGGCGACTGCAACGTCGGCCTCCGATGCCAGCAAGGCGCCACGCGCCATCGCCCAGGCGACGGCGACGCTGACCGCGCCGAAGGTGTCGACCAGATCCTCGCTGACCTTCAGCTGGCTGACCTTGGAAGCGTTCGAATAAGTGATGAACGCAGCCTCGAAGATATCGGAGGAGCCGGGGATTTCGGTGATAGCTGCGGCGACTAGGCCGCCGGTGCAGCTCTCGGCGACGGCGATCCGGCGGCCGGCCTTGCGATTGGCCTCGACCACCTCGCGCGCTTTGTCGACCAGCGCCTTGGGAAGCAGGCTGGCGCTCATCGGCTGGCGGGCATTCGGATGCTGGCGATCGCCTGGGCGGCAATGCCCTCGCCGCGGCCGGTAAAACCGAGCTTGTCGGTGGTCGTCGCCTTGATGCTCACGCTCATTTCACCCAATCCGAGGATCCCGGCGATCCGCGCCCGCATTGCCAAACGATGCGGGCCGACCTTCGGCTCCTCGCAAATGACGGTGCAGTCAACATGGTCGATGATCCCGCCGTGCTGGCTGATAAGCGCTGCGGCGTGAATCAGGAAGCGGTCCGATGAGGCGCCCTTCCATTGCGCGTCCCACGGCGGGAAATGCTCGCCGAGGTCGCCGAGCCCGGCGGCGCCGAGCAAGGCGTCGGTGATGGCGTGGAGGACGACGTCGGCGTCGCTATGCCCGGCCAGGCCCTTGCCATGCGGAATGGCGATTCCGCCGAGCATCACCGGTCCCGGACCGCCAAAAGCATGGACGTCGAAACCCATTCCCGCACGCGACATGGTCCGCGCCGCGAGAAGCTCTTCGGCGCGCGCCCAATCTTCGCCGGTGGTTAGCTTGTCGAGCTCGAACGCGCCGGCGACCGCAGCGACATCGAGGCCGGCGGCCTGGGCAACGGCGCGATCGTCGCTGGGGTAGGGGCCCTGCCACTGGTCGTAGGCGCGGCGGATATCGGGCAACAGGAACGCCTGGGGAGTCTGGACCCGCACCGCACCGTCGCGATCGATGGTGTCGCCGAGCCGGCCGGTCGACCTCGCCAAGGTATCGGTGACCGCGAGCACTGGAACTGCGCCCGGCGCTGACGCCAGCGCATCGAGCAGGCGATCAACTACCGCCGCGGGACAGAACGGCCGCGCCGCGTCGTGGATCAGCACGACGTCACCGTCGGTAACATTGAGCCCCGCGCGGACCGACTCCCCACGACTTGCGCCGCCGACGACCAGGTCCAGCTCGTCGAAGCCCTCGCCGATCGCGCGGAAAGCTTGGTCTTCGCAGCCGGGTGCAATGACCACGCGGATACGGTCGACGCGCGGATGGTGGGCGAACGGCATGATCGCTCGGCGCAAAGCGGGGACCCCGGCGAGCTCGCGATACTGCTTGGGCTGTTCGCCGCCCATGCGCTCGCCGCTGCCGGCGGCCATGATTAGGGCGGTGGCGCTCATTGCCCGCGCCTTGCTCCCCAACCGGCGCTCCTGTAAAGCCGCGCCTTCCCATGCGCCTGGTCAAGCCCATCAACGTCGGTCCCGTCCGCATCGACGCGCCGGTCATCCTGGCGCCGATGACGGGCGTCACCGATCTGCCGTTCCGCCGGATCGTCAAGCGCTATGGCGCCGGCCTGACGGTCAGCGAGATGATCGCTAGCCAGGCGATGATCCGCGAAACTCGCCAGTCGCTGCAGAAATCGCTGTGGGATCCGTCGGAGGAGCCGGTGTCGCTCCAGCTGGCAGGATGCGCGCCTTTTGAAATGGCCGAAGCCGCCAAATTGAACGAGCAGCGCGGCGCCGCGATCATCGACATCAACATGGGCTGCCCGGTCAAGAAGGTGGTCAATGGCGATGCCGGCTCGGCCCTGATGCGCGATCTGCCGCTGGCGGTCGCCATTATCGATGCGACAGTCAAGGCGGTCAAACTGCCGGTGACGCTCAAAATGCGGACCGGCTGGGACCATAACAGCCGCAATGCGCCCGAGCTCGCGCGCGTCGCCGAGGACCTCGGCGTCCAGATGATCACCGTCCACGGCCGCACGCGTTGCCAGATGTACAAGGACAGCGCCGACTGGACCTTCATCGCCCTGGTCAAGGCGGCGGTGACGGTGCCGGTGATCGTCAACGGCGACATCTGCTCGATCGCCGACGCGAAGGAAGCGCTTGCGCAATCGGGCGCCGACGGAGTGATGATCGGCCGCGGCGCTTATGGCCGGCCGTGGCTGCTCGGCCAGGCGATCGCGGCGCTTCGCGACGGCGGCTCGCGCCCCGACCCGACGCTCGATGAGCAACTTGCGACGATGCTCGAACAATATCAGGCGATGCTCGAGCTCTACGGCCGGACGACCGGGGTCAATCTCGCTCGCAAGCATCTCGGCTGGTACACCAAGGGTCTTCCGGGCTCGGCCGAATTCCGTAACCGGGTCAACACACAAGACGATCCTGGCGTCGTCGTCGCGATGCTCGAGGAATTTTACGCGCCCTGGCTCGCGCGTTCAGCGGCCTGAAGGCGGCTAGCGGAACGGATAAAAAGCCCGCCCGAGCACAGACTGTGTTTTTTAGGCAACGCGACCGTGCTAGGGGCCACAGTGATGGATGCACGGGCCGGAACGACGGCGCTTAACTCAACGGCGAACTGGCTGGCGCGCGAGCGGGCCAGCGGGCGATTCTATCGTTATGCGGCGCTCGGTAGCGGTGCCTCCCTGCTGGCCATTCTGGCATTCAGCGCCTGGGTGCTGAGCCGCGGCGCCCAGCCCGGATCGCTGCTGTCGCCGCCACTGATCGCCCTGCTGCTGGTCGCCATCCTCATCCCGGCGATCGCCCTCATGGTGCTGTTCTCGCGCAAGGTTGCAATGGACCGCGCAGAGTCAGGCGGGCTCGGCAGCGGCCGGTTGCACACGCGGCTGGTCGCCTTGTTCTCGGTGATCGCCGCGGTGCCGACGGTGTTGGTGGCGATCTTCGCGTCCTTGCTGTTCCAGAGCGGGCTCGAATTCTGGTTCTCCGACCGCGCGCGGGGCATGCTCGAAAACACCGTCCAGGTCGCCCGGTCGACCTACGATGCCGAGGTCGAGAGGGTCGCGCTTGAGACGGTGACGATGAGCAGCGACCTTGCCGGCTATTTGCGCGTCATCGCCATAGACGACCCGCGCTTCGCCGAAGCTTTCGGCCGCAATCAGGTGCTCAATCGCAATCTGTCGGAAGCGATTATTTTTACTTACGGGCCCGACAAACAGATCCGGACGCTGGCCCTGGTCAACCCCTATGACCGGCCGCTCGACAAAGTGATTCCGCCCCAAAAGATCGAGGAGTTGAAGCGCAAGCCAAGCGTTTCGATCAATTCATCCGACCGCATCGGGGTGCTGACGCGGCTCGCCTATGTGCCCAACAGCTATCTCTACGCCGCGCGCGTGTTCGAGCCGCGGTTCCAGCAGCAAATTCAGCGGGCCAACGACGTCATGCACGATTACCAGGTACTGCTGGCGCGGTCGCGGACCAACCAGCTGCGGTTCAACGCGGCTTTGCTACTCGGAGCGCTGGTCATCGTCGGCCTGGCGATCTTTACCGCCTTGAAGCTCGCCGATCGCTTGGTCCGCCCGGTCGGGCAGCTGGTCGCCGCCGCCGGACGGATCGAGGAGGGCGATTTTTCGACCCGCGTTCCGGTCGCCAACACCGAGGATGAAATCCAGACGCTGGCAACCGCGTTCAACCGCATGACCGGCCGGCTCGACGAGCAGACCGGGGCCTTGAAAGCCGCCAACACCCAGCTCGAAACCCGCCGGGCGTTCATCGAGGCAGTGCTGTCGAGCGTCACCGCCGGAGTCATCGCGCTCGATGCCAGGAACCAAATCCTCCTAATCAACCGCTCGGCCGCGGCGCTGCTGCCACAAGGGCGCGCGGAGCTCGAGGGGGTGGCGCTGTCGAAAGTCTCCGCCGACCTCGACGAATTTATCCGCGGCGACCAGCCCGAAGCGGATGTTCTGGTCGCCGTTGGCACGGGCCAGCGGACGCTCGCGGTCAAGCGGGTGCGCTACCAGGACGGCGCCGTCCTGACCTTTGACGACATCACCGACCAATTGACCGACCAGCGCCGCGCCGCCTGGTCGGACATCGCCCGGCGGATCGCCCACGAGATCAAGAACCCGCTGACCCCGATCCAGCTGGCCGCCGAGCGGCTGCAGCGGCGCTTCGGTGGCGAAATCCAGTCGGATCCGAAGATTTTCGAGCAACTGACCGGGACCATCGTCCGCCAGGTCGGCGATTTGCGCCGGATGGTCGACGAATTCTCCAACTTCGCGCGCATGCCCAAGCCGGTGTTCCGCGAGGAGAATGTGCACGAGATCGCCCAGCAGGCGTTGTTCCTGCATGAGGTCGCACACCCCGGCATTAAGTTCGTGCTCGACCCGTTGGACGGCGAATTCGTCATGGTCTGCGATCGACGCCAGCTTGCCCAGGCACTCACGAACGTCGTCAAGAACGGCGTTGAAGCCATTGAAACCAGGCGGAATCGTGGCGAGCATAGCCTGGCCGGCGATCGCATCGACCTGCGCGTCCGCAGGGACGGCGAGCAATTGGTGATCGATGTGCTCGACACCGGGATCGGCTTGCCCGAAGACCGCGAACGGCTGACCGAGCCTTATATGACGACACGGGTGCGCGGCACCGGCCTCGGCCTCGCGATCGTCAAGAAGATCGTCGAGGAGCATAGCGGCGAAATCGCCTTTCTCGACCGCAAGGGGGGCGGGACCCACGTCCGCATCGCCTTCGACGCCGACCGACTGGCCAAGCTCGCCTCGGAACGAAGCGAAGCTGGCGACGAACCGGGCAATAATGACGAAAACTCAGAGGAAATCAGCTGATGGCGCTTGAAGTCCTGGTCGTCGATGACGAAGCCGATATCCGCGATCTCGTCAGCGGAGTGCTAGAAGACGAGGGCTATGCGGTCCGTACCGCCGCCGACAGCACCGCCGCGCTCGAGGCGATCGACGACCGGCGGCCGTCAATGGTCCTGCTCGACGTGTGGATGCAGGGCTCGCGGCTCGACGGGCTGCAATTGCTCCAGGAGATCAAGCGCCGGGACGCGAGCATCCCGGTGCTGGTGATTTCCGGTCACGGCAATCTCGACACCGCCGTCGCCGCGGTCCGCGAAGGCGCGATCGACTTCATCGAAAAGCCGTTCGAGGCCGAGCGGCTGGTTTATCTGGTCGACCGCGCGACTGAGACCGACTCGCTGCGCCGCGAAAATGCGACTCTGCGCAAGCAGTTCGGCCAGGACGAACAACTCAATGGCTCGTCGGTGGCGATCAACACCGTCCGCGCGACTTTGAAACGGGTGGCGCCGACCGGCAGCCGGGTGCTGATCACTGGCCCCGGCGGAGTCGGCAAGGAAATCGCCGCCCGGATGATCCATTTGTGGAGCCCACGCGCCAAGGCGCCCTTCATTGTCCTGTCAGCGGCGATGATGAGTCCCGACCGGGTCGAAGAGGAATTGTTCGGCTCCGAAGCCGACGGGGCATCGCGGCCCGGCCTGCTCGAGCAGGCGCATGGCGGCACGCTGTTCCTCGACGAAATCGCCGACATGCCGCTGACCACCCAGGGCAAGATCCTGCGCGTGCTGACCGACCAAAGCTATCACCGGGTCGGCGGGCAACGGCCGGTCAAAGTCGATGTCCGCGTGCTGTCGGCGACCTCGCGCACCCTGTCCGAGGAAATCGCCGCCGGCCGTTTTCGCGAGGACCTGTATTACCGGCTCAACGTCGTGCCGGTGAAACTGCCCGCCCTGCGCGATCGCCGCGAGGACATTCCGGAACTCGTCAGCCATTTCCTCGCCCGCTTTGCCGCCGAGCGGCGGATCCCGACGCCGAGCCTGTCGGACGAGGCAATGGCCGCGCTCCAGGCGCACGAATGGCCAGGCAACGTCCGGCAACTGCGCAACATCATCGAGCGGACGATCATCCTGGCGCCCGGCGACCGCGTCGGCTGCATCGAGGTCGATTTGCTGCCGGGCGAAATTCTCGACAGCCAGGGCGCCACCGGCGTGACCAGCAGTTCATCGATGACGATCATGGGCAGCCCGCTGCGCGAGGCCCGCGAATCGTTCGAGCGTGAATATCTCAAGATCCAGATCCGACGCTTTTCGGGCAACATCTCGCGCACCGCGTCGTTCATCGGCATGGAGCGCTCGGCGCTGCACCGCAAATTGAAGGCGCTGGGCATCGGCGACAAACGCGACGGCGAGGAATAGGAGGGAACGCTAGCATGGCTGAAAAGGCGCTCAGCCTGCAGGATCACTTCCTCAACAGCGTCCGGCGAGCCAAAGCCCCGGTGACCATCTTCCTGGTCAAGGGCGTCAAGCTGCAAGGCGTGATCAGCTGGTTCGACTCATTCTCGATGCTGCTGCGCCGCGATGGCGGCTCGCAATTGGTCTACAAGCATTCGATCTCGACGATCATGCCGAGCTCCATGCCGGCCGATTTTGTCGCGGCCCGCAAGGATGGACAGGGAACAAGCGGCCGCGCGGCGTTGCAGGACCTGTTCCTCGCCGCGGCCGCCCGCCAAAGCGAGGCGATGACCGTGTTCCTGGTCAACGGCGTCATGCTGCAAGGCGCGGTGGCCGGTTACGATCAATTCTCGGTGCTGCTCGATCGCGACGGGCAGGTCCAGCTCGTCTACAAGCACGCGATCTCGACGCTTCAGCCGGAGCATGCGCTGGACCTCGAGCCCGAACAGGATTCATCGACTCCGGCCGCCGATACACCAGCCGCCGAGAGCGAGCTTGAATAAGCTCGAAGCCGTCGACGTCGCTCGCGGCGAACGCGCCGTGCTGGTGCTGCCCGAAAGCACGGGCCGCGGCGCCGCGGGTGCGCGCCGCTCGGTCGAAGCCCGCCTCGACGAGGCGCAGGGGCTAGCCGAAGCGATCGGGGTCAAGGTCGCCGCCCGGCGCTCATACCGGCTCCGCTCGATCCGGCCGTCGTCCTTGCTCGGTAAAGGGCAGATCGAGGAGATCGCCGAAACCGTCCGCGAGCATCACGCCGGCCTGCTGATCGTCGATGCCGCGCTGACTCCCGTCCAGCAGAAGACCCTGGAGGACGAGGCCAAGACCAAGGTCATCGACCGCACCGGGCTGATCCTCGAGATTTTCGGCGAGCGGGCGGCGACCTCCGAAGGGCGTCTCCAGGTCGAACTCGCTCATCTCGACTATCAGGCGGGGCGACTGGTGCGCAGCTGGACCCACCTCGAGCGCCAGCGCGGCGGCTTCGGCTTCCTCGGCGGCCCCGGCGAAACCCAGATCGAAGCCGATCGGCGGCTGATCCGCGACCGCATGGCCAAGATCAAGCGCGAGCTCGAACAGGTCAAGCGGACCCGCACCCTGCACCGCGGGCGGCGCCAGCGGGCGCCGTGGCCGGTGGTCGCGCTTGTCGGTTATACCAACGCGGGAAAGTCGACGCTTTTCAATCGTTTGACCGGCGAAGCTGTGTTCGCCGAGAACTTGCTGTTCGCGACTCTTGACCCGACCATGCGCGAAATCCGCATCCCCGGTTTCGACAAGGCGATCCTGTCGGACACGGTTGGGTTCGTCTCCGACCTGCCGACCGAGCTCGTGGCGGCATTCCGCGCGACGCTCGAGGAAGTGTCCTCGGCCGATTTGCTGATCCACGTTCGCGACATGGCGCATCCCGACCACGACGCGCAGCGCGAGGATGTTGACGACGTGCTGGCCGCGCTTGGGCTGGGGGAGGAGGGGCCGCCGCGGATCGAAGCCTGGAACAAGGTCGACCTGCTTAACGGCGACGACCGTGACGCCCTGCTCAACGAAGCAGCGCGGCGCGACGATGTCGTTCCGATCTCGGCGCTTACCGGCTGGGGGTTCGACGCTTTAAATCAGCGCATCGGCGAGCAATTGACCAAAAACGACCAAATCGTGCACATCGTCGTGCCGTCCAGCAACGGCAGCCGGATCGCCTGGCTCCACGCCCGCGGCGAAGTTCTCGACCAGCAAGTCGGCGACGATGACGCGATCCATCTGTCGGTGCGGCTGTCGCGGGACAATTGGGCGCGGTTTCAGGCTTTGGAGCCGGCCTGATCCTGCTTGGCGCGGACCCACAGCGCTTCCATTTCATCCAGCGACAGCTGGTTGAATTCGGGCTGCGTCTCGATCGCCCGAAATCTTTGCTCGAACTTGCGGTTGGCTTTGCGCAGAGCCTCTTCGGCATCGATGTTCAGTTTCCGTGCGAGGTTGACGACGGCAAACAGCAGGTCGCCTAGTTCCTCTTCGCGAGCATCCGGCTCGCTTTCCGCGTCGAGCTCAGCCAATTCCTCGTCGACTTTGGCGCGCGGCCCATCGGCGTCGGGCCAATCGAACCCGGTCCGCGCCGCCCGCCGCTGCAGCTTCTGGGCGCGTTCGAGCGCCGGCAGCGCCAGCGCGACATCGGCCAGGGCGCTCGAATCCGGCGATTTCTGCCGCTCGGCGGCCTTGATTTCCTCCCACTGATGGTGGCCGCCGGGCTCGGCATCACCGAAAAGATGCGGGTGGCGGCGCTCCATCTTGTCGCAAATCCGGTCGATCACGTCGTCAAGCGTGAAATGTCCGGCTTCCTCGGCCATTTGCGCATGGAAGACGATTTGGAGCTGGAGATCGCCAAGCTCGTCGGCGAGGCTGTCCATGTCGTCGCGGACGATCGCGTCGGCGACTTCGTAGGCTTCCTCGATGGTATAGGGCGCTATCGTCGCGAAGGTCTGGACGCGGTCCCATTCGCAGCCGCTCACAGGATCGCGGAGCCGGCGCATGATTGTTACCAGGCGGTCGAGGTTCACGCGGAATTTCCGACCGTAGGGGGCCTTTTCCGCCCACCGTTCAATAGTCTGATAATATGTATTATGTAAAGTGATGCTGGAATTGTGGAGGACATCACGGGACCAACACCAGCCAGCGTCCCTCGACCCCCCAGCGCTCGAGCGACGACAGGAAATTCATTCCGAGGACATTGAGCTCGTCATTGTCGGCGACGTGCAAGCCGACGTCGCGCCGTTCGATCGAGCCGATCTGCAAGCTGTCGGCGCGGCCGCTCGACACCTTGATCAGCCCGTTGCCGGTTCGGACGATCTGGTCTTGCGTCGGGCTCACCTCGATTCCAGTCCGGGTCGCGGTCTCGCGGCCGATGGTGGTCATGGTTGCGCCGCTGTCGACCAGGAATTTGACGCGTTGGCCGTTCAATCGTCCATCGACCCAGAAATGGCCGTCGATCGCCATGGGTATGCGGATTTGCTTGCCCTGCTGGACCGGCTCGCCCGTCGCTTCGGCCCGCAGCCGCTGCGCAACCCAGCCGAAATCGTCGCGAAAGGTGAACAACACGAAGCCCGCGGCGAAAATGGCGATCCAGGCCAACGCCATGGTTAGCAGCTTGGCCGCCGGCTCGCGCCGCGCCATCAACGAGCCCAGCACCAGCATCACCGCCATCAGGATATAGACGCCGCCGAGCATTAGATCGTTGGTCATCAAAGGCTGATCTCCAGCCCGTCGTGCGCCGGCGCCGCCCAGTCCGGCAGTTCACGGACCAGCGTCGCGTAATCGAGCCCGTTGCCCATGTGCGTCAGGTACAACTGCCCAACATTGAGGTCGCTCGCCCAACCGAGCACGGCATCGAGATTCGCGTGGCTCGGGTGCGGCCGACGCATCAAACAGTCGCAAATCCACACGTCGCTGCCTTGGTAGAGGTTGGCCATTGCGGCGGTCAACTCATGAAAATCTATTGAATAAACGATCGAGCGCGGACCCTCGTCGATGCGCATGCCGAGCGAGGTAATGCCGCCGTGCGGCTGATCGACGAAACGCAGCAACGCGTCGCCCCACCGCAGTTCGTGCTCGAGCGGAACCGGCGCGACCACCGGTGGGTAAGGCCCGGCCTGGGCGAACGCATAAGCAAAGCGCATCTTGAAGCGCTCGAGGTCGTTCTTGCGCGCGTAAAGCGGTACTGCTCGCCGCAGCGCCTGCGCCAACGGGCGGAGATCGTCGATGCCGTGGACATGGTCGGCATGGTCGTGGGTGACGATCAGGGCGTCAATCCGACCGATGTCGCCGTCGAGCAATTGCTGGCGAAGGTCGGGACCGCAGTCGACCAGCAGGCTCTCGCCGGCGCTGTCGAGCATGATCGACGAGCGCATGCGCCGGTTGCGCGGCTCATCGGGATCGCACTGGCCCCAGTCGTTGCCGATCTTCGGCACGCCGGTCGACGTGCCGCAACCGAGAATGCGGACTTTCACGCTTTGGACTGCTCAAGGGCTGCCCGGCTGAACAACCGGAAGAAGTTGGCGGTGGTCGCGTCGGCCAGCGTCTCAAGCGCTTCACCGCGCAATTCGGCGACGAATGCCGCGGTGTCGGCGACAAAGGCCGGTTCGCACGGGCGGCCGCGATGCGGGACCGGGGCGAGGAATGGCGAGTCGGTTTCGACCAGCAGCCGGTCGAGCGGCACCCGTCTGGCCGTGTCCTGAAGATCGCGGGCGTTCTTGAAGGTGACGATCCCGCTCAGCGAGATGAAAAAGCCCAGGTCCAGCGCCTTGCGGGCCAGGTCCGCGCTGCCGGTGAAGCAATGGAGGACGCCGGTCACCCCGCCCCGCTCGACCGCCGCCCCGAGAATTTCCACCGTATCCTCCTCGGCATCGCGGGTGTGGACGATCAGCGGCAGGCTTGTCGCCCGCGCCGCCTCGATATGCGCCTCGAACCGCTCGCGCTGCGCGGCGCGGTCGGACTTGTCGTAGTAATAGTCGAGCCCGCACTCGCCGATCGCCACCACCTTGGGATGCGCGGAGCCTTTGACCAGCGCGTCCGCGCCCAAGTCGGGATGGGCGTCGGCCTCGTGCGGGTGGACGCCGACGCTCGCCCAGACGTCGTCGTGCCGCTCAGCGGTGGCGAGGATGGCGCCCCATTCGTCCTGCCGAGTCGAGATGTTGAGGAAGCCGTCGACCCCGCGCGCCCGGGCGTGCACGAGCACTTCGTCCTGGCGCTCGACCAGCCCCGGATAATTGAGATGGCAATGGCTGTCGATCAGCCTCACGCTTCCGCTTCCTCAAGCTCCAGCCGCGGGAAGATCGGCACGGGCTGGGCGATCGGTTGGCCGCCGTCGCCGCTTTCGATCAGCGCCATAAGCTTTTCGGCCGACGCGGGAGTCACCGGCGCGATCGCTGCCGTCAATTGTCGGACCGCCATCGCCAGCGTGCCGAGCACCGCCGCCATTCGCTCCGGGTCGGTCTTGCGCAGCGCCCACGGCGCCTGGGCGTCGACAAAAGCGTTGCAGGCGAACACCGCCTTCAGCCACGCCTCGATGCCGACCGAAAATGCGAAGCGTTCGAAGGCCTCGGGGACCTCGCGGTCGACTGCTGAAGCGACGATCGCGAGCAATTCCTTGTCCTCGGACGCCTCACCCGGTTGTGGAATGACGCCGTCCAAATTTTTGAAAATCATCGACAATGTGCGTTGCGCGAGATTGCCGAAGCTGTTGGCGAGCTCGGCATTGACGCGGTTGACGATGGCTTCGGGGCTGTAGCTGCCGTCCTGGCCGAACGGCACTTCGCGGAGCAGGAAATAGCGCAACGGGTCGACACCGAAGCGTGTCGCAAGCGCGAACGGGTCGACGACATTACCGATGCTTTTGGACATTTTCTCGCCGCTGCTGAGCAGGAAGCCGTGGCCGTAGACCATTTTGGGCAGCGCGATCCCCGCCGACATCAAAAACGCCGGCCAATAGACGGCGTGGAAGCGCACGACGTCCTTGCCAATCAAATGGACGTTGGCCGGCCAGTAGCGCTGAAACAGCTCGGTATCGTCGGGATAGCCGAGGCCAGTGATGTAATTGGTCAGTGCGTCGAGCCACACGTACATCACATGCCCGGGGTGACCCGGCGCCGGCACGCCCCAGTCGAAGCTGGTGCGCGAGATCGACAGGTCGCTTAAGCCGCCCTCGACGAAGCGCAGCACCTCGTTGCGGCGGCTGTCGGGCTGGATGAATATCGGATTCGCCGCGTAAAAATCGAGCAATGGCTGCTGATAGGCCGACAGCTTGAAAAACCAGCTTTCTTCCGCGGTCCACTCGACCGGCGAGCCTTGGGGCGAGAGCTTGGCGCCCCCTTCCCCATCGGCCAGCTCGCTTTCGTCGTAAAACGCCTCGTCGCGGACCGAGTACCAGCCCTCGTAGCGACCGAGGTAGAGGTCGCCCTTGGCCTCCATCGCCGCCCAGATCGCCTGGCTGGCGCGGTAATGATCGGCTTCCGAGGTGCGGATGAAGCGGTCGTATTTGACCTCAAGCACGTCGCACATCTCTTGGAAGACGTTGGACATTTCCTTGGCATAATCGCGTGGCTCCAACCCCGCGTCGCGGGCCGCCTGGACCATTTTCAGGCCATGTTCGTCGGTCCCGGTCTGGAAACGGACGTCGCGCCCCTGCGCCCGCTGGAAGCGCGCAATGACGTCGGCGGCGATCGCTTCATAGGCGTGGCCGATGTGCGGCCGCCCGTTGGGGTAGGAGATCGCGGTGGTGATGTAGAAGGGCTCGGCCATCGCGAGGGGCACTAGCCGCCCCCGTCCCGCCCTTCAAGGAAGCGCCTTTTATGGCGAAGACCGCGCTGCCACCGATGCGAGGATCCCGCCCAGTTGGAACACGGTAGAAGCCGGGTCGAGCGACAAGCGCGGCGCCAGCGCGGCCAGCTCGCGCGATTGCGCATAGGCGTCGAGCGCTTGTTCCAGTTGCCGCCCTTTGAGGCCGCGCGCCTGGCGAGCAATCAGCGACGGCACCAGATCGAGAAAGGCAGCGTAGCGTTCGCCGGCGCCCCTGCGGCCAAGCTCGATGGCGAGGTCGGAGCGGCGGGCGTTGGTCGGGTCGCCGTCGCGCAGGATCCTGGCCGCGGCATCCTGGAGCTTGGTCAGATCGAGGGCGGCAAAGGCCATCGCCCGGCCGACCGAGCCGCCCGCCTTGGCGATGATTTTGGACCGGTCGGCAGCGCTTGCCGAGGGCAGCTGCGTTTCCAGCACCGACGCCATGACGCCATCGCCAAGCGGTTGGAAAGCCAGCATTCTGCACCGCGAGCGAATGGTCGGGAGCAATCGCCCGGGGGCGTGACTGACCAGCAGGAATACGCAATTGGCCGGCGGTTCTTCGAGCATTTTGAGGAGCGCATTGGCCGCCCCGGTCTCGAGATCGTCGACGGCGTCGATCACCACCGCGCGCCACGGCGACATGCTTGGCGTCAGGTCGAACAGGTCGCCGAGTCCGCGCACCTGGTCGACGGTGATGTTGCGGGCGAGCGCGCCGGTCTTCGGATTCTCGAGCCGCTCGAGCCAGCGCATGTCGGGATGGCTACGCGCTTCAATCAGCCGGGCGGTCGGATGCTCGTCGGGCGTCGCCAGGCCGGGCAGATCGACCGGCGGCCCGGCGGCATCGGCAAGGACGCGCGTCGCCGCCGCCCGGGCAAAGCTCGCCTTGCCGACGCCCTTCGACCCGGCAAGCAACCACGCATGATGAAGCGCCTCGGCGCGCCACGCAGTCCCGAATGCGTCCACCGCTTTGTCATGTCCGACGATCACGGCAGCAAGTCCGCGATTGCCTCGAGCAAGCGCTGCGTGACCTGCTCGCGGCTTCCGGAAGCGTCGACCATGCGCACCCGCTCGGGCTCCTCGTCCGCGATCATCCGGAACGCCGCATCGACCTGATCATGATATTCGGCCGATCGCCCGCCGATCCGGTCGCTGCCCGCCTGATCGCGCGCCTTTGCCCGTTCACTCCCCTCGCCCAGCTGCAGCACCAGCGTCCGGTCGGGAAGGAATCCCTCGCTGCCAAGCGCGTGAATCGTACGAATGGCTTCCACGCCCAAACCGCCGGCCCCGCCCTGATAGGCAAGTGACGAATCCACAAAGCGGTCGGACAGCACCCAGCGCCCATGCTCCAACGCCGGACGAATGGTCTTTTCGACGTGGTCGGCGCGGGCGGCGGCGAACAGCAAGGCTTCGGACCGGATTGACCAGCGCCCGTCGTCGCCGCTGAGCAGCAATGCGCGAATGGCTTCGGCGCCCTCGCTCCCGCCGGGCTCCCGCGTGGTCAGGCAGTCGATGCCGCGCTCCACCAATGCCGTCCGGAGAGCCTCGAGCTGGGTCGACTTGCCAACCCCCTCCCCGCCTTCCAGGCTGATGAAGCGTCCCCTCACGCCATCCCGACGAGCTGCTTGAAGCCGAGCCAGATGCGGCCGAAGAACCCGGCCCGCCCAACCGCCTCGCCGGCGACCAGCGGCACGACCTGCGGCGGCGTGTCGCCGGTGGTGACGACGAGGTCGGCGACATGCTGGCCCTTGGCGATCGGCGCCGCGAGCGGCCCCTGGTAGCGGATCTTCATGGCCGTCGCCCCGCTCGCCAGCCCGGCCGGCACGGTGACCGCCAGATTGCGCGGTGCAACCAGGCTGACTTCGCTGCTGCTGCCCAGCTGAACCTTGGCCGAGCCGACCGTCGCGCCGGCCTTGAACAGCGGCTTGGCGGTCCAGGCGGCAAAGCCCCATTGGATGAGGCGGGTTGATTCCTGCACCCGCGCGTCCCAGCTGCCGAGGCCGGCGACGACCTCGATCAGCCGGCGTCCGTTCTGGTCCGCCGAGCCGGTAAAGCCATAGCCCGCCTCGTCCGTATGCCCGGTCTTGAGCCCGTCGGCCCCCGGCACATGGCCGAGGATCGGGTTGCGGTTCTGCTGGGTGATGTCCTGGTTCGACCCCAGAGTCTTGCCCCAGGTGAAGCTCGGCTGCGAATAGAATTTCTTGTACAATGCGAAGTGGTTCTCGATCTCTGAGCGAGCGAGCGTCGCCAGGTCGCGCGCGCTGACGAACGTGACGCCATTGTCGGGCCAACCATTGGCGGTTCCGAAGTGACTGTTGGTCAGCCCGATTTTCTGCGCCAGCGCGTTCATCTGCCCGGCAAACGCCTGCTCGGTGCCGGCAATGCACTCGGCGAGGACAACAGACGCGTCATTGCCCGACAAAGTGACGATGCCGTGCAGCAGATTCTCGACGCTGACTTGCTCGCTTGTCGACAGGAACATGGTCGAGCCCGCCTGCGGCCCGTGCCATTTCTGCCAGGTCTCGGGCCGCACCGTGCACATCTTGCTCAACGCCAGCTGCTTCTTGTCGATGAGCTCGAAGGCCACCTCGACGGTCATCATCTTGGCCATCGACGCCGGCGGCATGCGCACGTCGGCATCCTTGGCGTAGAGCACCGCGCCCGACGACAGGTCGATCAAATAGGCGACCCTGGCCGGCGTTTCGAACGTCGGCGCGGCGGCTGGAGCAGCGGTGGCGAGGATGGCAATTGCCGCGGTTGCGAGCGAGATGGATCGGATCATGGAAATGTGGCGGCCTGTTGCTTGAGGTGACCGGCTCTCTCTATCGAGCGAATTGGGCCTTAGCGAGAGCGATCAACGCCCCGCAATCGCATCGGCCAACAGCCCGACCGACAAAGCATAATAGTTCGAGCAATTATAATCGAGAATGGCGCGATAATTGTTGGTCAGCAGATACGCCGTCGCGCCCGGACCGTCGGGCTCGAGCAAAGTCGCCAGCTCGGTCTCGGGAATCGGCCGTCCGGCATAGGGCGCCACTCCGAGCGAACGCCATTCGGCCATCGTCAGCCAGCGGCTGTGGCGCTGGTACACCTTGGGGCATTTGGGCGGCGTCAGCATCGAGCGGATCGCCATGCGGTCAAGCGTCGGCGGAGTCCGCACCGCGATCCCCCACGGAATGCCGCGCTTCCAGCCGGCGTCGCGCAGATAATTGGCGATCGACGCGAAGCCATCGTCCTCGCTCGACCACAGATTGGCGAAGCCGTCGCCGTCGCCGTCGGCGCGCAGCCGCAGGGCGACCGACGGCATGAACTGCGGATAGCCGGTCGCGCCCGCATAGCTGCCCTTCAGCCGCCAGCGCGGAATGCCGAGGTCGATCAGCTTCAGAGTCGCGATCAGCTCGGTTTCGAAGAAGTTGCGGCGGCGGCCTTCGTAACCCAGCGTGGCCAGGGCCTCGACGAGGTCGAAGCTGCCGGTAATCGCGCCATAGCTGGTCTCGTGCCCATAGATCGCCATCACCACCGCCGGATCGACGCCATAGCTGGTCTGGATCTGGCTGAGCCGCGGCCAATGTTCGGCAAAGCGGCTTTGCCCGCGCCGAATCAGCGAGTCGGTCACGTGCTCGCTCCGATACGGCGCGAACGGGGCCATGAAGCTGGACGTGCGCGGCCGCGGCTGCTGCGCCCGATCGAGCTCCATCGCGCGGGCGTTGAGCTGGAGCCCGGGCAGGGTCGCCTGGATCGTCGCCTCGCGCACCCCCTCGCGCCGCGCGCGGCCGATCAGCCAGATCTTGTACGCCTCGAACCCGGTCGGTGCGGCATAGGCCGGCTGGGCATAAGGTTGCGTGCGATGGATGACGACCGGGGCCGGCGTTGGAACGGATGTCCGCGGGGCTGCAGGATATTGCGGCGGCTGATATTGTGCGCTCGCCGGGCCGAGCGCGACCGCTGCGAGTCCCACCCAAGTCCAGCTCCACGACCCACGCACACGCACACGCACCTCCGTCCCCACCTTAGCCTAGGAGAATCAACGCCTCCTGCGCCAGCCGGGTTCACCGCGCGCCTTGCACGGCCCGCCCCGCCTTGCATGGCCGGCCTTTGGCGCGATAGGCGTTGCAGTGTGAACGACGGCTGGTCGTTCCAGGAGAGGTGTCCGAGTGGTTTAAGGAACTGGTCTTGAAAACCAGCGACGGGGCAACCCGTCCGTGGGTTCGAATCCCACCCTCTCCGCCAAAATACGCCGGGCCGCGTAGAGTTGCTCGCAAACGGACGGTGGAATAGCAACGGGGAACATGATGACCCAGCACCTCAACTTACCGTGCCCATTCGTTTCTTCGAAAGTCGCGACAAGGACGGGCTCATCGGGGACGAGTCCGGTTGAATTCCGTTTTTGTCAGCGGCTTGACGCACTTTGCCGGACCCTGGCGATTACCCTGGTAATGTTGCTGCTTACTCCGGCGCCGGCACTGGCGGCATGGCACGAAGCACGGACACAGCACTATTTCATCTACTCCGAGCAAAATCCGGACGTGCTGCGTGATTATGCGACTCGGCTCGAGAGATACGATAGTGCCGTTCGCGTTGCTCGAAAAATGGCGGACCCTCCGTTGAGCGATGCAAACCGGCTGATTGTCTATGTCCTCCGCGATCAGGAATCGGTCGGCGATCTCGCCGGGTCGAGCGGAGTCGCGGGGTTCTACCGTGGTCAGGCGAGCGGGTCGGTGGCCTTCGTCAATTCCGAACGGACGAAAAACAAACTGGATTTGGACGGGGAAGTCGTCTTCTTCCACGAATATCTGCATCACTTGATGCTGCAGGAACGCCCGGTGGCCTACCCGGCTTGGATGCGAGAAGGTTATGCCGAGTTTTTCGCGACGGCGAAAATCGGTGCCGACGGCTCGGTCACTTTCGGCGCTGCTCCAGATTACCGCGGTTACGAATTGCATAATAACCGCGATTCAGTGTCGCTTAGGTGGCTGCTTTCGGGCAGCACCGACAAGATGAGCGGCAATGAGTTTGTCTCAATCTACAGCCAGGGCTGGCTTCTCACTCACTACCTCGCGTTCGAACCCTCAAGACGCGGCCAGGTTTCGCGATACCTGCAGGGCATCCAGAAGGGAGAGTCGCCGCTGAAGTCCGCGGAAGCCGCCTTTGGCGACCTGAAGCAACTCGGTCGCGATCTGGATAAATATCTCGCTCGAAAAACTCTCCCCGTTCAGACCATTCCCGCCGCGCAAATTTCTCCCGGGCCGATCGCACTTCGGCCGCTGGCTGCGGGGGAAGCGGCGATCATGCGCGTTCGAATGCGCACCGATGCCGGACCGAAAGATGGCGAAGCGCGCTATATTGCGGCCAACGCCCGCGACACGGCAGCGAAATTCCCCGACGACCCAGTCGTGCTCGTCGCTCTTGCCGCCGCCGAGCTTCGCACCAAACGTTACGACAAGGTCGTTGCCGCCGCCGATCGCGCCATTGCCGCCAACCCCCGAGCGCTCAAGGCCTGGGTATACAAGGGCCGTGCAATGATGGAGCTGGCGAAAACCAATCCAGCTGCGGCCGACTGGACGGGCATTCGCGGCACGATCGCCAAGGCCAATCGCCTGGATCCCGACGCTGCCGAACCGTTGATGCTGTATTTCCAAAGCTTCGTGGAGCAAGGCGCGCGGCCGTCGCCGACTGCTGTGGAGGGCCTGCTTTATGCGCTCGAGATGGCGCCGTTCGACAAGACCCTTCGGGTGATGGCAGTTCGACAATTGCTCGTCGACAGAAAAATCGACCAGGCGCGAGCCGCGTTCGGTCCAATCGCCTACGATCCCCATGGTGGCAAATCGGGCCAGCGAAACCTGGAGATCATGGGGAAAATTGCCGCTGGCGATGGCCCGGCCGCGATCGCTATGCTCGACGAGGATGAAAAGAAGCAGCGGAACAAGGACTAGGGCCGAGCTGAATTAGTTGATGACCCGCGACAGAGCATGACACCAAAGTGCCCCCTTTCGTCGCCAGGCCTATTGCAATGATCGATGCACAGATCCGCACTTGTATCTCTTTCGGCGTCGAGACTAGGGAGTGCGGTTAAATGCCCGCTTTGGGTCGAAAGCGGCCTTCTTCCCCTGCCTACTGACGATTGGGACAGGGGGCCTTAGGTTTGGATAGCCACCTGACGACCACCCCCGGCTCCAGCGGTCCCGGACCCGGCGCCGCCGCCAATACGAGCGAGCTCCCGTCCGCTTGCTTCACGCCCAAACGGTTGCGGAACACCCCGCGTACGGTCGCGAGCCTGCGGCTATCTTCCTTCGTTACCCCTGGCCACTCCGCCCAATGGGCGTAGATCGCTGCGTGTTCTGCCCCTCGGCAATAGGCTCCATAGTCCTGATAGAGCCCGAAGCCGCCGGATTCCCAGACCACCAATCCAACCATCTCGACCTCGCGCCCGTCCCAGGTCGCTGGGGCGGCGGCAATGCTCGAGGGGTTGACCTTGGCGACAACAGGTCCCGCTGGTGGGGTCGTCGCGCAGCCAACGAGAAGGAGCGCGGTGGCTGCACAACTGAGCGAGCCAAACAAAGTTCGATTGAATCCGTGGGTTTTCGACAGGCGCATTGGATACTCCCTAAGGCGGACTGTCTCACGCCAGCCAGGCGTCCGCAATGGGTGGAAAGCGGACAT
>JBDSXT010000041.1:0-6019 GCA_039925985.1 Sphingomicrobium sp.
TGATGATCATGTCCTTGGCGCGGCCGACGATGAAAATGTAGCCGCCCGACAAATAGCCCATGTCGCCGGTGTCGAGCCAACCGTCGCCGGTCAGGCAGGCGGCGGTCGATTCGGGATCGCGGAAATAGCCGGTCATGACGCTGGCGCCGCGGACGTAGAGCTTGCCGATGCCGCGGTCGGGGAGGAGGGCGCCGTCGGGACCGCGGATCTCGACGTCCATGCCGGTCACCGGGCGGCCGCAATTGACGATCGCGCGGAAGCGGCGCGGGCGCTCGCGGTCGCGGGTCTCGGCGCCCGACAGTTCGGATTCCTCGACCAGCTCGAGGCGGATGCCTTCGCCCGGCGGCATCAGCGAGACGGCCAGCGTCGCTTCGGCAAGGCCGTAGCTCGGGCAGAATGCGCTGGCCTTGAAACCGGCGGGGGCGAAACAGTCGACGAACGCCTGCATGACGTCGGGGCGGATCATGTCGGCGCCATTGCCGGCGATCCGCCAGCGCGACAGGTCGAAGCGATCCTCGGCGCGGGTCTGCGACGACATGCGGCGCGAGCAAATGTCGTAACCGAACGTCGGCGAGTAGCTCATCGTCGTGCCGGGATTGCGGCTGATCAGGTCGAGCCAGGCCAGCGGGCGGCGCGCGAAATCCTCGGTCTTGAGATAGTCGACCGAAACCTGGTTGGCGATCGGCGACAGCAGACAGCCGACGAGCCCCATGTCATGGTACCACGGAAGCCACGAAACGACCCGATCGGCGTGCTCCATTTCGAGGCCGACGCCGTGCGCGCGGAGGTTGTCGAGCAGTGCCTTGTGAGTCACCGCAACGCCGTGCGGGAAGCGGGTCGAGCCGCTCGAATATTGGAGGTAGGCGATGTCGTCGGTGCCGAGGTCGGGAAGATCGACCGAGGCGGGCTCGATCTCAGCCAGGGTTTCCCAGGGGCGCGCGGCAAGGCCGAGCTGCTCGGCGGCGGCGCCGGCGAATTCGGCGATCTCGGACGGGAACAGAAACAATGCGGGATTGCAGCTGGCGAGCATCACCTTCAATTGATCGACATAGGCCTCGCGGCCGCCGAAGCTGGTCGGCAAGGGCAGCGGCACCGGCCACAGCCCGGCATAGACCGCGCCAAAGAACGCGGCGGCGAATTCGGCGCCGGTCTCGGCGATCAGGGCAAGGCGGTCGCCAGGCTTGAGACCGAGGCCGATGAAGCGGCGGGCATGGGCCAGCGCCTCGCCGCGAAGCTCCGAATAGGGATAGGTCTGGACGAGCGTGCCGCGGGCGTCATGGAAATTGAGCCCGCGCCGCCCGAGCGCAGCATAGTCGAGGGCGTCGCCGAGCGTTGCGAAATCGGCGATGCGGCGGAGCTGTCCATCGACCGTCGGCGTCCCGCCGGGCGGAGCGAGGCCATCCATGCCGGGCAGGGGGCGGTCGGCCGTCGGCTTTAAATCGAGCACGCGGTTCCCTCCTCAGTCAGTGGACGTCCGGTGGCCGTGTCTGTGGCCCCCTGGGTGGCTGCAAGCTGAACCAGCCACTGCTTGGTGATGGTTGGCGAGTGTGGCACAAAAAGGGCGCATGCGTTCCAGCCCGCAACGGAAACCACGCCCACCGCTCGATGCAGGGAAGCTCAACGAGCTTGCGCTGGCCTATGTCGGCAGGTTCGCGACGACCCGCGCCAAGCTGCGATCCTATCTCGACCGCAAGGTGCGCGAACGCGGCTGGGACGATGGATCGCCGGCCGACCTCGAGGCGCTGGCCGAGCGCTTCGCCGAGCAGGGCTATGTCGACGACGCGGCCTACGCCTTGTCCAAATCGCGTTTGCTGACGGGGCGCGGCTATGGATTGCGGCGGGTCGACCAATCGCTCCGCGTCGCCGGCGTCGACGAGCCCGACGCGGCGCCGGCCCGCGACTTCGCTCGGTCGGAAGCGGTGGAATCGGCGTTGCGCTTTGCCGAACGCCGTCATCTGGGTCCGTTTGCAAGCCAGGCGGCGGACCGGAAAATGCGGGAGCGGGCAATCGGCGCAATGATCCGCGCCGGGCATGGCTTCGGCCTCGCCCGGGCAATCATCGACTTGCCGCCAGGCGCCGCCATCGACGTCGAAGACCTGGCCGAGCAGAGCGGTTAGGCGCCTCGGCCAAAGTCGTTTTGCCGACGGTCTAACCCATGTTACGGTGCGCGGGTGCATCGGGGCAGCACCCAGCAGGCGGCGGACGCCCCCATCGACGGCATTCCGGCGGGTCCGTCCGGTGGGAATCTCGAACCCGACGGGGCCGAATTGCCGCCAATCACGGGCCGGGTGAAATGGTTCGACTCGACCCGCGGTTTCGGCTTCCTGGTCAGCGACGACGTCGAAGGCGATGTGCTGCTCCATTTCAGCGTGCTTCGCGATCATGGCCGGCGGAGCCTGCCCGAAGGCGCACTCGTCCAATGCGTCCCGGCCCGGCTGGAGCGGGGGCTGCAGGTGCGGCGGGTGCTGGCGATCGACCTCAGCTCGGCCTTGCCTGTCCAGCCCAAAGCTTCCATCTCCGAAAAAGACCGAGCCGACCGCAAGGCATTGTCGGAGACGGCCGGGGAGTTTTTGCCGGTGGAGGTGAAGTGGTTCAATCGCGTCAAGGGCTATGGTTTCGTCAATCGCCCGGGCGAGCCGGAGGACGTGTTCGTCCACATGGAAACGGTTCGCCAGTCGGGGCTTGGCGAGCTGCAACCGGGCCTGCAACTGGAAGCGCGGATCGCGCCGAGTGCCAAGGGCCTGACCGCCGTCGAGCTGCGGGCACCGCACTGATCCTCGGAACGGCGCTGATGCTGTCGTCGACGATTGCCGCGTGCGCGCCGAAGGGCGCGGCGCCATCGGCGTTGACCGAACGTTCGCCGGCCGGTCTCGAGCAGGTGACGCTCGACATCCGCTCAGGCTTAAAAACGGACCGCTTCATCGTCGAGGTCGCGCGCTCGGACGCGGAGCAGCAGACCGGCCTGATGGACCGGCCGTCGCTGGGCCCCGACCGCGGCATGATTTTTCCTTATGAGCCGCCGCAGCCGGTGGCCTTCTGGATGAAAAACACCCTGATTCCGCTCGACATGATTTTCATCCGAGCCGACGGCACCATCGCCCGGATCGTCACCGCCGTGCCGCTGTCGCTGGAGCCGGTGCCGGGCGGGGAGCCGATCGCGCTGGTGCTGGAGATCCGCGGCGGGCGGGCGGGCGCGCTTGGCATAAGGACCGGTGACCGGGTCGATTGGCCGCATTAGGCGGGCGGGGTTGGAAACGGATTGTGCTTCTGCCTAAGCGTCCGCTTTCGACCCATTCCTGCCGTTAGCCGCGAGGTTTGATTTAGTAACGTTGCGGGCATGGGCTGCTCGTTGAAAGAAAGTCGGTTATGACTTGCCTTTGGAATCCTGATACCAAGGATGCAGGGGCGTTGGATGACAGATGTATTCGTCTCGTATGCGCGGCAAAACGAGACGCAGGCTACGCGCATCGCGGAGGAGTTGCGTCAATCGGGCTATACGGTGTGGCGCGATGACGAGTTGCCCGCGCATCGTCCCTACGCCGACGTCATCGAGGAGCGACTTAAGTCGGCGAAGGCCGTCGTTGTCCTTTGGTCGGCCGAATCCGCAAAGTCACACTGGGTGCGAGCGGAGGCAGATACTGCGTGCGAAACCGGAACGCTCGTCCAGGCGCTTCTCGATCGCACACTTCCACCCATGCCCTTCAATCAGATTCAGTGCGCCAACCTGAAAGGGTGGGAGGGCGACACGTCCTCCTCGGCATGGCGCAAGCTTGAGGCGAGCGTCGCCGCGCTTGTAAAGGGCACGAGCGAAGCCGCCGGCTCGGAGCTGAAAAGCTCTTCCGTGACCGCCATTCGTGCATCGGTCTGCGTCCTTCCGTTCAGCAACATGAGCGGCGATCCCGAGCAGGAATATTTCAGCGACGGCATTAGCGAGGACATTACGACCGACCTTTCGAAAATCTCCGCCCTTGAGGTCGTGGCGCGCAACACGGCCTTTGGTTTCAAGGGGCAAAGTCCGGATGTGAAGGACGTGGCCAAGCAGCTCAACGTCAGCCACGTCTTAGAGGGCAGCGTCCGCAAGGCAGGAAACCGCATTCGGATCAATGCTCAGCTGATCGACGGTGCGACCGGCAAGCATCTTTGGGCCGATCGCTTCGACCGGGACCTAACTGACATTTTCGATATTCAAGACGAGATTTCGAAAGCCATCGTGGATGCGCTGCAACTCAAGCTGCTACCTCAGGAAAAGGATGCGATTGAGGATCGGGGGACGTCAAACGTCGATGCCTACAGCCTCTACCTCATGGCTCGGGAACGGTGGATCAGCGGCGGCTTTTCCTATCCGGACCGACACCGAATGATCGTTCGGCTGTGCCGCGAAGCGACGACGCTCGATCCCGAATATGCGCAGGCGTGGGCGCTGATGGCGCTCGCCCAGGCGCTCCTTCGTTTTTGGCACGGGACAGAAGAGGACGCGCTACCCGCCGCGGAACGGGCGCTCGCACTAAATCCGGCTCTCCCGGAAGCGCATTGTGTCAAGGCTCGCTACCTCGACGATGAGGGGCGTCCGGAGGAATCGGAGCGTCAAATCCAAACGGCCCTCAAGCTTGCACCCCAGTCGTGGGAGGCAAACCGGGAGATGGCGGCGTTTTTCTACAGGCACGCTCGCATCGACGAGGCGATTCCGTTCTTCGACAAGGCCGCGTCGGCAATGGAAAGCGACACGTCCAGCGCGGCGATGCTCATGAGCTGCTACCAAGCAGTGGGCGATTCCGGAAAATTGCGTGGCGCCGCCGAATTGTGCATCTCCCGCGCGGAACGAGCCATTGCCCAGGACCCTTCCCACGCCAACGAGCTCGCATGGGGCGCCAGTGCCCTTTCGACTCTCGGCAAGAGCGATCGCGCGCGAGATTGGGCACGACGAGCAATCTTGATCGATCCCGATAACCAGTCGATGCGCTATAACCTCGCTTGTGCGTTTTCGATATCGTTGGGAGACCGGGAGTCCGCCATCGAGACGCTCGGACCCTATTTCGAGCGCTTGGACAGCCGAATGCAGCTGCGCCACCTGGAGTCGGACCCGGACTTTGCACCTATTTCCGACGATCCTCGTTTCAAGGCTATGCTCGAAGAGGCAAGAAGTCGCTTGGGAACGCGCTGAGCCCGAAGGGGAGGATACCAGTCTTCCGACTCTTCCGCTTCGGCTGTTGGAGCGGGTTCCCGAGCGCTCGTCGATGCCCAAGCGGAAGGAGCGCCGCCCGAGCAGCGGCGCTCCCGCTTTCAACTAGCGCGACCAGACGAGTTCCTGGAGCAGCATGTTACCCTTGAGCTTGCGGTACGTGGCCCGATGTCCGCTTCCCGCCGCCGATTGACGAGTGCTTTGCGCCATGAACGCATTCATTTCCTTTTCGCGCTGAATGTCTTCGGCGGGCGTCGTAATGTGGTCGGAGATCGTGACGAGATAGAGATCGGGCTCGCCGTCGCGGGGGTTGATGTTCGAGAGGATGTGGTAACCCTTGATCCAGCCCTTCGATTTGGAAAAGTCATTCCGCTTGCGATATTCACCGGCTAGAAAGTCGACGTAATCCGGGAAGTGTCCGTCATCGACGGAGATCGCTGCCATATCCCAATACTCGCCACCCTTGAGCGCGAGTTCCTGGGCGGATGTGGGAACGGTAAACGCCACGGCGGCCGCGCCAAGCGCGGCAAGCATCAACTTGTGCATGAATTGTCTCCCCAACGCGGAAGCCCCATGCTCCCGCAACACGAACGGCTCGCCGGGAGCCTGGCGGAACGCCGACCGGCAAAGTCGTTCCCCGCCATGAAATCATGAGTAGTCGGTTAAAGCAAATTTAATAAGTAGTTATGACCGGGCCGCACCCGGCTTAACCGATTGTGCGGACGCCTTCTTTGGCCCAATCCTGGTCGACATCGACGCCTTGCTCGGCCCACTCGTCGCGGGTCCAGCATTTGACCTTTTCCAGGCGGCTGCCGGTGATGGCCTCGATATGCATGCAAT
>JBDSXT010000042.1:0-4890 GCA_039925985.1 Sphingomicrobium sp.
AAGGCGCTGGCCGCGCTGCCGTCGCTCGATCAGTTGCGCGCGACGATTATCGGCCTGGTCCAGGCGCCGGCGACGAAAATCGCCCGCACAGTCATTGAGCCCGCCGCGCAACTCGCCCGTATTTTCACCGCCTATGCCGCGAAAGAAGCGGCTTAGAATTTTCGCTGAATTATCAAAACTCAACCAGGGGCGCTGCCCCGCACAGGAGTAAAATCAATGGCTGACATCAACAAGCTGGTCGACCAGCTGTCCGAACTAACCGTGCTCGAGGCCGCCGACTTGGCCAAGGCGCTCGAAGAGAAATGGGGCGTCTCGGCCGCTGCCGCGGTCGCTGCAGCGCCGGCCGCCGCCGCCGCTGCCGGCCCCGTCGAGGAAGAGAAGACCGAGTTCGACGTGATCCTGACCGGCGACGGTGGCAAGAAGATCAACGTCATCAAGGAAGTCCGCGCCATCACCCAGCTCGGTCTTGGCGAAGCCAAGGCGCTGGTCGAAGGCGCCCCCAAGCCGATCAAGGAAGGCGTCAACAAGGCCGAAGCCGAGAAGATCAAGGCGCAGATCGAAGCCGCCGGCGGCACCGTGGAACTGAAGTAAGCTTCTGACAAGTTTTGCGGGTGTCTTGAAGCATCCGTGGGAAGGAAGGGCGGCTCCGCGAGGGGCCGCCCTTTTTCCTCCCCGGCAACGCGCCCGCGCAACCGAAAGCCGATACAAGCGGTTGTTCAGGCATGACGGTACCCGATCAAGACAATGAGAAACCGTGGTGGACGGTCAGCCACGGGCCCGGGGCAGTTATTGCCACCGCCATTCATGACGGCCACGAGCTGCGGCCCGAAGTCGCCGCCGCGATGGCGCTCGACGAGGCTGGGCGTCTGCGCGAGGAGGATCCCTTCACCGGGCAGGCGATTCTCGACGTCCCTGCGCGGGTCATCGTCCACCGTTCGCGCTTCGAATTCGACCTCAACCGCGGCCCGGACAGCGCGATCTATGAGACGGCCGAACAGTCGTGGGGGCTCGAGGTGTGGCACGGCGGCGCGTGCGACCCGGCGCTAACCAAGCGCTCGCTCGCCATTCACGCCGAATATTATCGCGCGCTTGCGGCCCTTCTCGACGGTTTCGCGGCGCGGCATCGGCGGTTCGTGGTGATCGACGTCCACAGCTACAACCACCGCCGCGACGGCCCGGACGGGGCGCCGTCCCCGCAGGACACGGCGCCCGACATCAACATCGGCACCTTTTCGATGCCGCGCGACGATTGGGCGTTCCTGCTTGATCCGCTGATGCAAGCAATGGCCGAATATGATTTCAACGGCCGCCGGCTCGATGTCCGCGAGAACATCGCCTTCCAGGGCAAGGGCGAGCAGACGCGCTTTATTCACGACCGCTACCCCGGGCGAGCCTGCGCGATCGCGCTCGAGTTCAAGAAGTTTTTCATGGACGAATGGAGCGGCCAACCCGACGCGGCCGAGCTCGCTGCGATGCGCGGCTTGATCACTCACATCGCGCGCCGGGCCGAGCAGTTGTTGGGCGAATGAGCCAAGCCTCGCTGCGCCTCGCGCCGGACCCCTTTGTCGCCGAGTTCACGGCGGCCGGAGCGCTGCGCCAGAAGGTCGGTGACAGCGGACGCGTGCACATCGACCGGCCGCTGCACTTTCTGGTCCTCCACCGCTCCGCCGATCCCGAGGACAGCGTTGCCCGGCGGGTCGCGTCGAATAGCCCGGCCTATCTGGTGTGGAGCCCGCAAGACGACCTCGCCGCGGCGTCGGCGCTGCGGGCCGTGGTGGCGAGGATGCACGAGCACTTCGGCCATGTGCTGGTCATCTCGCTGTTCGACCAGGAGTCGGTTTCGGAGGCGGCCGACGACGCCCCCGTCCTGCCCCGCTTCCACGCCATTGTCGGGCCCGGCGACGACGACCGCGCGACCTGCGCTGGCAATGCGCTGGCGAAGGCGATGGCGGCTGTCGAGATCGACCTCCGGCGCTGCGAGGTCGAGCGCCGGACAAGGCCCTATTTCGAGCCATCGGTAGCCGAGCTGATCGACAGCAATCCCGACCTCTCGCACCTCTCTTTCGGGCTGCCGCCAATCCACCGCGCGCCGGGCGGTGCGATCTACCCGCAAGTCTTTCGCGACCTCGCCAATGCCAGCGGCGACGCGGTGCTGCGCGCGGCGTGCGCGTTCAACGCCGACGGCAAGCAGGGCGCACCCAATCATTATCGCGCGCTCGGGCGCAGCGCCTTGCTAGCCGCCGCTTTGTCCGCCGACCGCAAGCTGGACCGGATTGCACGAAGCTTCGATTTCCTGCTGTCGGTGTCGCCCATCAACACGGCCGAGGCGATGGCCGAGTTCGTCTCCGGCGATACGGAGCGCCCGCCGCGCTTCCAGTACCGGCCGCTGACCGTCGATCCCGACGACGCCAAGCGGCGGCTCTACGCGGTCGACCTCGGCAAGATCGAGGATCCGTTGCTCGAGAGCCTGCTGACCGACAAACGGCGCGAGATCGACCAGCAACTGACCATGCTGTCGGTGCGCAACACCCCGGCCTTCGGCCCGGCCTCGATGCTGCTTTACGGCACGGTGGATGCGGCGTTGTTGGCCGATGCGCACAGCCTGTTGGCGGCGGCGGCCCCGGCTCCGCGAAGCCGCGGCAAAATGATCGGCGCGTCCGAAATCGCCGAAGCGGGACGCGCGCTGATCGCCAGCTACCGCGCCGCCGACGAGCGCTTCAACGCGCAAGTCGAGGTGCGCGACGATCTCGCCGCCGGGCTGATGGTGTCGGGCGGCAAACTCATGGTGTCGAGCGACACCAGGATGGCGGCGCGGCGGCTCGATGCGCTGCTCGCCCATGAGGTCAGCGTGCACTTGCTGACCTGGTTCAATGGGGCGCTGCAGCCCCTGTCGATCTTTCGCACCGGACTCGCCGGTTACGAGGGGCTGCAGGAGGGCCTTGGCGTGTTCGCTGAATGGGCGGTGGGCGGCTTAACCGCCAGCCGGGTGAGGCTGCTGGCGGGGCGCGTCGTCGCGGTCGATACCATGCAACGCGGCGCCGATTTCGGCCAATGCTTTCGCCTCCTCGCAGACGACCATGGGTTCAGCCAGCGCACCGCCTTCAACATCACCGCGCGCATCTATCGCTCGGGCGGGCTGGCCAAGGATCTGATCTATCTCAAAGGCTTCAAGGCTGTGATCGACCTGGTCGCCGCCGGCGCACCGCTCGAGCCTTACTGGCTGGGCAAGATCGCTCCGGCGCATGCGCCGCTGATCGAGGAGCTGTTGCAGCGCGGGTTGCTCTATGCGCCGCGGTTCAGGCCAGAATTCATGGCCCGCCCGGACACCCAAGCCCGGATCGCGCGTTTGCGCGCTGGGGCCGGGCTCGGCTCAATCCTCGAAGTGGAGTGAAAGACTTGCGGATAGCATTTTTCGTCAACGACATTGAGCGCGAGTTTGCCGGCTACACGACCACCGTCCTCGCCCACCAGGCGGCGATGCGCGGGCACGAGGTTTGCTATGTGACCCCGTCCGATTTCGCGCTCACGCCCGACGACCGCCTCCACGTCCACGGCCGCTTCCTGCCGAAGAAGAAGTGGGCCAGCCGCGAGGAAATGTTCGCGGCGCTCAAGAAGGTCGGCACCAAGACGCGGCAACTCGACATGAACGAGGTCGATGTACTGATGCTGCGCAATGACCCGTCGCTCGACGCCCAGACCGCGCCGTGGGCGGCGGAGGCCGGGATCCTGTTCGGGCGCGAGGCTGTGAAGCGCGGCGTAATCGTCCTCAACGACCCCGACAGCCTGGGGAAGGCGGTAAACAAGCTCTATTTCCAGTCGTTTCCGAGCGAGGCGCGGGCCGAGACTTTGATCACTCGGCATTCGGACGACATCCGGGCGTTCGCCAAGGCCCATGGCGGCGATATCATTTTGAAGCCGCTCCAGGGATCGGGCGGATCGGGGGTCTTTAAGCTCGATGCGAAGACCGCGGCCAATATGAACCAGATGATCGAGGCGATCGGACGCGACGGTTACATTATCGCCCAGGCCTATGTCCCGGCCGCCAAGAAGGGCGATATCCGCTTTTTCCTGATGAACGGCGTGCCCCTCGAGATCGACGGCAAATATGCGGCGCTGCGGCGGGTGGCGGCGAAGGACGACATTCGCTCCAACATCCACGCCGGTGGCACCGCCGAGGCGGTCGAGATCGGTCTGACCGAGTTGAAGGTGGCCGAGATCATCCGCCCCAAGCTGATCGCCGACGGCATGTTCCTGGTCGGGATCGACATCGTTGGCGACAAGATTCTCGAAGTGAATGTGTTCTCGCCCGGCAACCTCGGCAGCTGCTCGCGGCTGGCCGGGGTCGATTTCTCCGTGCCGATCCTGGAATCCATCGAGCGCAAGGTCGCCATTACCGACCAATACGCCCACGCCTTCGACAACCGGCACCTGGCGACGTTGTAATTTAAGCGGCTTTTTCGCAAGGGCCCTTGCAAGCCGCAGCGGAAGGCGTATATCGGCTCCATCCACGAAATAACGGCTCCGCCGCACGGTGACGTGCGTCCGGAGTTTTTCCTGCCCTCCCCGGGACAGGACCCGATCGGCGCACGGGTCAAACGCATGGGGGAGGAGCTAGCGGGAAAAGCGCTCTGACTTCAACGCGCACCTCTCGAGGTGCCCAACCGGACCCTGCACATTCGCGGGGGTCCGGTCACAGCGCAGGGAATATCATGGCGACCAAAGCGATCGACGCACGAGCCGGCAACCGCAACCGCGGTTCCGCTTCCTCCAGGCGAATCCGCAAGATCTTCGGCAACATTCACGAAATCTCGGAAATGCCGAACCTGATCGAGGTTCAGCGCGAAAGCTATGAGCAGTTCCTCCGCTCCGACCCCGCCACGGGCTATGTCT
>JBDSXT010000043.1:0-7899 GCA_039925985.1 Sphingomicrobium sp.
GACACGCTCAATGCCCCGCGCGGCCTCGACCGCGAAGCGACCGAGGCGCTGGCGATGGCATCGGACAAGGTCCAGCGGCAGCTTGGCGGGGCGAGCCCGCGCAAAGTCATTGTCGTTCCCGACCGGCTGGTGAATATCGTCGCATGATGCGTTTCGCTCTTCTGTTTGGCGCCGCCCTCGCTGTGTCGGCCTGCGGGCTGCAGCCGCTCTATGGCGGCGGCTCGACCAGCGCGGTGGCAACGACTCTGCGCGCGGTCGAGGTGGCGCCGATTGGCGGCCAGATCGGCTGGCTGGTCCATAACAAATTGACGGAGCGGCTTGGGCCCGAAGGTGGGCCGCCCCTCTACCGGCTCGAGGTCGAACTCGACGACAATATCACGGGTTTCGGCATTCGCGGCGACCGCGCGGTGACCCGCGAGCGGCGGACGCTCCGCGCCCGCTATCGGCTGGTCAACGTACGCAGCGGCGGCGTCGTGCTCGACGCTACGGCCGGATCCGATGCCGGTATCGACGTCGTCAGTTCCGAATATGCGACTGTCGCCGCCGAGCAGACCGCGGTCGAGCGATTGTCCGAGGTGCTCGCCGACCAGATCGTCGCTCGCCTCGGCCTGTTCGCGGCGCGGACATCGCCGGCGCCGCCGCCCCGGTGAAAGCCAGTAAGAGCAGCCTCGGCCGGACGCTCGACCAACCCGACCGCGCGATCCGCCTTTATCTCCTCTACGGCCCCGACGAGGGGCAATCGCGAGCTCTGGGCGACCGCTTGTTGAAGGGACTCGGCGCAACTCGCCTCCTGGTTGCCGCCGGCGCCCTTCGCTCCGACCCCGCGCTCCTCGCCGACGAGGCGGGGGCGATGAGCCTGTTCGGCGAACCGCGCGCGATCTGGGTGGAGCCCGCCGGCGATGAGATCGCCGACGCGGTCGATGCCGTGCTGGGCGCAGCGGCCGCCGAAAGCCCAGTGATCTTCATCGCCGGCGGACTGCGCAAGACGTCCTCCTTGCTCAAGCTCGCCGATGGCCATCGCCTCGCCCTTACTCATGCGTCCTACGCTCCCGAAGGCCATGATGCCGAGCGCATGGTCGCGGAAGTCGGGCGGGCGCATGGCTTGCGCATCGCCCCCGGAGTCGCGGCGCGGATCGCCGACGCCTGCGGCAACGACCAGGCGATCGTCGGCCAGGAGCTCGCCAAGTTCGCTCTTTATGTCGGCGCCGCGCCCGAATCGCCCAAGGAACTCGACCATGATGCGGTCGATGCGGTAGGTGCCGACGTCCCCGAGGGCGACTTCCTCAGGCTCGCGGATCTCGCGCTGTCGGGCTCGCTGAGCGAGGTTTCGGAAGAGCTTGCGCGACTTTCCTCCGGTGGCTCCGAAGCCATCACAGTCATCCGGGCGCTCCAGAGGCGATTGCTGGTGCTGGCGCCGTTGCGCGCCCGGGTTGACGCCGGCGAGCACTCAGCCGCCGTCATGACGTCGCTTGGCAAGTCGCTGTTTTGGAAGGACAAACCGCTGCTGGAGAAATTGCTCGCGACCTGGGATTCGCGCGGACTGGAGACGGTCGCCGAGCGTGCCGGCAAGCTCGAGCGGTCGTTGATGCGCGGCGACCCGCCGCCGCCGACCGAGGCATTGGGAGAAGAGCTCGCGGCGATCGCCCGCCGGGCGTCGCGCCGCCGCTAGCTAGATCGGTTCGCCCGACAACCGCTGGCAGATCATGTCGAGCTGATCGAGGCTGTTGTAATGCAGTGTCACGGTGCCGCCGGTGCCGCTGTGGGCGACCTTGACCCGGATGCCGAGCATGTCGCCCAGCTGCCGCTCCAGCGCCTCGAGATCGGCATCACCGCGCCGTTCAGTCAGCTGGAGCTCGCTCGGTGGCCGCTTCTCGCGGCGCGCGCGCGCTTCCGCCTGGCGAACCGACAGGCCCTTGGCGATGATCTCCTTGGCCAGCGCTTCGGGGTCGGGCGATGTGGCCACGGCACGGGCATGGCCCATGCTGATCTCGCCGCGGGCCAGCGATTCCCGGACGAATGGCGGCAAATCGAGCAGCCGCAGCAGATTGGCGACGTGGCTGCGCGACTTGTGGACGAGCCGGCCGACATCGTCCTGGCTGTGGCCGTGCTGGTCGATCAGCTGCCGGTAGCCGTCGGCCTCTTCGATGGCGTTGAGGTCCTCGCGCTGGACATTCTCGATGAGCGCGATCTCGGCGGTGCCCGCGTCGTCCACGTCGCGGACGATCGCCGGGATGGAGTGCAACCGCGCCCGCTGTGCCGCCCGCCACCGTCGCTCGCCGGCGATGATCTCGTAACCGTCGCCGTGCGGGCGCAGCAGGATCGGTTGCAGTACACCTCTTTCAGCAATGGAATCAGCGAGTTCGCTGATGGCCTCTTCGGCGAACATCAGCCGCGGCTGGTTGGGATTGGGCCGGATCCGGGCGATCTCGACCTCGCGGACGCCACCGCGAGATTCGGCCGGAGTCTCCGCACTCGGGCGAACCGATTCGTCCATCAAAGCCGACAGCCCGCGGCCGAGCCCGGACACCGGGCGCTTGACGGTCACGCCGCCTCCGCACGCTGCGGCAGCCGGGCCATCAGTTCGCGCGCCAGGCGCACATAGGCTTCGGAGCCGGCGCAGCGCAGGTCATAGATCAGCGCCGGCAAACCGTGGCTTGGCGCTTCGGAAAGCCGAACGTTGCGCGGGATGACGGTTTCGAACACCGCGGCGCCGAGGCAGGCGCGGACGTCTTCGGCGACGGCCTGCGAGAGATTGTTGCGGCGATCGAACATCGTCAGTGCGACACCCAGGATCGCAAGCTCGGGATTGAACGCCAGGCGAATTCGCTCGACGGTCTGTAAAAGCTGGCTAAGCCCTTCTAAAGCAAAGAATTCACACTGCAAAGGCACCAGCAAATGGCGGGCTGCGACGAGCGCGTTGACGGTCAGCAAGCCCAGCGACGGCGGGCAGTCGATCAAGCAGATGTCCCAGCGCCCGGGCGGCACCGCATCGAGCGCTTTGTCCAACCGGTGAGCGCGATCGTCGAGCGCGACCAACTCGACTTCGGCGCCCGACAGATCGACGGTCGCCGGCAGCAGGTCGAGCCGCGGCACTCGGGTGGCGACGGCGCTGTCGACCACCGACGCACCGCCAATGAGGACGTCGTAGCTCGAGCGTTCGCGCTGCGCCTGGCCGACGCCGAGGCCGGTCGACGCATTGCCCTGCGGGTCCATGTCAACCAAGAGCACTTTCCAACCGATTGCGGCGAGCGCCGTCGTGAGATTGATCGCGGTGGTAGTCTTGCCCACCCCGCCCTTCTGATTGGCGACGACAACGCGGATCATCGGTTCGACTTGGCCCCCACATTGCGCAGCACCAGGATCGTCGCTTGCGGATCGGTGCAGCTCGTTTCGCTTCTCGCTTCACATTGCCAGCTTCGTTGCGCTTCGGCCAGTTCCGATTTGGCGTTTTTGCCTTTGGGAAGCGCCCAAACCGTCTCTTTATGCGCCACATGCTGCGCCAAGCCGAGCAAACGATTGAGAGGCGCCACCGCACGGGCGGTAATGACGTCGAATTTGCCCAGAACGCCCTCGATTTTCGACTGGCGGACCGTAATGCGGCTCTCAAGGCCCAGGGCGTCCACTGTCTCCGTGAGGAATTCCGCACGAAGGCGGCGGGGCTCAACGAGAGTCATCGGGCCAGCAGTCAACGCGGCGATCACTATGCCCGGCAAACCAGCGCCCGAACCAATGTCGAGCCACGTCGCTCCGACGAATGGTTCGAACCGGGCAACCTGCGCCGAATCGAGAATGTGGCGCTCCCAAACGCCACTGATCGTCGATGCGGCGACGAGATTTTGAGTGGTATTGGCGGTCGTCAGCCGCTCAACATATCGCTGGATCCGGGCAAATGTTTCACGTGAAACAGGTCGATTGGCCGCTCGCTCGAGCGCCTCAATCACGCGGCGGCGCGCCGGCTGGCTGCGACATAGACCGCCGACAATGCCGCGGGCGTCACGCCATGGATGCGCGAGGCCTGGTCGAGATTTTCCGGCCGTGATGCCGTGAGCCGCTCGACCATCTCGGTCGAAAGCCCTGGTACGGCCGCATAATCAAGGTTGCGCGGAATCCCAACCGCCGAATCGCGCCGGACCTCGGCCCATTCACGCTGTTGACGTTCGACATAGGGCGCATAGGTCGCATCGGCGCGGCCTTCCCCGGTCGCGGCCCACGCAGTCGTACCGCGCAACTTGAGATGATCGGCGATTTGGTTCCGTCGGTTTCGCGACAGGCAGTGAGCATCGAGCGCCGCCTGGCCGAGCCGGCTGGTCGCATTGTCGGCGCGCAACGACAGGCGGTATTCGGCGCGGGCGGTCATCATCCGATAAGGCTCGCTGACACCCTGCAGCGTCAGATCATCGATCATCACGCCGATGTAGCTGGAGCGCCGGTCAAAACGAACCTCGCTCAAATCAAGCGCATAAGCGGCGGCGTTGAGTCCGGCTGCCAGCCCTTGTGCCGCGGCTTCCTCGTAGCCGGTCGTCCCGTTGATCTGGCCGGCGAGAAAAAGCCCGGAAGTCTCACGGGTTTGGAGGGTGGAGCTCAGGCACCGAGGATCGACGAACTCATACTCAACCGCATAACCAGGCCGCACGATTTCGGTGCGCTCGAGGCCGGCGATGGTGCGGACGAAGGCGAGCTGGACGTCGGCAGGAAGCGAGGTTGAGATACCGTTGGGGTAGACCAGGTCATCACTGAGACTTTCGGGTTCGAGAAATATCTGGTGGCCGTCCCGGTCGCCAAACCGCTTCACCTTGTCCTCGATCGACGGGCAATAGCGCGGCCCCCTTCCCTCGATCACACCGGCGAACAGCGGCGAGCGGTCGAAATTCGCCCGAATCAATTCGTGCGTGCGATCATTGGTGCGAGCCACCGCGCAGCGCAGTTGCGGCGGGCGAATGCCGTCGTCCATGGTCGACATCGACCATTGTTCCGCATCGCTCGGCTGGTCCTCGAGCCGCGCCCAGTCAATCGTTCGGCCATCGAGCCGCGGCGGCGTCCCGGTCTTCAGCCGTCCCTGGCCCAAGCCGATTTCACGGACCTGTTCGGCCAATTGGACCGAGCTTCGCTCATCGCGCCGTCCGCCCAATCGAATTACGTCGCCAACGAAGATTCGAGCATCGAGGAAAGTGCCGGTGGCAATGACAAGTGATCGGCAGCCGATCGAGCCCTCGCTAGTCTCGATGCCTGTCACGCGGCCGCCCTCAATGTGCATGCGCTGCGCTTCAGCAACGACGACCTCCACGCCGCTGCTATTGACCATGTCGGCAATAGCAGCACGGTACAGGCGTCGGTCGGCCTGGACGCGTGGGCCTTGTACCGCGGGGCCCTTGCTTCGGTTGAGCATCCGGCGATGGATCGCTGCCCGGTCGGCGGCGCGCGCCATAAGTCCGTCGAAAACGTCAAGCTCGCGCACCAAATGACCTTTGCCTACCCCGCCGATCGACGGATTGCATGACATCTGGCCGAGATCTGCGGCTCGGAACGTTATCAAGCCGACGCGCGCCCCGCGCCGTGAAGCAGCGGCGGCCGCTTCACAGCCGGCATGGCCTCCACCGATCACCAGGACGTCATACATCGCGCATTCCTAGGGGATTTCCGCTGTCGCGGGAACGAGGAATGCGTGTTTCACGTGAAACAAGCTATTTTCCGAGGCAAAACCTGGCAAATAACGCATCCAGAACGTCTTCAACGCCCGCTCTCCCAGTCAGCCGGTCGAACGCGCCGCGGGCAAATCGCAGATCTTCCGCTACCGTAACGATATCTGTTGCGCCAACAGCACGGGATAATGCTTCCTGAGACTCTGCGAGATGCGCCGCCTGGCGGCGATTGAGTGCCAGCGCGTCCTCACACGGCAACAATGTGCAAGCGATGTCCGCCACCCGTTCTAGCAGAAGGGCGATCCCTTTGCCCGTGAGCGAGGAGACAGGCAGCGAGCTACCCGGTGTGGCCGCTCGCTCCGGTAGGTCGCTTTTGGCATGGACGAGAAGCCGGCGCGGATGCGGTGGCGCCTCATCCGGCTCGCCAAGCCACAGCAGCACATCCGCGCCTTCAATTAACGCGTGCGAACGCTCGACGCCGATTCGTTCGACCGTTTCGTCCGTCGTCCGCAATCCCGCGGTGTCGGTCAGCACGACCGGGATTCCGCCAAGCGCCAACGGAACCTCGATATGGTCGCGGGTGGTGCCTGGAATGTCGGTAACGATGGCTCTTTCCGAACCGGCTATCGCATTGACTAGGCTAGACTTTCCTGAATTCGGCGGCCCCGCGACGACAATTCGGAGCCCGTCCCGGAGCGGCTCTATTCGCGGCCTTGCACCCCACGTCGCCAACTCTGTTGCTAATGCGCCGCAGTCGATAGAGAGTGCTTTGATTGCGTCGCTGTCATCCTCTTCGTCATGATCGATCGTTGCTTCCGCCCTCGCCGACAGGCCGAGGAGTTGCGCCTGCCATTGCCCGATCTGCCGCTTGAGCCCGCCGTCCGCGATGGCGAGCGCGGCACGACGCTGGCTCTCGGTTTCGGCCTCGATGAGGTCAGCGAGCCCTTCCGCTTCAGTAAGATCGATGCGTCCATTCTCGAGCGCGCGACGGGTAAACTCCCCGGGCTGGGCCAATCTCAGACCGTCGAGCGACGCCAAGGCGTCAAGCACTGCGACGGCCACCGCCCGACCGCCGTGGACCTGAAATTCCACGATATCCTCGCCGGTTGAACTCGCTGGCCCGTCGAAGCGAAGCACCATCGCGTGGTCGAGCAAGCCCCCGTCCACCGGATGACGTAGCTTGCGCAACGACACTTCACGTGGGGGCGGAAGTGGGCCGGCGATCCGCGCGCCGGCCTGATGCGCATCGGGGCCGCTGACGCGAACCACGGCGATCGCTGCCGGTGGCCGGCCACTTGCCAAAGCGAAGATGGTGTCCATCGCCGACGACATGCCTACCCACGACCTCTGCGGCAAGCGGCTGGAGACCTCAGCCGAGCAAATGTCCGATATGCGGGACGACGTCGTGCCAGCCGTCCCAGATCATCTTGCCCGCTACCCAGACGATCACCGCCAGGCCGACGTAGGCGATCCAGCGGTAGCGCTCGATGTACTTGGCGATGAAATTGGCGGCGACGCCCATCAGGATCACCGACAGGATCAGGCCGAAGACCAGGATCCACGGATGGTCCTTGGCGGCGCCAGCGACCGCCAGCACATTGTCGAGGCTCATGCTGATGTCGGCTAGCGCAACGCCCCACGCGGCCGAGGCAAAGCTTCGGGCCGGTTTGACGCCCGAATGCTCATCGCCGGCGATCTCGGCCGAGCCACCCGATTCGCCCCCGTGGTGAAGCTCACGCCACATTTTCCAAGCAACCCACAGCAGGAGCAACCCGCCGGCGAGGATCAGCCCGACGACCTGCAAGAGCTGGCTAACCAGCAAGGCAAAGACAATGCGCAGCACCAGCGCGGCGAGCACGCCGATCAGGATGACCTTCTTGCGCTGCGCGGGCGGCAGACCCGCCGCCAGCGCCCCGACGACGATCGCATTGTCACCCGCCAGAACGATGTCGATCGCCAGAATCTCGAAGAAGACGGCGAGGGCGGCTGGGGTTAGGAAAGCGGTGAAGTCCATTTGCGACCGCTTAGCCGATCAATCGCGCGACGTCAGGCCAGCCTTCGTAAATCATCCGAACGGCGACATAGAGGATCATCACCAGACCACCCCAGGCGATCCACGCGTAGCGCTGCACGAGCTTGGCGACGAGGTTGGCGGCAAGGCCCATGAAGGTCACCGACAGCGCCAGACCGACGAACAACACCGCCGGATGCTCGCGGGCGGCAGCAGCCACGGCCAGCACATTGTCGAGGCTCATCGACA
>JBDSXT010000044.1:0-4719 GCA_039925985.1 Sphingomicrobium sp.
CCGGCTCGGCTTGAGGATCTCGCAGGCGAAACTGTTGGAATCGAGAAAGACGATGTCGAAGGCCTGATCAACGACGTCCAGGCGGCCGCGCTGAGCGCCGGCAATGTCGAGCGCAAGGTCCGTTCCGTCGGCTCCCGCCGGGTGTTCGATGTCCGCGGCGGTCCAGCGCCGCCGCCCCACGCTCCTGGGGCCTCGCTGTTGTGGCTATTCGATACCAGCGCCAGCGACGAGGATAGGGCCAAGCTGTCGCTGCGGCTGCGCCAGACTGAAGCGGCGCTCGACAGCCTTACCCATCTCATCGAATCGGCGCCCTTCCCAATGTGGTTTCGTGGACCCGATCTCAAGCTAGGCCTAGTCAACAGCGCGTTCGTCCAAGCAGTCGAAGCGAGCGATGCGGCGGATGTGATCGCGCGCGGCATCGAACTGATTGACGAGACCGGTGACAATGGCGTCCGCAGTGCGGCGCAAAAGGCAATCGAAGCCGGCAAGATCCAGTCGCGCAATCAGGCCGCGATCATCCGCGGCGAACGGCGCATGCTGCGGATCGTCAACGTCCCGTTGAAGACCGGAGCCGTCGCCGGCTTCGCGATCGATATCCAAGACCTTGAGGACGCCCGTTACGAGCTGGCCCGCCATATCCAGTCGCAACGCGAGCTGTCCGACCGGATGACCGCCGGGGCCGTCCAGTTCGACGCCGATCGCTCGTTGAACTTCTACAACCAGCCCTTCGCGGTGATGGCCCAGCTCGATGCCGAATGGTTGTCGGAGCGCCCGGAATTCGACCGAGTCCTCGAGCGCATGCGCGACAATCACCGGCTTCCCGAAACCCGCGATTTTCCGGCTTGGAAGGATGAGCGGCGAGCCTGGTTCAGCAGCGCCGAGGAGGTCGTCGAGGAAGAATGGATGTTGGCCAACGGCGACCATTTGCGAGTGGTCGCCCAAGCGCTTCCGGACGGCGGGCTACGGCTATTTCTAGAGGACCGCACGGAACAGGTCCGCCTGGCGTCGGCACGCGATACTCTGCTTCGCGTCCGGGCGGCGACGTTCGACAATCTGTTCGAGGCGATCAGCGTATTCGCCAGCGATGGCCGGCTATACCTGTGGAACCGCCGCTTTTGCCAAGTGTGGGACCTCGACGAAGGCTGGCTTGG
This sequence comes from Sphingomicrobium sp., assembly GCA_039925985.1. Taxonomy (GTDB): domain Bacteria; phylum Pseudomonadota; class Alphaproteobacteria; order Sphingomonadales; family Sphingomonadaceae; genus Sphingomicrobium. The sequence continues at coordinate 1,152 of JBDSXT010000044.1, forward strand.
AGAGCACCCCCGAGTCGATGAATTGGTCCCGGCAATGGCGCGCAAGCTGGTCAACCCGACGGCCGCCGCACAGATCCGCGAGCAGGTCCGCCAGACGACGAGCAAGCGCGAGTCCGCCGGAGGCCGAATATCGATGACGGATGGCCGGCATTTCGAATTTGCCGCGGTGCCGCTGCCGGACGGCAATGCGCTCTTCACAATGATCGATGTAACCGACTCGACGCGGATCGAATCAGCGCTTCGCGAACGGGCCACGGCGCTCGAGGCAGCGGACCGGGTTAAGACCGACTTCGTCGCCAACATGAGCTATGAGTTGCGCACGCCGTTGACCTCGATCGGTGGCTTCGCGGAGATGCTCGCCGGGGGCTATGCGGGGCAACTTTCCGCCAAAGCCGAAGACTATGTCGGGGCAATCGAGGAGTCGGTCGGGCGCCTGTCTAAGCTGGTCGACGACGTCCTTGACCTCACCACCGGCGACGCTCGCGGAGTGAGCATCGAAAAGGAACGGGTCGATCTGGCCGGACTATGCCGGGCGGCGGTGGATACCGCTCAGTCGCGCGCGGCGGAGAAAACCCAAACGCTGAGCAGCAACATCTCTGCGTCAACCGGCATTGTTACGGGCGACGCTCGCCGGTTGCGCGAATCCATCGAACATGTGCTGCACAATGCAATCGCCTACACCGACCGCAAGGGCCGAATTGCGCTCAAAGCCGACGGCGACGAGGACAAGGTCGTGATCGAGATCAGCGACAATGGCTCCGGCATCGCCGCCAAGGACTTGCCGCGTGTCTTTAACCGCTTCGATCGGGTCGAGGAGGCCGGGGTCCGCGGCGAGGCCGCTCTTGGCCTCGGCCTGCCGCTGACTCGCCAGTTCATCGAGGCACACGGCGGCACCGTCGAGCTAGTCTCCAAGAAATCGAAGGGGACGACCGTTACACTGACGATACCGCGCGGCGTGTCATGATGCTTGGCACCGACGAAGACACGGCGGCGGTCGGAGCGCGGCTCGCCGCCCGCGCGCGGCGCGGCGACGTTATCGCCATTTCCGGGCCGCTAGGCGTTGGCAAGACAACGCTGGTCCGTGGCTATCTCACGGCGCTCGGTTTTTGCGATGAGGTACCGAGCCCAAGCTATGCGATTGTGCAACCGTATGAAACGCTCGATCCGCCCGCCTGGCACGTCGACCTCTTTCGCCTGGAAAATGAGTCCGAAATCGCCGAACTCGGCCTCTATGCGGCCGAGGACGCAGTGTTATTGGTTGAATGGCCGGAGCGGGCCGGAGCAAATGCCTGGCCCAAAGCGCTCCGGCTGTCGCTCGACTTCGCCGCAGCGGGCGCACGGCGCTTGACACCCAAAGTCCCCCCGGCATGGGAAGGGCGATGGCTTCTCCGATGATTCCGCCCGACCATGCGCCGCAATTCCTCGCCGAGTGCGGGTGGACGGGAGCGAGGATCGAACCGCTGGCCGGTGACGCCTCGTTCCGCCGCTATTTCCGGGTGCTCGGTGAAGGACGTTCCGCGGTCCTGATGGACGCCCCGCCGCCGCACGAGGACCCACGGCCGTTCGCTGCGGTTGCGGAATGGCTGGCGTCGGTCGGGCTGAGCGCTCCCGAGATCCTGGGCCGGGATGTCGACAAGGGTTTGCTGCTGCTGGCGGACTTTGGCGATGCGCGGCTTCGTGAAACGCTAGAGGGCGAGCCCGCCCGCGAGCGAGAGCTTTATGAACTGGCAACCGATGTCCTCGTTCATCTCCACCGCCATCCGCCGATGCCCGGCCTCGCGCTGCACGACCTGGACACCTGGCTGAAAGAACTGATGCTGTTCCCCGACTGGTATTGCCAGGCGCTTGGTATCGCGGTCGATGTCGACAATTATCGCGCCGCGTGGACCGAGGCGCTGCAACCGGTCGCAGCGGATGGACTTGGACCAGTCACCATCCTTCGCGACTACCACGCCGAGAATGTCATGCTGATCGGCGGTCGAGACGGTGTCGCCCATTTTGGTTTGCTCGACTTCCAGGACGCCCGCACCGGGCATCCCGCCTATGATTTGGCGTCGGTTCTCGAGGATGCGCGGCGGGATGTGCCCGAAATGGTCGAGCGCGCGATGATCGACCGGTATCTGGCCGCAACCGGGCAGGGCGAAGCCTTTGAACGCGCCTATTGGGCGCTCGCGGCGCAGCGTAATACCCGCATTCTAGGCGTCTTCACGCGGCTGTGGAAACGCGACGGCAAGCGGCATTACACAGCCTTTCAGCCCCGGATGTGGGGGCTGCTCGAGCGAGACCTGGCGGCGCCGCAACTAGCGCGCGTTCGAAGCTGGTTCGACGCCAACATCGCTCCGGAGCATCGCGCCGCGCCGTGGGCTGAGGCGGCATGAGCAAAGCCCGCAGCGCCCTCCGGTTGCGTGCCGAAGTTGCGGCCGAGGTTCCGGACACGGCCATGGTCATGGCTGCGGGTCTCGGCAAGCGGATGCGGCCGCTTACGGCAACCAAGCCCAAGCCCCTGGTGCCGGTGGCTGGAAAGCCGCTCATTGACCATGTCCTCGACCGCATTCGCGCCGCCGGGGTCAAGAAGGTCGTGGTCAACGTCCATTACCTCCCCGACGTACTCGAGGCCCATCTTGAATCCGCCGCAACCGGCCTTGAGCTGACGATATCCGATGAGCGGGACTTGCTGCTGGAAACCGGTGGCGGCCTAGTGCGCGCCGAGCCGATGATCGACAGCGATCCATTTCTGGCGATCAACAGCGACAATTTGTGGATCGACGGACCCGCCGACACCTTGAAGTTGCTCGCGTCGCACTGGGATGGCAGCAAGATGGATGCGCTGCTGCTGCTGGTGCCGCAGGCCCGCGCCATTAACCACAAGGGCCTCGGCGACTTTCACATGGACCGAGCAGGCCAACTACGTCGCCGCGGCCGCTCGCGAGTTGCTCCCTTCGTGTACACAGGCGTGCAGATGATCGCGAAGGCATTACTCAAGGGTGCGCCGGACGGCGCCTTCTCAACCAACATCCTGTGGGACCGAGCAATCGACGCGGGACGTTGCTTCGGCGCGGTCCATCAGGGCCTGTGGTTCGATGTCGGCAACCCCGAATCCATTCGAGCGACCGAGCAGGTGCTCGCCAATGTCTGACGCGGCCACCGAGCGCTTGAGGGCGCCGGCGGTCTTCACCATCCCGGCGCATCGGTCTTTCGCCGATTCCCTGGTCGCGGGACTGAGGCGGCAGTTCGGCAACGGCCCGCTGGATGTCGCGCGCGGCCGCGTCCTGCTGCCGAACAATCGCGCGGTTCGGACGGTGACCGAAGCTTTCGTCCGTGCCAGCGGTTCGGCTTTGGTGCTGCCGCGGCTCGTGCCTGTCGGTGATCCCGATCTTGAGGAGCGGATTGGCGGCGCGCTCGACCCCGCGGATGTCTACGATCCCATCCCACCAGCAGTCGATCCGCTAGCACGATTGGTGGCGCTTGCCGGGCTGGTCGGCGGCGAGGGTGCGAGCGCAGTCGAGAACATGCGCATGGCCGCCGATCTGGCGCGGACGCTGGATGCGCTGCTGATCGAAGACATCGC
>JBDSXT010000045.1:0-6142 GCA_039925985.1 Sphingomicrobium sp.
GAACCGCCGACGGAGTTACCTATACGTTACCTGGCACGTATCAGGTAACGCTAAGAACATCGGAAAACTGGAGCGGGCGAAGGGATTCGAACCCTCGACCCCAACCTTGGCAAGGTTGTGCTCTACCCCTGAGCTACGCCCGCTCTCGAGCTGAACCCAACAGCCATCGAGGCTGTTCGGTTGAGGTGAGGCGGGCGCCTAGCATGGGCTGCGCCGGTCGGGCAAGGGCTGCGCGACCAAGCCGGGAATGGCTTGTGGCGCAAGCGGCAGCCGCCCATATGGGCCGTTCATAAAGCAAAGCAGCGGGAGCGAACCAGCGTGGCGACCCTTGGTCTCAGCGAAGCCGAGAAGGAAGCGATTGCGCGGCTCGAGCGCGACGTCATCGAACCGTCGATGGCGGCGCTGGTCATCGTCGAATTCTGCACCCAGCCCTCGCCAGCGATTGCCAAGCTTGCAGCGGAGCATGCGGCGAAGGGCGTCAAGCTGGTCACGATCGACGTCGCCAAGGACAAACTGATCGCCGCGCAGTTCCGCGTCAAAGCGGTGCCCACGGTCTATGCCTTTTTCCAGGGGCAGCCGGTCGCCGACATCACCAGCTATCGCACCGAAGCGCAGCTCCAGAGCGTGCTCGACCAATTGTTGAGCCAGCTCAAGATTGGCGAGGACGGGGATGGGGCGCCGCGAGCCGATATCGAACCGTTGATGGCGATGGGCGAGCAAATTCTGGCCGAGGGCGACGCCGTTCGTGCCGTGAGCATCTTCCGCCAGATCCACGAAATGGCGCCTGAAAACCTGGATGTTGCGGGGGCGCTGGTGAGGGCGTTGGTAGGCGCCGGGGAGATGGAAGATGCGCGGGCCATCCTTGCTGCCCTGCCCCCGGAGAGCACCGACAAGCCGGCGGTCGCCCGCGCCCGCGCCGCGCTTGAGCTAGCTTCCGCGGCGCCCGCGGCCGACACCGGCGCACTCGAAGCGCGGCTTGCCGGCAATCCGGACGATCATGAGGCGCGGTTCGAACTTGCCGGTGCCAAAGCCGCCGCGGGCGACCGCGAGGCCGCCGCCGATGCGCTGCTGGAAATCGTCGCCCGCGACCCCGACTGGAACGAGGCGGCGGCGCGCAAGCGCTTCCTGCAACTGCTCGAAGCGCAGGGGCTGGCCGACCCATGGACGCGCGCGCAACGGCGGCGGCTGTCGGCGCTTCTGTTCACATGAGGGCGCTTTTCACATGAGGTCGAAGGCGCTCAAGGTCCGGGTGCCGATCTTTCCGCTAGCCGGCGCCATCCTGTTTCCCCGCTCGCAACTGCCGCTGCACATCTTCGAACCGCGCTATCGTGACCTTGTCCGCGATGCGCTCGACGGCGCGGGGCAGATCGGCATGGTCCAGCCGCTCAGCTTGGATGACGGCAACCCGGCCCTCTACGGGGTCGGCTGCATCGGCGAGATCGTCGGCGTCGAGGAGATGGAGGACGGCCGCTACAATATCGTCCTGAGCGGTTCGAGCCGCTTCCGGATCGTCGCCGAGGCCGATCTCGACACCGCGTATCGCAACGCCGACGTCGATGCCGCCGCGTTCGACGACAGCGAGCCGGTGGCGCTGCCGCTGAGCCTGCGCGCCGATGTCGAGCAGGAAGCGCGGCGGCTCGGCGACGTGCTCGGCCTGGCGGTCGATTGGTCGGCGGTCGGGCGGCTGGACGACGAGATGCTGGTCAACGCCATCGCCCAAGTCGCGCCATTCGATATCGGCGCCAAGCAGGCGCTGCTCGAGGCCGAAAGCCTCGAAGCCCGCGCCGACCTGCTCGCCCAGCTGATGCAATTCCAACGCATGGCGGCGAGCGCCGGCGCGGACATCGAACCGACGCTTCAGTAATTCAGATGGGCAAACCCCTGAGCAGCAGGGGTAGCTCGCCGCTGGTGCCGCGGGCTTCGGACATCAGCTGGTTCTTCAACGGTGCCAAGCGTTCGATCATGCCCATGCCGAAGCGGCGGACCGCGGACGCGGTGCGGCCGGGGATGCCGTAAATCCGCGTCAGACCGTCGGTCGCGATTCCCACCATCAGGCTGTCGAGCGAACGCCAGCGCTGGTAGCGGTCGAGCAGTTGTCGATCGCCCAAGTCTAGGCCGAGGCGGGCGCCCTCGACCAGCACCTGAGCGAGCGCGGCGGCGTCGCGAAAGCCGAGGTTGAGCCCCTGTCCGGCAATCGGGTGGATGGCGTGGGCGGCGTCGCCGAGCAGCGCCAGTCGCTGGGCGGTGATCCTGGCCGCGTGGTGGAAGCCGAGCGGGTACGTGGAGCGCGGCGCGACAAGCGAGATTGCGCCCAAGAAGTCGCCCATCGCGGCGCGCGCTTCGGCGGCGAAATCCTCGTCCGACAGCGCCAGCCAGCCCGGCGCATCACCGGCTGGAACCGACCAGACGATCGCCGAGCGATGGCCGTGCTCGTCGTCGGTCATTGGCAGCAAGGCGAACGGGCCGGTGGGATAGAAAATCTCGTAGGCGATCTGGTCGTGAGGGCGCTCGTGTCGGAGAGTCGAGACGATCGCCGATTGATCGTACCGCCAACGTGCGACGCGCATCCCGGCGCCTTCGCGAGTCGGAGAATTGCGGCCGTCGGCGGCGACCAGCAGCGGTGCGTTGAGCTTGCGGCCGTCGGCGAGCGCAACCCGGACGCCATCGCCGTCGCGCTGGACCGAGGTTACCGCGGACTTCCACAGCAGCCACAGATTGGGCCCAGCCTCGGCGCGACCGCGCAAGGCAGCGCGGAGGTTGCGATTCTCGTGCATCCAGCCGAGCGGCTCGTCGCCTTCTCCCGGATCGAAGCACAGGCCGCCAGGGGCCAGGCCGTCGGCGACCTGGATACGGCGGATCGGGCCGCCAGGTGTCGGGAAATGGTCGGCGACGCCGATGGTTTGCAGCATCCGCATCGAGCTCGACGAAACCGCGCTGGTCCGGCCATCGAACGCGGCGGTCTTGCGCAAATCGGGATCGGACGGATCGACGACGATCGCGCTGAGCCCGCTCGAATCCAGCGCCGCGGCGAGCGCGAGGCCGACCATTCCCCCCCCGAAGATGATGACGTCGGCGCGATCCATGGCAGCGACCCGTAACGCCGTGCCGCCAAGAAGACCATTGACCGTCGAGTCCCCGACGAGTCATTCTCGCGCGAGCGAAGATTGGGGACGAGCATGGCGACCGCTGCGGCGCGGACAAAGAAACGGGACCTGGGCCCTGACTGGCGCGATGCGCTGGGCGCGTCGCTCAAGCGTTTCGCTATCCGCACCTGGGGGGCTCTGCTCGTCGGCATCGCCGTCGCCGGCAGCCTGTCGCTCGCCACCCACAGCTCGACCGACCCCAGTTTCACCACCGCCGCCGGGGGGCCGCCGAGCAACTGGCTGGGTAGCATCGGCGCCTATGCCAGCGACGTGCTGCTGCTGCTGTTCGGTATGGGATCGGTGCTGTTCCTGCCGGTGATCGCCCTGGCCGGCACCCGAATGCTCGGCCTGCAACCGTCCCGCGCGATGGGGCGCGGCCTTTTGATTGCGGCGATCGGAGCAGTGCTCGTCGGAATTGCGCTCAGCTTGCTCAATGGCTCGGCGGTCTCCGGATTGCCAGGCGGCTGGGGCGGCGTCCTCGCTTTGGCGGCTGCCCGCGGCGTCGATTTCGCCCTCGCCCAAGTCGGCAATCCGAGCGTCGAAGGGCCGCTGCGCCTGACCTTGCTGGGACTGTTCGGAGCCGGCGGCCTGACACTCGGCTATCTGTCGATCGGGTTGATGCCGGAAGAGAAGGGCTGGCTGTCCGGGCTGTTGAGCCGCGATGGCCATCGTCGTGTCACACCACCGCGACGCAGCACCGAAGACAACCGCGATGAGCGGGGAATTGCCGCTGCACCGCCGAGGTCGCGGCCAGCGGTTGCGGTCACTGAGCCATCGCCAGGCGTGACATCCGCCACCCGCGCGGCTGCCAACCGCAAGTCCAGCGCCCGCCAGGCGAGCCTCGCCTTTGGCGGAGTCTATGCGCTGCCGTCGCTCGATTTGCTCACCCCACCGCCGGCGAGTTCACGCACGCAGATCGATCGCGCCGGTCTGGAGCGCAATGCCCGACTGCTCGAATCGGTGCTCGAGGATTTTCACGTCCGCGGCGACATCGTCGAGGTTCGCCCGGGCCCGGTCGTGACGATGTACGAACTGGAGCCGGCCAGCGGCATCAAGGCGAGCCGCGTCATCCAGCTGGCCGACGACATCGCCCGCAACATGTCGGCGCTGTCGGCGCGAGTGGCGACAATTCCTGGGCGCAGCGTGATCGGCATCGAGCTTCCCAACCCCAAGCGCGAAGCGGTCACCTTGTCCGAACTGATCGGCAGCCAGGCGTTCGAAGACCAGAACATGTCGCTGCCGCTCATCCTGGGCAAGAACATCGCCGGCGACCCGGTAATTGCCGACCTGGCGCCGATGCCGCATTTGCTCGTCGCCGGCACGACCGGGTCGGGCAAATCGGTCGGCTTGAACTGCATGATCCTGTCGCTGCTGTACAAGATGAGCCCCGACGAGTGCCGGCTGATCCTGATCGACCCGAAGATGCTCGAACTCAGCACTTATGAGGACATTCCGCATTTGCTCGCGCCGGTGGTGACCGAGCCGGGCAAGGCGATCCGCGCGCTCAAATGGACGGTCGAGCAGATGGAGGAGCGCTATCGAATGATGGCCAACCTCGGCGTTCGCGCGCTGCCCAGCTTCAACGCCAAGGTCCGCGACTCCAAGGCCAAGGGCGCGCAACTCGGGCGGCGGGTGCAGACCGGCTATAATGCCGACACCGGCCAGCCGATCTACGAAGTCGAGGAACTCGAATACGACGTGCTCCCGCAGATCGTGGTGATCATCGACGAACTCGCCGATTTGATGATGACCGCGGGCAAGGAGGTTGAGTTCCTGGTCCAGCGGCTCGCGCAGAAAGCGCGCGCGGCTGGCATCCACCTGATCATGGCCACGCAGCGGCCGTCGGTCGACGTCATTACCGGCGTCATCAAAGCCAATCTGCCGACCCGGATCAGCTTCCAGGTGACGAGCAAGATCGACAGCCGGACGATACTCGGGGAGCAGGGTGCCGAGCAGCTGCTGGGCAAGGGCGACATGCTCTATATGCCGGGGGGCAAGCAGATCGTTCGAGTCCACGGCCCGCTGGTCCGCGACGAAGAAGTCCGCGCCGTCGCCGAATATTGGCGCAAGCAGGGTGTGCCCGACTATATCCAGGCGGTGACCGAGGAGCCCGAGGACGGCGGCTACCTTTTCGACGGCCAACCAACCGGCGAAGACGATGCCGAGACCCAGCTCTACAAGAAAGCCATCCAGGTCGTCGCCGAGAGCCAGAAAGCCTCGACCTCTTATCTGCAGCGCCAGTTGCGAGTCGGCTACAACAGCGCCGCGCGATTGATCGAGCGGATGGAAAAGGACGGGCTGGTCGGCCAACCCGACCACGTCGGCCGCCGCGAAGTGCTGGTCGACGCCGAGGGGCACGCAATCTAGCGCGTTCTGAGCATGAACGGCGGGGAACAGTTGGGTTCAGACCGCATTCAATGGCCAAGCGCTTAACCCGCACCAAATTCCCAGGAGCTCGTCGATGAATTTTCCAACCCGTTTCGCGTATGCGTTTGCGCCGATTGCACTGATCGCCGTTGCGGCGTCGGCAACTGCAGCCGAATCGCCCGACCTTGCGAGGTTCGGAGCGCACCTCGCCGCGGTTCAGTCGATGACCGCCAATTTCGTCCAGACCGATGCGCGCGGCCGAGCCGCCGCCGGCACCCTCCAGTTGAAGAAGCCCGGCCGGGTCCGTTTTCAATATGGCAGCGGCGACCTGTTGCTGGTCGCCAACGGGGGGAGGCTAACCTTCGTCGACTATCAGGTCGGCCAGAAATCGAGCTGGGCGCTCAGCAAGACGCCGTTGGGAGTGCTGCTGTCGGCGGCACCCAATATCAGGGGCAACGCCAAGGTCGTGCCGAGCAACGATCCGCGCGTGGTTGTCATCAAGGCGCGCGATCCGAGCGGGTTCGGGACACTCATCCTGGCCTTCCTGCGGGCGCCGTCGGCGCCGGGCGGGCTAATGCTCTATGGCTGGACCGCGGTCGACGCGCAGAACAAGAAGACGACCGTCAAGCTGA
>JBDSXT010000046.1:0-6522 GCA_039925985.1 Sphingomicrobium sp.
CCGAATTTAGCGGCCGGGCGGACCTGCCCCAATTGCTTGGAAAGGCCGTCGACCGGGTCAACGCCGAGCTGTCGATCGTCGAAAAGGTTCGGCGCTTCATCATCGCCGACGGCCCGTTCACGATCGACAACGAGCAGCTGACGCCGTCGATGAAGATCCGCCGCCATGTCATCAAGCAAACGTACGGCGAGCGCCTCGACGGACTCTACAAGAAATAGGCCGAGCGCCTTAGCCGCGCGGTTTGGTATAGGGAATGAAGTCCCCGATCACGCAGCTGCCGACGGTAAAGCCGTTGGTCAGATCTCTGACCTCGGCGATGTCGCCACGGCACAGACCGACTCCGCCATACCTCCGGGTCAGCAACGCATAATGGCCGCTGCCAAGATGCGAGCAGGACCCGCCTTGGAGATCGTTGCGATAGGTCGTCCGACCAGCGCGAAACAGGATGGTACTGTCGTCGATCACCGTCATGTCATTGGAGCGAAAATCGGGCAGGCAGGCGACCGGCTGGCCAGGCATCCGGCCATTCAGCGCCGTCTGCAGGTGGGCCTCGGCCTGCGGTGTACGCGCCACCGGCTCAACCGGCGCACAAGAGACCACAGCAGCCGCCGAGAGAAGCAAAGACAAGCTACGCATCGCGAGCCTCCATAAAATTGCACGCGCCTCTTTGAAGGCGCTCGGTGAGATTAACGGAAGCTGTCTTTGGCCGCTCGCAGCGCCGCGAACTCCTGCCAGCTCGAAGCACGGACAAATGGGTTGGTGCGCAGTTCATCGGCGACCGTCGTGGGCAACGTGACACGGCCCTCGGCGCGCCATTGTTCGACCTCCGTCAACCGCGACGCGATCGCTGGATTGTCCGGCTCGGAATGCGCGGCGAACACGGCGTTGGCGAGTGTATATTCGTGCCCGCAATACAGAGCCGTTTCTTCGGGAAGCGAGACCAGTCGCTGCAACGATTGGTGCATCTGCTCCGCGGTTCCCTCGAACAGCCGGCCGCAACCCATCGCGAACAATGTGTCGCCGACAAACGCGACGCGGGCATCATCGAAGATCAGTGCAATATGCCCGAGCGTATGGCCTGGGATCGCGATCACGCGCCCGTCGTGGCCACCAATGCGCAGCGCATCGCCTTCGGCCAGGGCGACGTCGCGGCCCTGAATGGTCTCGGCCGCCGGACCTGAAACCCGGGCTCCGCTGGCGGTCTTGACGGCAAGGTTACCGCCGGTGTGGTCGGGGTGCCAATGGGTGTTCCAGACCTGGGTGATGGTCCAGCCGCGCCGGGCCGACTCGGCCAGCGGCGGGGCAGCATCGCCGGGATCAACCACCGCAGTCTCGCCGCTCGCGGCATCGTGCACCAGCCAGATGTAATTGTCGGTGAATGCCGGGACCGGAACGATGTCGAGCATTACCACTCACCCGTGTTGGGCATCGACGCCCACGGTTCGGTCGCCGCCAAGGCTTCGCCCTTTTGAAGAAGCTCAATCGAGATTCCATCCGGCGAGCGAACAAAGGCCATGCGCCCGTCGCGCGGCGGACGGTTGATTGCCACGCCGGCATCTTTCAACCGCCGGCAAGATGCGTGAATATCGTCCACCTCATAAGCCAAATGGCCGAAATTGCGGCCGCCAGAATAGCCGGCGACATCATCCCAATTGTGGGTCAGTTCGACCTCGCCATCGTCGCCGGGCACACCCAGGAAAATCAGTGTGAACCGGCCCTGCGGCACCTCTTGCCGCCGGCGCTCCTCGAGCCCGAGCAGTTGGAAAAATGCAACAGTCGCTGCGGGATCGGATACTCGGACCATGGCGTGCAGGAATTTCATTTCGCCTCACTCGATTCATCGCTATAAATGCACGGTTCGTCGACATCCGTGACCGGCAATTGTGACCGGTGGCTGTCATCAATACGACGAACGCAGGGTCTAATGCCATGTTTGAACAAGTGCCAAGCAGCCGCGCCGTCCTGTTGGGCGCCGTGGCGATTTTTTCGATGGGTCTTACGACTAGCGGCTACGTTCTGGGTGACGGTCTCCGGCGCGCGAAGATGGCAGAGCGGACGGTGACGGTTCGCGGCGTTGCCGAGCGCGACGTGGCCGCCGATCTGGCGACCTGGTCAGTGTCCTTTTCCGAAGAAGGAACCACGCTGGCGCCGGTCCAGGCCTCGGTCGACGACAAGAGCCGCGCGGTGCGCGCGTTCTTCCAACGCGCCGGCTTTAAGCCAGAAGAGATCAGCGACACGGCCACCAGCGCCAGTTCGGGTTATGATAAGGATCGCCGCGAGGAGCGGGTCAGCGTCAGCCGCTCGATCCAGCTCAGGAGCCGGGATGCAATGAAGGTCCGGGCTGCCTACGCCCGCCAGTCCGAGTTGATCCGCGACGGCGTTCCCATGAATGGATCGAACGTGAACTATGTTTTCACGGGGCTCAATGCGCTCAAGCCGCAAATGATCGCCGAAGCCAATCGCAACGCCCGGCGCAGCGCCGAGCAGTTCGCGCACGATAGCGGCGCCCAAGTCGGCAGGATCAAGACTGCCAGCCAAGGCTATTTCTCGGTCGGTGCGCGCGATGGCGATACCTGCGAGGAATGCGGCTCGTCGGGGAGTGGTTCGCCGTTCCAAAAAGTCCGGGTGGTGACGACGATCGACTACGATATCGGCTAGGGCGACGGCGTCAGTTTCTCGGTCAATGGCGCCGGCAGGATGGCCAGCGCGTTATGCGCTTCCTTGCCGGCGGGACCGGTCGGGTCGGCGGCCGCGGCCCGGGTCCAGTAATCGCGGGCCTTGGCATCGTCGCCGGCGAAATGCGCCACGTGGCCGGCTTCGAATAGGATGATGGGCTCGGCGGGCGCCAGGCTCAGCGCCCTGCCGATCGCCCCCAAGGCTGTCGCCTTGTCGAGTTCGCGGATCGCCAGCGCCGCCGAGAAATACCAGTAGAACGGGTCGTCGGAGATCGTCGCGGCCGCTTCCGTAAGCTTGGCGCGCGCGGCCTTGAGGTCGTTCTGAGCCTCCGCCGCGCGGGCCCGGTCGAGCAAGGCCTCGCCGCGCTGTTCCGCCTCGAGGCCGACGCCGGCCAGCGCCCGGTCGAGCGCCAGCGCCGCCTTGCCCGGCTGCCCGGCGGCGATCCACATATTGCCGGCGGCCGCCTGCATTCGTGACTTGGCGGGATCCTTGTCCTCGGTCGCCGCCGCGGCCTGCTCGAAGGCCGCCGCGGCGGTCTCGGACTTACCATCCTGGCTCGCTTCCAGCGCCCGGCAGACGAAGGCAGCAGCAGTAACGACATCGGGGCATGTGGCGACCGCAGCGGGGGCAGGCGCGGCCACGGCGAGGGCAACAGCAATCGGCACGATCATGCAACATGCTCCACTAGGGCGGCGACTATCCTCTCGATCGCCCGAATTTCGCCCGGTTCGGACAGGCGGTGACCGCCGCCCTTGAGGATGTTGAGCTGGACATCGGCTGAACGCAGCGTCTCCATCAGTCTGATCGCAACGGATAGCGGTATGTCGCGGTCGGCATCCCCGTGCACGAGTCGAACCGGGCAGTCGACGGCAATCGGCCCGTCCAGCAGCTGAAGGGCTTGCCCTGACTGCCAGAATGCAAGCGTCGTCAATTGAGAGTCGCCGCCATAGGGATTTGGCCGCTCGAGCCGACCGCGTTCGCGAAGCGCGTCTTTTTGATCATCGGTGAAGCCCCACTCGGTAAAATCCGGCGCCGCCGCGATTCCGACGACGGCCTTCACTTTTTCCGGCCGCTGGATGGCACTGTGAAGCGCAATCCACGCGCCCATCGACGAACCGATCGCGATGATTGGTCCGTCCGTAAGCTGGTCGATGATTCGGAGCGCCTCGTCGATCCAGGAGCCCAGCGTGCCGTCCTCGAATTGCCCCTCCGAAGAGCCGGTTCCCGAGTAATCGAAGCGAATCATCGCCAGGCCGAGACGGCCGGCCAATGCGTCCATTGCCACCGCTTTGGCGCCGTCCATGTCCGAGGCGTAGCCGGGCAGGAAGAGCAAGGTCGGCGCCGAGCCGAACCGCAACCGGTACGCAAGGCGGCCGCTCCCGGTCTCAATGAAACAAGGCTCAAGGGGACGGTTGGTCATCGGCACCGGCGGCATAGGCTCATCGCGCCGGAACGGGCAGTGTGTGCTTTTTGCATCACTTCTGCCGTCAAATGGGCCGAGACCCTTTCGATCCTGAAACTTTCAAGAGACCGGACGGTTAGGGGTCCGCCAATCAAGCGCTTAAAAGGAAATATTTCATGCGCCTATATCTACTCGCAGCCGTTGCTGCGGCGGCAATCGCAACCCCTGCGGTCGCTAAGGACAATGCCGGCTATGTCGGTCTCGAAGGGGGCATCCTGTTCCCCAAGAGCCAACACATGAACGGCACGGTCGACTTTACCAATCCGCTCGTGACGGACATTGCTACCGGCAGATTTTCCCGGGTCAAATTCAAGAAGGGCTATGACGTCGACCTCATCGCCGGATACGATTTCGGCATGTTCCGGCTCGAGGCAGAAGCGGGCTACAAGCGCGCCAAGGCCAAGAGCATCTCGGTCGACAGCGCTTTCCTGACCGCGTTCAACACGCGTGCAGGCACGGCATTCACGAGCGATGATTTCGACGTTAGCGGCCGCGCCTCGGTGCTGTCGCTGATGGGCAATGCGTTGCTCGATTTTGGTGATACCGGCTTCGGCGCCTATGTTGGTGGCGGTTTCGGCCGCGCCCGCGTCAAGGAGTTTGGTGGTAGCGACAGTGCCTGGGCTTACCAGGGTATTGCCGGCGTCCGCACCGCCATCTCGGAGAACATCGATCTCGGTCTGAAGTATCGTTACTTCCGCACCGGCCGTTTGAACTTCGACGACACGTTCACTTTTGCCGGTATCGGCAACGGCAGCGGTGGTACCGCGGCGTTCGACGCAAGGAACCGGTTCAGCTCGCACAGCCTGCTGCTGAGCCTGATCTACAACTTCGCGCCGCCGCCGCCGCCCCCGCCCCCGCCGCCGGTGATGGTTGAGACCCCGCCGCCGCCGCCACCTCCGGCGACGCAGACTTGCGCCGATGGCTCGGTGATCCTGGCGACCGACAGCTGCCCGCTGCCGCCGCCGCCGCCGCCGCCGCCGCCGCCCGAGCCAGAGCGCGGCTAACGCCACTCAGGCAAATTGAAGCGTAACAACTTCCCGGGCGAGGCACTGGCCTCGCCCGGGATTTTCTTTGCGCAGGCGACTAGGGAACGGGCAAGCGGCCCGCCGGTTGAGGGTGCGGCAAGGAGGCCTTGGTCGATGAAATACCGCAAGCTCGGCGATAGCGATCTCGAAGTTTCTGAAATCTCCCTGGGGTCGTGGCTGACCTACGGGGTCGGCGTCGAGGCGGATGCCGCGCTGGAGTGTTTGAACGCCGCGTTCGACCATGGCATCAACTTCATCGACACGGCCAATGTCTACGGTCGCGGAGCCGCCGAAACCTTTCTCGGCGAGGCGCTCAAAGGCCGACCCCGCGACAGCTATGTGCTGGCCACCAAAGTCTTTTTCCCGATGAGCGACAGTGATCGCGGCCTGTCGCGGGCGCAGATCGAAAAGCAGCTCGAGGCGTCGTTGAAGCGGCTTCAGGTCGACGTCATCGATCTCTACCAATGTCACCGCTACGACGACGCAACGCCGCTCGAAGAGACGATGGAAGCGCTGACCCGCGCCGTCGATCGCGGCAAGGTCCGCTACCTCGGCTTTTCCGAATGGCCTGCCGACCGCATCCAGGCAGCTCTGGACATGGCCGGAGTGGCGAAATTCGTCTCCAGCCAGCCGCAATATTCGCTGGTCTGGCGTGAGCCCGAGGACCGGGTCATTCCGCTGTGCGCGGCTAACGGAATTTCCCAGATCGTCTGGTCGCCGCTCGGTCAGGGCGTGCTCTCGGGCAAATATGATCCCGACCGGCCGCCGCCGGCCGACAGCCGCGCGGCCAGCGAGGAAATGGGCGGGTTCATGGACCGGCTGATGCAGCCCGCCGTGCTGCGCGCCGTCCGGCAACTCAAGCCGCTCGCCGAGGAAGCGGGCCTGACGCTGCCCCAGTTCGCGCTGGCCTGGGTGTTGCGCGAGCCCAATGTCGCCTCGGCCATCATCGGCGCCTCGCGACCGGCCCAGGTGATCGAGAACGCCCACGCGTCGGGCGTTACTGTCGATGCCCAGCTGTTTCTCCGCGCCGAGGCGGTCCTCGATGAGGCACTGAGCCGGGAGCCTGCGGACTAGATAGCCTTGGAACTGTGCCGGTTGGGCGAGGCGAAGATTTCCTCGATCGGGAGCGCGAACAGCTCGGCGATCCGGAAGGCCAGCGGCAGCGAGGGGTCATAGCGGCCGGTCTCGATCGCATTGACGCTTTGGCGCGACACCTCGAGCTTTTGCGCCAGGTCGGCCTGGCTCCAGTCCCGCATTGCGCGGAGCACCTTCAAGCGATTGTTCACGAGCCCCGGACCCGCACGATCAACGCCGAAACGCCCTGCGCAGCGATCCACACCACCGCTACCCAGTAAGTGG
>JBDSXT010000047.1:0-34252 GCA_039925985.1 Sphingomicrobium sp.
GCGGGCGAGTTGGAGACCATTGCCGATGTCGCTCGCCAGCATGACCTAACGGTGATCAGCGACGAAGTGTGGGAGCACATTCTGCTCGACGGGCAGCGGTTCGTTCCGCTTGCCAGCCTGCCGGACATGGCGGCGCGAACCATCAAGGTCGGTTCGGCCGGCAAGATCTTTTCGCTGACCGGCTGGAAGGTCGGTTGGCTGGTCGCGGAGCCGGAGATGGCAAGCGTCGCCGCGCGAGCACACCAGTTTTTGACCTTTGCTACGGCTCCCAACCTGCAGGCCGCGGTGGCGTTTGGGTTGGCCGATGGCGACGCCTGGATCGCGCCGATGCGGACACGCTTTGCCCGCGCCCGCGACCGAATGACCGAAGGACTGCGCGCGGCCGGTTTTGCCGTCCTCGACAGCGCTTCAACCTATTTTCAGTGCATCGACCTTCAAGCGTCGGGTTTGGACGTCGATGACGAATCCTTCGCCGCCGTGGCTGTGGAAAAAGCTGGAGTTGCCGTAGTGCCACTGTCCGCTTTCGCGGAAACCGACCCGTCGCGTCACCTCGTCCGCTTGTGCTTTGCCAAGCGCGACGAGACCATCGACGCGGGCGTCGCGGCGATGGCGCGAGCCAAGGCGATCTTGGCATGAGCCCGGCGCAAGAAACCGCGGAAATTCTCGAGCAGCTCGCCGTCGACGCCAGCTCGGGTGACATGATCAGCCTCTCGCCAATCGACGGGCAGGCCATCGGCCGCGTGGCCTCGGGCGATGCCGATGCTGCCGTCGCCCGAGCCGCCAAGGCGTTCATCGAATGGCGCAGCGTCCCGGCACCACGGCGCGGCGAGCTTGTGCGGCTGCTCGGCGAGGAATTGCGTAGCGCGAAGGAGCCGCTGGCCAGCCTGGTCACGCTCGAAACCGGCAAGATCGTCCAGGAGGGCCTCGGCGAGGTCCAGGAGATGGTCGACATTTGCGACTTCGCCGTCGGCCTGTCGCGCCAGCTTTATGGCCTGACCATCGCCAGCGAGCGGCCCGACCATCGGATGATCGAGCAGTGGCACCCGCTCGGCCCAGTGCTGGTGATCAGCGCGTTCAATTTCCCGGTCGCGGTGTGGGCATGGAACGCCGCGCTCGCGCTGGTCTGCGGCGACCCCGTCATTTGGAAACCGAGCGAAAAAACACCGCTAACCGCCGCCGCAGTGATGGCCCTCGCCAAGCGCGCCCTCGAACGGTTCGGCGACGCGCCCGACGGCCTGCTTGAGCTCGTCCAGGGCGACCGCGAAACCGGCGAAGCATTAGTCGACGATCCACGCATCGCGCTGGTCTCGGCCACCGGATCGACCGCGATGGGCCGCAGCGTCGGCCCGCGCGCCGCGCAACGGTTCGGGCGGGTGTTGCTCGAGCTTGGCGGCAACAATGCGATGGTCGTCGCGCCGAGCGCCGATCTCGATCTTGCCGAGCGGGCGATCCTGTTCTCGGCGGCCGGAACCGCGGGCCAACGCTGCACCTCGCTCCGCCGCCTGATCGTCCACGAAAGCATCGCCGACGAGCTCCTCGCACGGCTGCGGAAACTCGTCTCGCGGGTATCGATTGGCGATCCGCGCGAGGCAGGGACGCTGATCGGCCCACTCATTGATCAGGCGGCATTCGACGGGATGTCGTCGGTCCTCGGCGATGCCATCGAGCGGGTCGAAGCGGTCCCCGGCGGCTTTTACGTCCGCCCGGCGATCGTCGAAGTGCCTGCCCAAGAGGGCACCGTCCTGCAAGAGACCTTCGCGCCGATCCTCTACGTCCTTCGCTATACCGACCTCGACCAGGCGATCGCGCTCAACAACGCGGTCACCCAGGGTCTGTCGTCGTCGATTTTCACCACCGATTTGCGGGAAGCCGAGCGATTCATCTCCGCTGCCGGTTCCGACTGCGGCATCGCCAACGTCAATATCGGGCCTTCGGGGGCCGAAATCGGCGGCGCGTTCGGCGGCGAAAAGGAAACCGGCGGCGGCCGCGAGAGCGGTTCGGACAGCTGGCGCGCCTACATGCGGCGGTCGACCAACACCATCAACTACGGGCGCGACTTGCCTTTAGCCCAGGGGATCCGGTTCGACGTGGCTCCATAATTCGAGACCCTCGTCCTCGATCAAGGCCGGCCACCGCTGCTTGAACTCGTGCGCCCACGATTGCAGCGTACCTGGGTCCAGCGGCAGCGAAATGAGATAGCCCTGGACCACGTCGCAGCCCAGCTCGTGCATCAAGCGCAGCTGTTCGACGGTCTCGACTCCTTCGGCGGTGGCGGTCAGCCCGAGCCCCTGGGCCATGTCGATGATGGTTTTGACGATCAGCCGCGAGTCGGCCGAGGTGACCGCGTCGCTGACGAAGAAGCGGTCGATCTTGACCTCGGTAAACGGCAGCTGGCGAAGCTGCATCAACGACGAATAACCAGTGCCGAAATCGTCGATAGCGAGGCCGATCCCCTTGATCCGGAAGCGGGTCAGCGTGTCCATCAGCTTGATCAGCGGCAGCGTCGCGCCTTCGGTCAGCTCGATCACCAGCCGGTCGGTCGGCACCTCGAGCGCCCGGCACATGCGCTCGACAAGATCGGGAAAATCGAGCTGCTCAAGGCTCAGCGCCGAAATATTGAAGGCCAGGCAGGTATCGATCCCCTGCTCGCGCCATTTGAGCCATTGCCTCAGCGTCGTTCGAAGCCCCCATTGGGTGAGTTCCTCGATCAGGCCGTATTTCTCCGCCAGCGGCACGAAGCGCGATGGCGAAACCGAGCCGAACTCCGGATCCTCCCATCGCACGAGCGCCTCGACGCGAACCAGCGCGCCATCGCGCAGCCTGACCTTGGGCTGGTAGGCCATGTGCAGCCGGTGATTGATCAGCGCCCGCTCGAAACCCTCGACCAACGCCAGCTCGGGCCGCGCCATTATTGCACCAGCGATTTGAGCTCGGTGAGAACCAATTCCAGCTCTTCCAGCCGCACCGGCTTTTCCAACGGCCCGCCCATGGTCAGGCCGAGTGCCTCGCCGAGACGGAACGCGCTTTCGAGTACGCGTCGATCGAAGCCGCTGATGATCAGGACCGGCGAGCGGTAATCTTCGCCGGCAAGGAAGCGGAGCAGCTCGACCCCGTCCATCCCGGGCATGCCGAGATCAAGCACGACCGTGTCCGGGCGGTCGCTCAGAAACTGCTCGCGAAATTGCTCGTCATTGTCGGTGAGAATCGGCTCGAATCCGCATTCCCGCGCAGCGCTTGCGATGAAATTGGCAAGCGCCGGCTCGTCGTCGACGAGGAGCAGCCGGGGCTGCCTGATGGTCACAATTTGCTCACTTTGCCACGGTCCAGTGCGCCGTTTGGGTTGTTAAGGTCAAACGAATGCAACGGCTTTTTAACTATGCACTGCCTAAAGTTTCGTTTTGGCGCGATTTCCCAAGCTGTTGGAGAATATTCGAATGTTCGGTTCGCTCATTCGGAAGAAGTCCGGAACGGTCTGGAACCAGGAGGATGGAAGCTTCGAATCGACGACGTTCACGCTGAGCACCGCGGTGCCTCGGCCGAGCGAGCGCCGGACCGAGGATCGGATCCTGCCGACGCTTCGGGTCGCCAAACTGGTCGGCGCGAATAGCGAGCAATTGCTCCGCGTCCGCAATATTTCGGCTGGCGGCCTGGCGGCCAATACGTCGCAAACCCCGCCGCCGATCGGCGAGCAGGTCTCGGTCGAGCTTTCGTCGCAGCAAATTCCCTCCACCGTCGTCTGGATTCGCGAGGGCAGTGTCGGCTTGAAATTCGACCAGAACGTCGACCTCGGCGAGCTTCTTGCCGGGCGTAAGCCGCGCCATGGCTTCCGGCCGCGTCCGCCGCGCCTCGAAGTCGGTTGCAAGGCGTCGGTCCGGGTCGGCAAGGTCTATTACACGGTCGATGTGCACGACATTTCGCTCGGCGGGATGAAGGTCGAGCCGATCGAGGAATATTGCGTCGGCAAGAGCGTCGTCGTCGTCGTCGAGAGCCTGCGGCCGATCAAGGGCGAGGTGCGCTGGTTCTCCGAACGCCGCGCCGGCATCGTGTTCGAACGCGAGCTCGAATTCCAGGAGCTCTCCGAATGGGTCGGAAAACGCCTGGAAATGGCGAGCCTTAAGGCGAGCAGCCCGCCACCGCCCCGATCGTTCGGCGGCAAGCCTCTTTAACGATCGCCGACGCGACACTATTTCGGCTTCTCCATTGAAGGAGCTGTCCGATGCCTGATGAAGTCGCAATTCTTGCCGGTGGATGCTTCTGGTGCACGGAAGCGGTGTTTCTCGACCTTACCGGCGTGAAGTCGGTCGAAAGCGGCTATATCGGCGGCGACACGGTCAACCCGAGCTACAAGCAAGTCTGCGGCGGCGATACCGGCCACGCTGAGGCGATCCGCATCACCTTCGACCCCGAGCAGCTGAGCTTTGACGATCTGCTCGATATCTTTTTCGCGACTCATGACCCGACCCAGCTCAACCGCCAGGGCAATGATATCGGCACCCAATATCGCTCGGCGATCTTTCCGCAGTTGCCCGCGCAGGAGGAGCGCGCGCGCGCCGGAATCGCCCGCGCCAACGAGCAGCATCAAGGCCGTGTCGTGACGACCATCGAGCCCGCCGCGCAATGGTATCCGGCCGAGGATTACCACCAGGATTATTGGAGCGGCGAAGGCCAGCGCAATCCATATTGCCAGGCGCTCATCCCGCCGAAGCTCAACAAGCTGCGCAAAAGCTTCCAGGACCGGGTGAAGACCGCTCCAGCGAGCGCCTAGGCGCTGCGGGTCGCGGCGCGGCGCAGGCGGTCGGTAATCGCGATACCGAGGCCTGTATCCGGCACCGGTGCGACCGCGATGCGGGCTTTGGCTGAGGCATCGGCGACATGGAGCAAGTCGAACAGCCGCGCCGCCGCTTCGAAAAGATCGCCCGCCGGGCTGAGGCTGGCGTCGCCCGCCACGGGCCCGAAACCGATTAAAAATTCGTCCGCCGCGCCCTCGCTAGCATTGATGCGGAGCGGCTTGGATGGAGCGTAGTGGCTCTCCAGCTGTCCCGGAGCTTCGATGCCGCCGCCCGGCGATGCCTCGGCGTCGACCGCGATCGGGCCCGGCCGAAGCAGACGAAGCGGACCGCCCGTGGCGGCGACGATGGTCGACTCAATCCCGCCTGGCGTCGGACCATCGTCGACAACCAACGCTATCCTGCCGTTGAGGCTCTTGAGCACATGCTCGGCGCGGGTCGGGCTAATCGTGCCGCTGGCGTTAGCCGACGGCGCCGCGAGCGGCCGGCCGGCGGCCCTGAGCAGCGCCTGCATCGCCCGGTGGCCGGGCACGCGCAGGGCAATCGTCGGCAGGCCGGCGGTGACCAACGAAGCGACTGGCGCGCCGGTCTTGAGCGGCACGACGATGGTCAACGGCCCCGGCCAATGCTCGTCCGCCAAAGCAATCGCTTCGGGACCGAATTCGCCAATCACTTGGGCGGCGGCAAGGTCGGGCACGTGGACGATCAGGGGATTGAAGCTTGGGCGGCCCTTGGCGGCGTAGATTCGCGCCACGGCTTGCGGGTTGGTTGCGTCGGCCGCGAGTCCGTAGACCGTCTCGGTAGCAATCGCGACCGGCTCGCCGGCGCGGATCAACTCCGCCGCTTCGGCAAGTACCTCGACATTGAAGCGCACGACCCGGGTCATTCGGGAGCGCTACTGGATTCCCGCATTGGCAGGAAGAGTCAGGCGGTTTCCTGGTCGAGAAGCCGCAATGGGTCGATGCCGAGCCGCTTCATCCGCTCACGCACCGCCGGCCACTCCTCTTCGACGAACCGGCTGCGCTCGGATTCTCGCAAGCGCGCGCAGGCGCCGGGCGCGACGAACATGCCGACCCCGCGCTTGACCGTGATCAGCCCCTCGTCCTGGAAACCCTGATAAGCTTTGGCGACAGTCAGCGGATTGGCCAATTGCTCCGCCGCGAACGCCCGCACCGACGGCAGCGGGTCGCCATCGCTATAATGTCCGGCGAGGATCGAGTCGGCGATCGTTTCGCGCAAGCGAACATAAACCGGCTTTTCGTGCTGGGAACCGAGCGTCATGCTGTTGTAATACAGCAGTGCGCAAAAAGGTCAAGGATTATAAGGTGCTTGGGACCCCGGACCAGCGGCGCGCAACCTGCTCGAGCGCCGGGCGCGGGCGCTCGACGATCAAGTGCCCGGGATGTCCGATGAAGATGAAGCCGGCAATGCGCTCGCCGGGCCCGCAAAAAGCCGCGCCGACGCTGTCCGAATAGGCCTGCCAGCCGGTCACCCAACCGCCGACATAGCCCAAGGCATGGGCGGCGAGCAGCAGGTTCATCCCCGCCGCGCCGCACGACAACTCCTGCTCCCACAATGGGATCTTGTGATTCTCGATCGGCGCGGAAACCAGCACGATCAGCGCGCCTTGATTGTGCGCGAATTCCTCGGCCTTCTCATAGTGAGCGGGCAGGGCATTGGGGTCTTCGGCGGCAAGCGCGCGGTGCAATAGCGCAGCAACCGCGTCGCGTTGGTCGTCGGCGACCGTGATGAAGCGCCACGGTGCGAGCTTGCCGTGATCCGGCGTGCGGGCGGCAATCGCCAGCATCCGCTCGATTTCGTCGGGGGTTGGCGCCGGCCCGACCATTTCGCGCGGCTTGGCGGACCGGCGGGTTTCGAGCAGCGCCAGCGGGGTTGAGCGATCGTTGAGCATCGGCCGCTCATCTAGCCATGTCATGCGCTTGCAACAATGCGCTTCCCCTGAGCATTTACCCCGCTAGGGTGCCGGCCGGACCAGCCGGCTCCGCGACGGCAATTGTAGGAGAGCATCGCCGTGACCGGATTCAAAAGTATTGCCTTGTGGAACGAGGGTGACTGGATCGCCGCGATCGCCGCCATCAGCCTCGCTGCCGTGCTGGCGTTCGGGCTGTCGCTGAGCGGGCGCAAGTCGGAAGAAGTGGTCGGCCATCCCAAGGGCTTGTTCGTGCTCTTCTACGCCGAGATGTGGGAGCGCTTTTCCTATTACGGAATGCGCGCCCTGCTGATCCTCTATTTGACCAAATGGTGGCTGTTCGACGACGGCAAGGCCAACCTGATCTACGGCGGCTACACCAGCCTAGTTTACATCACCCCGGTGCTCGGTGGTTATCTCGCCGACCGCTATCTCGGGCAGCGCAAGGCGGTGATTTTTGGCGGCGTCCTGTTGGCGCTGGGCCACGCGTTCATGGCCGTCGAGGGCCTGGGCGGCGTCGCCGACCCTTTGCTTAAGCAGTCCGACCCGGCGATCAATGTCTTCTGGCTCGCACTGTCGCTGATCATCGTCGGCTCGGGTTTCCTCAAGGCCAATATCTCGGTCATCGTCGGGCAATTGTATCGGTTGACCGACAGCCGCCGCGACGGCGCTTACACCATCTTCTACATGGGCGTGAACGTCGGCGCCGCGCTGGGCACGATCCTCGTCGGCTATCTCGGCGAAACCGTCGGCTGGCCGTTCGGCTTCGGGCTCGCCGGCATCGGCATGGTCATTGGCTTGATCATCTTCATGATGGGCAAGCCGGCGTTGCGTGGTCGCGGCGAAGCGCCGGACGCGGCGCGGCTGGCAGCCCCGGCCGTTGCCGGCCTCAAGCTCGAATGGCTGCTTTACGTCATTGGCGTCGGCGCCGTGGCCGTAATCTGGACGCTGGTCCAGTACCAGAATGCGATCGGCTGGATCCTCCTTCTGAGCGGCGCGGCGCTGCTGCTCTATGTGCTGATGGAGGCGTTCAAGCTCGACAAGGAGCCGCGCGACCGGATTTTCGCGATCATCTTCCTGATCGCCCTGCAACCGGTGTTCTGGGGACTGTTCGAGCAGGCCGGCGGATCGTTGAACCTGTTCACCGACCGGTTTGTCGATCGCTCGGGAGTGCCGACTTCGCTGTTCCAGTCGATCAACCCGATTTACATCGTGCTCCTCGGGCCGCTGTTCGCGTGGCTGTGGACAACATTGGCTCGAAAAGGGCTCGAGCCGTCGACTCCGGCGAAGTTCGGCATTGCGCTTCTGCAAGTCGGGTTCTCGTTCCTGGTGCTGGTCTGGGGCGCGCAGTCGGTCGGCATGGCGGCGGCGGTGCCGGTCATCTTCATTTTCCTCATCTATCTGTTCCAGACCACCGGTGAGCTATGCCTGTCGCCGGTTGGCTTGAGCGCCATGAACCGACTGGCACCGCGGCACATGGCGAGCCTGATCATGGGTGCGTGGTTTTTCGCCACCGCGGGCGGCAATTTCGTCGCCGGGAAGATCGGCGAGGCGACCGGCGGCGAAAGCGGCGAGATGAGCAAGGAAGGGACGCTCGCCATCTACAGCAAGATCGGCTGGATCACGATCGGCATCGGCGTCGCGGTCATGCTGGTCGCTCCTTTCGTCCGTAAGCTAATGCACCTCGACAAGCTGGAGGACGATGACATTGCCGGTCAGGGCCAACTCGCCGAGCCGCAGGCCGCTGGCATGCATCCGCGGCCGGCTACCTAATGCTTCGCCGGGGGGCATGGGCGGTCGCGGCCCTCGCCGCGGCGGCGATGTCCTCGGGCTGCGCCCAGGTGGCCCCCAAGCCCAAGCCGATGCCACCGGTCCGGATCAACCTCGACCCCTATCCGTCGACCTATGCGCGCTATCCGGGCCCGGTGACCGTGATCCGCAATGCCACCGTGTTCGACGGTGAGGGCGGGCGCATCAACGGCGGCACGGTCATCCTCGCCGACGGCTTGATCCAGGCGATCGGCGCGGCTGGCCTGGCCGCGCCGGCGGGAGCGGTCGAGATCGACGGCACCGGCAAATATGTGACTCCCGGCGTCATCGACATCCACAGCCACCTTGGCGACTACCCATCGCCGGGCGTCGATTCCCTATCCGACGGCAATGAGGCGACGTCCCCGGCGCGCCCCGAGGTGTGGGCCGAGCACAGCGTCTGGCCGCAGGACCCGGGCTTCAGCCGCGCGCTGGCCAATGGCGGCGTCACCACGCTCCAAGTCCTGCCCGGCTCGGCCAATCTGTTCGGCGGCCGCTCGGTCGTGCTCAAGAATGTGCCGGCGCGCACCACCCAGGGAATGAAGTTCCCGGGCGCTCCGTACGGCCTCAAGATGGCGTGCGGCGAGAACCCGAAGCGAGTCTATGGCTCAAAGGGCAATATGCCGCAGACCCGAATGGGTAATATCGCCTACACCCGCGGCGTCTGGATCAAGGCGCGCGCGTACAACCGCCGCTGGGACAAATACGAAAAGAACGGCGGCGAGATGCCCGAGCGCGACCTCGCGATGGAGACGTTGCGCGGCGTGCTGCAGGGCAAGATCCTCGTCCACAACCATTGTTACCGCGCCGACGAAATGGCCATCATGATCGATATGAGCCACGAATTCGGCTATAAGATCACCGCCTTCCATCACGCGGTCGAAGCCTACAAAATCGCCGATCTGCTCGCCAAGGAAGGTATTTGCTCGGCGATGTGGGCCGACTGGTACGGCTTCAAGATGGAAAGCTATGACGCGATCAAGGAGAACATTCCGTTCGTCCATAACGCCGGCGCCTGCGCGATCGTCCACTCGGACGACCCCAACGGCATTCAGCGGCTCAACCAGGAAGCCGCCAAGGCGCTCGCCGACGGCCGCCGCGCCGGCATCAACATCAGCGAGGAAGTCGCCTGGACCTGGCTCAGCTCGAACCCCGCCAAGGCGATCGGCGTCTTCAACAAGACCGGCAGCCTCAAGCCCGGCAAGATGGCCGACGTCGTGCTGTGGAACGCCGACCCGTTCAGCGTCTACGCGCGGCCCGAGCGCGTGTGGATCGACGGCGCCCTGATGTACGACGCCAACGATCCCAAACGCCGCCCGGTCAGCGACTTCGAGCTCGGCCAGCCCGGCGAAGGCGACACCAAGTGATCCGCGCTACCCTGGTCGCGCTGTTGCTCGCCGGAGGCCCCGCCGCCGCCCAGACGACCGCCATCACCGGCGGCCTGGTGGCGAGAGGCGACGGCGGCGACGCCGCGCCCGGCACCGTCGTCATCCGCAACGGCCGCATCGTCGCCGCGGGCCCCAATGTCGCAGTCCCCGCCGGCGCGACCATCATCGACGCGACCGGCAAATGGGTGACTCCGGGAATCGTCGCCGGCTTCTCGCGCCTCGGCCTCGCCGAGGTCGATCTGATGCTCCACCGCGAGGAAGGCGCGGGCGGCTCCTCGAACACGTCGGGAAGCGCCGACGATACCACCGCCAAGGGCCCGTTCAGCGCCGCCATCGACGTCGTCCCGGCGATCAACCCTTTGGCCTCGACCATCGCCGTCAACCGCGCCGACGGAGTCACTCGGGCGATCGTCGCTCCGGCCACCGGCAGGAGCATTTTCGCCGGGCAGGGCGCGGTCATCGACACCGGCGCCGACATGGACCCGATCACCGCCGCGCGTCGCTTCCAGTTCGTCGAGCTTGGCGAATCGGGCGCCGCCACCGCCGGCGGCTCGCGGTCCTCGGCTCATGTCCTGTTCCGCAATGCCTTGCGCGAGGCCGGGCAACTGAGCCGCTACGCCGCGCCGATCGCGTCGAGCGGCGCTCGCCAGCCCGATGAAGCGATCCGCAATCCCAACGAATCGCGCCTCTACGGAAGCGACGCGCGCCGCGGCGACGACGTGCTGCTGACCCGGTTCGACGCCGCCGCGCTGGTGCCAGTCCTCCAGGGCCGGCAATATCTCCTGGTCCACGTCGAGCGCGCCAGCGATATCCTCGCCGTGATCGGCCTCAGGCGCGAATTTCCGTCGCTCAAATTGGTCCTCGTCGGCGCCAGCGAAGGCTGGACGGTCGCCGATCGCATTGCCGCGACGGGCATCCCGGTGATTGCTTCGGCGGTCAACGATTTGCCGGCGTCGTTCGAGCAGCTTGCCGCCACCCAGTCCAATGTCGGGCGCATGCGCGCCGCGGGCGTCAAGGTCTCGATCGGCATGATCGACGACAGCGACACCCGCAACCTGTTCGAAGAGCGGCAATATGCCGGCAATCTCGTCGCCTTGCGCAATGTCCCGGGCGCGACTGGAGTCAGCTGGGGCGAAGCGCTGGCGATGATCACCTCGCATGCGGCCGAAGCGGTCGGCATGGGCCGCGACATCGGCAGTCTGCTCCCCGGCCGGCGCGGCGACGTCGTGATCTGGTCGGGCGATCCGCTCGAGGGATCGAGCAATGCCGACGTCGTCTTCATCGACGGCGTCCAGCAGCCGCTGGAAACCCATCAGACCCGCCTTCGCGATCGCTATCGCGACCTCACGCGCCGCGACCTCCCCGAAGCGTACCGGCATTGACCGGCCTGGGCTGCCTCGCGGTCGCGACTGCGGCGTTCGTCGGCTCACATTTCCTGCTTTCCCATCCGCTGCGGCCTGGATTGGTCGCGCGCCTCGGCGAGCGGAAGTTCCAGATCCTTTACTCGCTCGTCGCAATCATCACCTTCGGCATCATGATCTGGTGCTACCGAGCCCTCGGCCGCCAGGTGCCGCTATGGTCGGTCGCCGATGCGGGCTGGGCTGCGGCAGCAATCCTGATGTGGGCGGCAAGCATTCTCCTCGCGGGCAGCTTCGTCGGCAATCCGGCGCTGCCCGGCGCCCCGCGGGTGACCGCGCCCAGCGGCGTCCTCTCGATCACCCGCCACCCGATGATGTGGAGTTTCGCGATTTGGGCAGCGGTCCACCTGGCGCTGGTGGGCACGCCCAAGGCGATGCTGTTCGACGGCGCGGTCCTGTTGCTGGCGCTTGGCGGTGCGGCTGGACAGGATGCCAAGAAGCGCCGGCTGATGGGATCGCGGTGGCACGAATGGGCGTCTCAGACCTCCTACGTGCCATTCGGCCGCGGCTTCAAATCGCCGGGTTTGTTCGCACTTATCGGCGGGACGTTGTTGTTCCTGGGTGCGACCTGGCTGCATCCGCTGCCGGTCGGCATTTGGCGCTGGATTGGCTGAACCTCGCGCCATTAAGCATGGCGCGCTAAAGCCCACCCCATGACTCGCAAATTCTTCGGCACCGACGGCATCCGCGGGCTCACCAACAGCGAGCCGATGACCGCCGAAACCGCGCTTCGCGTCGGCCAGGCGGCGGGCGCGCATTTCCTGCGCGGCGATCACCGCCACCGGGTCGTCATCGGCAAGGACACGCGGCTGTCGGGATACATGATGGAATCGGCGATGGTCGCTGGCTTCACCAGCGTCGGCATGGACGTCGTCCTGCTGGGCCCGATGCCGACCCCGGCGGTGGCGATGCTCACCCGCTCGATGCGCGCCGATTTGGGCGTAATGATCTCCGCGTCGCACAATCCGTTCTTCGACAATGGCATCAAGCTGTTCGGTCCCGATGGCTATAAATTGAGCGACGATGCCGAGCGGGCAATCGAACGCCGGCTGGAGAAAGAGCCGAAGCTGGCCAAGGCTGAGCTGATCGGCCGCGCCAAGCGGATTGATGACGCGCGCGGCCGCTATATCCACTTCGCCAAGTCGACCTTTCCCGAACAATTGCGGCTCGACGGGCTCAAGATCGTCGTCGATTGCGCGAACGGCGCCGCCTATCACGTCGCGCCGGAAGCGCTGTGGGAGTTGGGCGCCGACGTGGTCGCTCTGGGCGTCACGCCTAACGGCACCAATATCAACGACGCTTGCGGCTCGACTCATCCCGCCGCGCTCCAGGCCAGAGTGATCGAGGAAAAGGCCGACATCGGCCTGGCGCTCGACGGCGACGCCGACCGGCTGCTGGTGTCGGACCAGAACGGGCGGCTCGTCGATGGCGATCAATTGATGGCGCTGATCGCGTTGCAGCGGAAGCGCAGTGGGCAGCTGAAAGGCGGTTCGGTGGTGGCGACGGTGATGTCGAACCTCGGTCTTGAACGCCGGCTGGCCAAGGACAAGATTGGCTTGATCCGCACCCAGGTCGGCGACCGCTATGTGCTTGAGGCGATGCGCGCGCAGGGCTGCAACGTCGGCGGCGAACAGTCCGGCCACATCATCCTGAGCGATCATTCGACGACTGGGGACGGACTGGTCGCCGCCCTTCAGGTGCTCGCCGTGCTGGTCGAGGACGGCAAACCCGCGAGCGAGATCCTCAACCAGTTCGAGCCGGTCCCGCAAATGCTCAAGAACGTCCGCTTCAACGGCGGCGCGCCGCTCGACACCAACCAGGTCAAGGCCCGCATCGCTGCGGCCGAATCCGAGCTTAAGGGCCACGGCCGGCTGGTCATCCGCAAGTCCGGCACCGAACCGCTGATCCGGGTGATGGCCGAAGGCGACGACCTCGCTTTGGTCGAGCGCCTGGTTGACGACATCTGCGGGGCAGTCGCTTCTGCTTAAGAATTCTGCGCTAGACTCCGTTCGCCCTGAGCTTGTCGAAGGGCTGTCCTTCTCGGGGCAAACAGAAGGAAAGGCAGGGCTTCGACAGGCTCAGCCCGAACGGAAGTTGGAATGTCAGTAACAATTCCCCGAATCCTCATCATCGCTGGCTCCGATTCGGGCGGCGGCGCCGGCATCCAAGCCGATATCAAGACGATCACCGTGCTCGGCGGCCACGCCATGACCGCGGTCACCGCGATCACCGCGCAGAACACGCTAGGCGTCAGCACCGTCCATCCGGTCCCCGCCGAAATCATCCTCGCCCAGATCGACGCGGTGGTCGCCGACATCGGCGTCGATGCGGTCAAGATCGGCATGATCGGCAGCGCCTTCGCCGCCGAGCAGGTCGCGCACCGGCTCGAACAGCTAAAACAGGAGTTTCCCAACCTCCCGATCGTATTCGACCCGGTGATGGTCGCGACCAGCGGCGCGCCGCTCGCCGACGATTCGACCATCGCCGCGTTTGGTCGGTTGCTGGAGATCGCGACGATCGCCACGCCCAACCTGCCCGAACTGAAGCGCCTGACCGCCGAGGAGGACCCGGTCGCGGCCGCCCTCAGCCTGGTTTCGGAGCACGGCTGCGCGGTGCTGATCAAGGGCGGGCACGAGGAAGGCGATGCGCTTGCCGACGCGCTGATCGAGACCGACAATATGACCAGCTGGCAAGGGCAGCGGATCGATACCACCAGTACTCACGGCACCGGCTGCACTCTGGCGAGCGCGATCGCCTTGTTCCTCGCCGAAGGCGCATCGCTTACCGACGCCGTTGGCCGCGCCCGCGAATTCGTCCGCGTCGCGCTGCGCGAGGCGCCCGGCCTTGGCGGCGGCGCCGGGCCGATCGGGCAGGGCAGGGTGCGCCTCGACGTCGGCGCCGGCCCGCGCCTCAACCAGGTGACGCTGACCGGCACCGATTATGAACGGTCGGTCGCGT
This sequence comes from Sphingomicrobium sp., assembly GCA_039925985.1. Taxonomy (GTDB): domain Bacteria; phylum Pseudomonadota; class Alphaproteobacteria; order Sphingomonadales; family Sphingomonadaceae; genus Sphingomicrobium. The sequence goes on from JBDSXT010000047.1 coordinate 14,291, forward strand.
TCTACGTCGGCCTCGGGCTTAAGCAGATCGTCGCCAATCCGCCCGATTATGCGCGGTTCGAGACCGCTGGCGGGGCGACTCTGTCGGTCCAGATCGACCCGGACGAAACGGTCTCGGCGACGACGGCCATCTATCTCGAATGCGACGACCTCGATGAGCAGGTCGATCGGCTGGCGCGCGCCGGCGTGCCGTTCGAACATGGCCCGCGCAACCAACCGTGGATGTGGCGCGAAGCGCGGCTCCGCGACCCCGACGGCAACATCATCTTTCTCTACAAAGCCGGCGAAGCGCGGAGATTTCCTCCTTGGCGGATTGAAGATTGACCGTACAAGGACGCGCATGCGCCGCCCCTGCTTCAAGCTCGAAATCGGATATCCCGAACCGCTCGCCGGCGTCGACGAGGCGGGCTGCGCGCCGCTCGCCGGGCCGGTGGTCGCCGCGGCGGTGATCCTCGACCGCAAGCATTTCCCGCGCGGCATCGACGATTCGAAAAATTTACCGACCGAGAAGCGCGAGGCACTCTACGCCAAGCTGGTCAAATGCGCGGCCTGGGCCGTCGGCTTCGCCACCGTCGAAGAAATCGACACGATCAACATCTATTGGGCGCGGATGTTGGCGATGACTCGCGCGGTCGAGGCGCTTGGGCTCGATCCGGCCTGGGTTTTGGTCGACGGCAATGCTTGCCCGCGCTGGCAGCGGCCGTCGAAGGCGATCATCGCTGGCGACGCCAAGTGCCGGTCGATCGCCGCCGCGTCGATCGTCGCCAAAGTCACCCGCGACCGGATGATGGCCGAGCAGGCGCGCAACTATCCGGGCTACGGCTGGGAGACCAACCGCGGTTACGCGACACCCGCGCATTATCGTGGGCTCGAGGCGCTGGGCGTCACCCCGCTGCACCGGCGAAGCTTCGCCCCAGTCCGCGAAATCATCGCCCGTTCCGCGCAGCCGGAGCTCGCTCTGCACGAAAGCACCGCGGCGAGTCCTTTGAGTCACACCACCATCGGTTGAGGGTACTGACCGCTATCCAACGCAACATCTTGTGTCGGAGCCGTAACGAAGCCCCTTGCCGGAGTCGATTCTCACCATAGTCTTGCACCTCCTTTTACTTGACCCCGACTCACCTCTGACTCACTTTCCGCCCTCAATAGGGGGCGGTGAATCAGATGAACCTCGTAACTCCGATCGGGGACCAGGGCCGCTTGCGGCCCGCGGCGAGACGGTCGGCCAAGGCATTACCGCTCGACACGATCATTGAGGGCGACTGTATCGCCGCCATGGCGCGGCTTCCCGACAAATCGGTCGACATGATCTTCGCCGATCCGCCGTACAATCTACAATTGGGCGGCGACCTGTTCCGCCCCGAAGGCGGCCGCGTCGATGCCGTCGATGATGCGTGGGACAAGTTCGACAGCCTCGCGGTCTACGACCATTTCACCCGCGACTGGCTCGCCGAAGCGCGACGGATCTTGAAAGACAATGGCTCGATTTGGGTGATCGGCAGCTATCACAACATCTTCCGCGTCGGCGCTTTGCTCCAGGACGCCGGCTACTGGATCCTCAACGATATCGTCTGGCGCAAGTCGAACCCGATGCCCAACTTCCGCGGCACCCGCTTCACCAACGCCCACGAGACTTTGATCTGGTGCGCCAAGGACGAGAAGGCGCGCTACACTTTTAACTATCGCGCGATGAAGGCGCTGAACGACGATTTGCAGATGCGCTCGGACTGGCTGCTGCCGATCTGCAACGGCAGCGAGCGGGTCAAGGACGACGACGGCCACAAGGCGCACCCGACCCAGAAGCCCGAGGCCTTGCTCTATCGCATCCTGCTCGCCTGCACCAAGCCCGGCGACGTCGTCCTCGACCCGTTTTTCGGGACCGGGACGACCGGCGCAGTCGCACGGCGTCTTGGCCGGCGCTGGATCGGGATCGAGCGCGAAAAGGAATATGTGGCGGTGGCGCGGACGAGGATCGATTCGACGCTGCCACTCGACGAAAGCGCGATGATCGGCATGGCCGACAAGCGCTCGGCGCCCCGGGTCGCGTTCGGCCAGCTCGTCGAAACCCAGCTCGTAAAGGCAGGGACGATGCTGACCGATGCCAAGCGCCGGTGGACGGCGAAGGTGCGCGCCGACGGCTCGATCGAGTCGGACAATCATGCGGGATCGATCCACCAGGTCGGCGCGGCCTTGATGAGCGCCCCGTCGTGCAACGGCTGGACCTTCTGGCACGTAGAAGGCGGCGGCATGCTCGAGCCGCTGGATGCATTGCGCCAGCGCCATCTCTCCGCTTCATAGCGGAAGCAATGCCCACCCTTCTTCGCCCAACTGCATTCGTCGATTCGCCGTTCGGCCATGACGGCAAGGTCGCGCAGCTCGCCGGTGGCCTAATCTGGTTCAGCGCGGTCGAATTCCTGAGCGTCGAAGGCAATAAGCGAGTCGCTTCCGAGCTCGTGCCCGTTGAGCGTGTCGAGCAGCGGCTCGACGACCAAACAAACCCATTATGGCAGGCGCTGAGCGCCAAGCGGGCGCCATTGCAGTTGGGCGAGCGCACCGTTCGGCTCGACCAGCCGCAGGTGATGGCCGTGCTCAACGTGACGCCCGACAGTTTCTCGGATGGCGGTCGTTTTGCCGATGCCGCTTCGGCTGCTGCGGCGGGCGCCGACATGACGGCGCAAGGCGCAGCCATCGTCGATGTTGGCGGCGAATCTACCCGCCCCGGCGCGAAATCGGTGTGGGCCGGCGACGAGGCCGAGCGGGTTTCGCCGGTCATTCTTCAGCTTGCGACCGGCGGTGCCGCGGTGTCGATCGACACGCGTAAGGCCGAGGTGATGACGGCGGCGCTGGCGGCCGGGGCGCGGCTGGTCAACGACGTGTCGGCGCTGACCTTTGACCCGCGCTCGGCGGAAGTCGTTTCAGCAGCAGGCGTGCCCGTCGTCCTGATGCACCACCAGGGCGACCCCGCGACGATGCAGGACGCGCCGCGTTACGATGACGTGCTGGTCGAGGTTTACCAATGGCTCGAGGAGCGCATCGCGGCGGCGCAAGCGGCGGGCATCGACCGCTCGAAGATCCTCGTCGATCCCGGCTTCGGCTTCGGCAAGAGCGTTGCGCACAATCTGGAGCTGATGAACGGTCTGGCGCTGTTCCATTCGCTGGGCTGCCCGATCGTCGTCGGCACCAGCCGCAAGCGGACCATCGGCGCGCTGTCTGGCGAGGCGCCGGCGAACCAGAGGCTCGGCGGTAGTATCGTCTTGGCGCTCAAGGCAGCCGAGCAGGGCGCGCAGATCGTCCGCGTCCACGACGTTTTCGAAACCGTGCAGTCACTCAAGGTCTGGCGGGGCCTGCGCGATCAGGCTTTGACGCCGCGGGTTTGAACGCGACGATGATTGGGCCGAGCAGCGAATGCGAGTCCTGCCGGCCGTTTGCCGAGTCCCAAAGCGAACTTACCGACCCATCGAAATAGAGAGCATTGGGGGTTTTCAACGCATCCCGGAAGAAGCGCGCGAACTTGCCCAGGGAAACCGGGTCGTTTGAAATGACGAAGACCGCCTTGCGGTCACGCACGCCTACACCGTTGCGGATCAGCCGCGAGCGCCCATCGGCCTCGAACTTGGGATGCAACTTGCCGGCAATAACCAGCATCGGCCCGGATTGGGTTGCAAGCCGCGGTGCACAGCGGAACTGCGGAATCGCGTCGCTTGGATAAACCGCCGGCGATCCGCCGCATGTCACCATGAAAACGCCGTTCGGTTTCAGGTGGAAATTGCCCGGCCCGTCGCGAAGGTTGATCGCGTGCATCTCGCCTCCACTCGTCCGAGCGAGGCCGATCGGCAGGCCGGTTTCGTCAAACATGCCAGCGTTCATTGCGAACGCGATTCTGTCCGGGTCGGCAAATGCCGCGACCTCGGCAAACGACCGCAGCACTTTCTCATTCTTGCCGGCGGCAAATAAGCGCAGGTCGCCGCCTTTGTTGTCGCACACGGTGAAGCGGCTGTTTTCAAAAGATTGCTGCTGGCAATAAGAATGGGCCGCCGGCGCTGTCGCGCGCCCGGGCTCGCAGGAAGTTAGCAGTAGCAAAATCAGCCACGGGAGCAGGTCACGCATCAGGCGAAGCTAACGCTTCAGGCGGCGGTGTCGATGCCGAGTTCACCAAGCTTGCGGTAGAGCGTCGAGCGACCGATGCCGAGGCGGCGCGCGACTTCGGTCATGCGGCCGCGGTAATGGCCGATGGCGAGGCGGATGATGTCGGCCTCGATCTCTTCCAATGGCCGCAAATGGCCATCGTTGCGATAGAGCGTCACCGACGGCGCGCCCGCAATGGCTTCGTCGCTTTTGGACTGGGTGATTTCCGGCGCGAAATCGTTGCGCCGGCCGCTGAACCGCGACTGGATTGCGATGTGCGGAAAATCGTCGGCGGTCAGCGAGCTGGCTTGCGACTGGAGGCCGGCGCGGAACAACACCCCGGCGAGTTGCCGAACGTTGCCCGGCCAGCCGTAGCGCATTAGCACCGCCAGCGCGTCATTGCCGATCGACAATTGCCGAAGCCCCGTCTGTTCGGAGAAGCGCGCCAACAAGTGGCGGGCGAGGGCGGGAATATCCCCGCTGCGGTCGCGCAGCGGCGACAAAGTGACGACCGTCGCGCCAAGCCGTTGGGCGAGGCCGGGATCGAAATCATCGGGTAACGGCCGGCTGGCGGTGGCGATAATCCGGACATCGACCGAGTTGCTGCCGTTGCAGCCGACCGGGCGCACTTCGCCGGTGGCTAGCACGCGATCGAGCATTTGCTGGGTTTCGGTTGGCATTGCCGAGATTTCGTCGAGCAGGAGGGTGCCGCCCTCGGCTTCGATGATCCGCCCGGTCCGGGCGGAGAACGCGCCTGGGAATGCACCTTTCTCGTGACCGAACAGCTCGCTGTCGATGATGTTGGCGGGGATCGCTTTACAATCGACGATCACCAGATTCCCACGGGCTCGCAGGCTGGCCGCGTGGATGGCCCTGGCGAACGTCTCCTTGCCCGTGCCAGGCTCGCCAATGATGAGGATCGGCAAGCGGTTGCGCGCGGCTTTGGCGGCGACCGCCAGCGTCGCGCGGAAATCGGGCGCAGCACCGACCAGTTGCTCGAGCGACAGTCCGGGAGCGAGCTTTTCGGTGACGGGCGCAAGTTCGCCGGCCGCTCGGCGCCGATCGGAATTGGCGGCTAGGGCTTCGAGCAGTCGTTCCTGGACTACCGGCCGGCTGAGAAAGTCGCTCGCCCCGGCACGCATCGCCTCGACCGCGAGGGGGACCGATTCTCCGTCGGCAATGACGATAATCGGCAATTTATCACGGCACGAGTGGAGCAGGGCAATGAGGTCAGGACCGGTTTCCCCATTCCAGCTGCCTAGCAGCGCCGCTTGCACTTCGCGGCCGTGCGGACCCTGGAGCAAGCCGATGGCCGTTTCGCCGTCAGCAGCGCCGACGACGCTCCACCCGGCGCGGCCGGCGATTGCCGATACCAGCCGCCGCTCGTCCGGGTCTGCATCCAGCAGCAATAGCGACCGAGTCCGGCACTCGCTGATCCGTTCCGCTTTCATGGCCAAGGTTGTAGCGGACAGGAGTAAAGGGGCGCTTAAGGACTTGGGGGTCGCTGCGCGGCTTGTTATGACGCCCAATTGCCGTCGACTTTAAGGGGAACACATGGCCATCGATCCCGCCAGCGAGGCAACGGCCTCGGACGATTTCAATGCTCACATGAGCGATTATTCTGATTTCATCCGAATGTTCAAATATGGTGCGATCGCCGCCTTTGCGGTCGGGCTGCTCGTCCTGTTCATCCTTTAAGACAAGCGCGTACCATTCCATGAAAATTGCCGTGATCAAGGAGTCGGCTCCGGGCGAGACGCGCTGCGCCGCAATTCCGGAGACGGTGAAGAAATTCACAGCTTTGGGAGCGAGCGTTGCCGTTGAGCGCGGCACCGGCGAGCTGGCGATGATCGCCGATTCAGACTTCGAGGCATCGGGCGCGGCCGTGGGTTCGCGAGCTGAGGTGCTCAAAGGTGCCCAGGCCATATTGTGTGTCCTCGGGCCTGAGCCCGCCTCGCTCACCGGGGCCGAGCAGGGGGCGTTGCTGATCGGCGCCCTGGATCCGGTCGCGCGCCGCGATGCGATCGACGCGTATGCGAAGGCGGGGCTCGAAGCGCTGGCGATGGAATGGATGCCGCGAATTTCTCGCGCCCAGTCGATGGACGTGCTGTCGTCGCAGTCGAATCTCGCCGGCTACAAGGCGGTGATCGAGGCCGCCGACGCTTTTGGCCGAGCCTTTCCGATGATGATGACGGCGGCCGGCACCATCAGCCCGGCCAAGGTGTTCGTCATGGGGGTCGGCGTCGCCGGGCTGCAGGCGATCGCCACGGCGCGACGGATGGGGGCGCAGGTCAGCGCGACCGATGTTCGTTCGGCAACCCGCGAGCAGATCCAGTCGCTCGGCGCCAAGCCGATATTCGTCGAAGAGGTGGCCGGCATCGAGGGCGAGGGCGCCGGCGGCTATGCGACGGAAATGTCAGCGGAATATCAAAAAGCTCAGGCTGAATTGGTCTCCAGCCACATCGCCAAGCAGGACATTGTCGTCACCACCGCTCTCATTCCTGGCAAGCCGGCGCCGCGACTGATCAGCGACGCGCAACTGGCGACGATGCGCCGGGGCAGCATCATCGTCGATCTTGCGGCTGAGGCGGGCGGCAATGTCGAGGGCTGCGTCCCGGGGCAAAGCGTCCAGCGGCATGGCGTCACGATCATCGGCGCCGGCAATCTGGCGCGCAGCCTGCCGGCCGATGCGTCGGCGCTATTCGCACGCAATGTCTATAATTTCCTCAGTGTCTTCTGGGACAAGGAAACCGGCAGGCCGGTCCTTCCGGACGACGATGAACTGGTCAAGGGCACGCGCCTGACGCGCGGCGGCAAGGTCGTCCACGAGAGGTTGAACTAGGCCGCAGATCAGTTCCGGAGTAGCCGCCTACACTTCGAATCGACCATCATTTTGGAGGCGATTCGCGCCGAGTCGGACCCAATTGGGCGCAAGCCGGCCCGTCAGATTGGACACTGCGCGTCGATGCACCGGGCACTCCCGCATTTGCGTCGGTGCCACAGACACACTGACGCACCCGCTGTTCGGCGGGCGCTTCTATGTTATTGCACTAAAAGTGAAAAACAGCCCGCCCGAGCGGGCCGTCCTTACTTAGCCACCGCTACCGGTGTTGCTCCAGCCAGAGCCGAGGAGCCAGCTCCAGAAGCCGCGGCGGCCTTGAGTGTTCTTGATCATCACACGTCCCCTGTGGTCCAAACTGCGTGTCTGCAGTTGAGGGGATATTAACCCTAATCGACATGGTTAGCAAACAATTAACCATAAGCCTTCGCATCCGAAATGAAAAAGGCCGGCGTCTCGGCCGGCCTTGTTCAAGCGTGGGTAGGTCGGGGAACGCTTAGGCGACGGAACGCTTGCGATCCGTGGCGATCCGCTTCGTCAGGCTCTCGATGCTCATTGGCCGGCCGATCATATAGCCCTGGGCGACATCGCACTTCATCTCGATCAACGCGTCGAGAATATTGCGATGTTCGACGCCTTCCGCGACGACCTTGCGGCCGAGCGAGTGGGCGAGGGCGATGGTCGATTGCACCATCACCCGGTCGCTGCGGTTATCGCACATCGCTTTGACGAAGCTTTGGTCGATCTTGATCTCGCTGGCCGGGATTTTCTTCAAATAGTCGAGGGTCGACAGGCCGGTCCCGTAATCGTCGATCGAGATGTTGATCCCGAGCTCGCGCAAGCGGCCGAGCATCTCCAAAGCTTCGCCACTGCCGATCAGCGCCGCGGTCTCGGTCAACTCCAGAGTCAGATGGCGCGCAGCCAGGCCATGGCGGGCAAGCAGGGCCGAGAGCCGGAGCGTGAAGTTGCGGTCGGTGAGCAGCCGCGCCGAAAGGTTGACGGCAATGTTGAACGCGCCGCCCCGGCGGGTGATCGCGGCGCCCGCTGCGACCGCCTTGTCGAGGACAAAATCAGTGAGCTTGCCGATCCGGTCGTGCTGCTCGGCGGCGGCGACGAACTCCGACGCGGCGATCGGCCCCTTTTCGGGGTGGGTCCAGCGCGCCAGGGCCTCGGCACCGATGATCTGCATCGAGGCAAGATCGAGCTTGGGCTGATAGGCGACCCAGACTTCGCCCTTGTCGATGGCGGTATCGAGCTGGCTGAGGATTGACAATTTCCACGACGCATCCTGCAGACTGTCGGGGTCGTGAAATTTCCATTTGAGCCCGTCGTGGGCGGCTTCTTCGGCCGCGACCAGCGCGCTGCCGAGGCGGTTGCCAAGCGACCGGCCGCTGCCGATTTCGACGCCGAAGCTGATGGCAAGGTCGATCGCCAGCCCGCCGACGCGGACCGGATTGCGGAACAGCGAATAGAGCGCGTCGATATGGTTGCCAAACGGCAGTCGCGGCTCTTCGAACCAGGCGAGGATGCCGCCGTCGCCGTGATAGAAGACGCGGTCGCGCGAACCGACCGACAGGCGGCCGACAATCTGCTCGACGAGTTGGCGCTCGCTTTCGCCAGGCAGGGTTGCGACGATCTCGGAATAATTGAGGATTCGGGCGACGATTAGCGCCTGGCTGCGCCCGGCCTTGTTCAACCGCAGGGCGTTCAGGTTGGGCAGGCCGGAAACGCTGTTGACCAAGCCGCGTACGCGGAATCCGCGCCACGCCAGCACCGAGCCACAAGTGACAACGACGAACAACGCTGGAGTGGTGTCGACGAATATCAGATTGGCCTCAAGCAGCACCGGGCCAAACAAAAGCGCAAGGGCACCGCCGCCAAAGATCAGGTTCTGCCGCGTCGGCTTTTTCTGTCGCGTGCCGAAGAATGCAATGCCCAGCGCAAGAAGGAACGCGGGGATCCAGCCAAGGCCGATCGGGGTGCCCTGTTTGAGTGTTTCCGCGCCGATAATCTGGACATAAGCGCCGCCCATCTTGCCGACGCCGGGAATGAAATATTGGTCGCCGATCACTTCGGAATTGGTGCCGATGACTACGTCCTTGCCGCGCACCAGCGCTGCCGGAAAATCACCGCGCAAAATGGTTGCCGCAGGCACCCTTGGAATGGTGTCCGGCATGATTGAATAATCCGGAGTAAATTCGTTTTGTGTCAGCGTTCGGCGATTGGCGAGGCTGGCGGCGAAGGACGGCCTCAGCTCGTTGTTGACGCGGAGCGCGTAGGGCAAATGCCAAACTGCGTTCTGGTAATTGTAACGAACGCTGATTGTCCCCAACCGAGTATGACGGCTGAACAGTTCGAGCGGAATCGAATCCGGAACCGATGAATTGGCGGTCCCCTCAGTGGCAGGTCCCGAGCGAAGCCTGACTGGCAAAGTTACTCGTCCGGAACGTGACAGTGCATCGACCAATATTGCGTCGTCGGCCGGGTTGCTGCGGTTTTCGAACATGACGTCGAAGAAGATTCGATTGGCACCGGCGGCGGTCAGCTTGTCGGTCAATTGGGCATGGTACCGCCGCGGCCACGGCCACCGGCCGACCTCGCGGAGCGAGCGGTCATCGATGCTGACGAAGACGATGTCGCCGCTCGCCCTTTGCTGGTGAAGGCTGTTGCGGCCCGAGCGCAGCACGTCCTCGGGCAACTCACCGAAACCGATGAGCCCGAAGATCAGCCCGGCGATCGCGACCCACAGCAGCAGCCGGGATGGCGAAGGCTCGGACCCCTGTTTATTGCGCGAGGACACCGAGCGCTTTTTCCTTCTCAATTAGGAGTAATCAGCGGTGGCGAATAAAGGTTAAGAAATAGGAAACCGCGATCGGTTAACGACGCCGTGTCGATCGGGGCGGATGACCCCTCGACAGCCTTCGCCCGAGCCGCCACAAAGCGCGTCGGACCATCCCCCGCGAAGAGGACCCAATGGACTTCATCTCGATCCTCTCGATTTTCGTCCTCGCCTGCTTCGTCGGCTATTTCGTCGTCTGGTCGGTGACCCCGGCGCTGCACACGCCGCTGATGAGCGTCACCAACGCGATTTCCTCGGTCATCGTGGTTGGCGCGCTGATCGCCGCAGCCGCAGCGGGGAGCGCAACTTCCAAGTGGCTGGGACTGTTCGCCGTCGCGCTCGCCAGCGTAAACATCTTCGGCGGCTTCGCGGTCACCGCCCGGATGTTGGCGATGTACAAGAAAAAGGAGCGCAAGGATGCATGAGGCGGCGGCGACGCCCGCCTGGGTCCTGATCGCTTATCTGGTCGCGGGCGTCTGCTTCATCCTCGCGCTGAGGGGGCTGTCCAGTCCGACCAGCAGCCGCCGCGGCAACCGACTCGGCATGATTGGCATGGCGATTGCAGTCGTGACCACGCTCGCCATCCACAGCATCGCCTCGATCACCGAAATTGCCATTGCGATCGCCGTCGGCGGCGGCATCGGGCTTGTCACCGCTCGCCGAATCCAGATGACCGCGATGCCGCAGCTGGTCGCGGCGTTTCACAGCCTGGTCGGCCTCGCCGCGGTGCTGGTCGGAGCCGCGGCGTTCCTCAATCCGGCGGCATTCGGCATCGTTGACGCGGCCGGTGCAATATTGCCGGTCAGCCGGGTTGAGATGGGCCTCGGCGTGGCGATCGGCGCGATCACCTTCTCAGGCAGCGTCATCGCCTTCCTCAAGCTAAACGGCAACATGTCGGGCGCGCCGATTCTGCTGCCCGGCCGTCACGTCATCAACCTCGCCACGCTCGCGGGAATTCTTGGCCTGATCGCTTATTTCACGCAGAATCAGTCGCCGTGGGTATTCTTCACCCTCACCGGCCTCGCCTTCGCCATCGGCTTCCTGTTAATTATCCCGATCGGCGGCGCCGACATGCCGGTCGTGATCTCGATGCTCAACAGCTACTCGGGCTGGGCCGCGGCGGCGATGGGCTTCACACTCCACAACAGCGCGATGATCATCACCGGCGCTTTGGTCGGCAGCTCGGGCGCAATCCTGTCTTACATCATGTGCCGGGCGATGAACCGCAGCTTCATCTCGGTCATCGCCGGCGGATTTGGTGCTGTCGCCAGCAGCGGCGACGGGGCGGCGATCGACCGCCCCTATAAACGCGGCTCGGCCGAGGACGCGGCGTTCCTTCTCAAGCAGGCCGAGCAGGTGATCATCGTCCCCGGCTACGGCATGGCGGTGGCCCAAGCCCAGCACGCGCTGCGCGAAATGGCCGACCTCCTTAAGAAAGAGGGCGTGCGGGTCAAATATGCCATCCACCCGGTCGCCGGACGGATGCCGGGGCACATGAACGTGCTGCTGGCCGAGGCCAACGTGCCCTATGACGAAGTGTTCGAGCTCGAGGACATCAACAGCGAGTTCGCCCAGACTGACGTCGCCTTCGTCATCGGCGCCAACGACGTCACCAACCCCGCCGCCAAGACCGACAAGAGCTCGCCGATCTACGGCATGCCGGTGCTCGACGTGGAAAAGGCGCGGACCGTCCTGTTCGTCAAACGATCGATGGGCGGCGTGGGTTACGCCGGCGTCGACAACGAGCTATTCTATCGGGACAACACAATGATGCTCCTCGCCGACGCCAAAAAGATGGTCGAGGAGATTGTGAAGCAGCTCGGCTGAAGCCGGCGGGCTTCACGGCATTGCAACTGGGTTCAAGCCCCCAGCCGGTCGCCGGTTCGGGGCGTGGCCGGGACAAGGGGACGCTGGACTTGCGCAAACTCGGAATCATCGGCGGGGCGAGCTGGTCCTCGACCGCACTCTATTACGACCACATCAACCGCATGGTCGCCCAGCGCCTCGGCGGCTTGCACAGCGCGCGCCTGATCATCGAAAGTCTCGATTTCGAGGACGACTACGCTTCGTTCCATCGGCGCGACGATTGGGAAGGCGCCAATCGCGTCATCGTCGCGGCGGCCGAGCGGCTCAAAGCCGCCGGCGCGCAAGGACTGCTGCTGGCCTCCAACACCATGCACAAGGCGGCCGACGCGGCGCTGGCGGCGACCCACTTGCCGATCGTCGACGTCCGCCAGGTCACGGCCGCCCGGCTCGCCGCCGATGGCCGGATACACATTGCCCTGCTCGGCACGCGCTTCACCATGACCGAACCGTTTGCGCGCGCACCCTATGAGGCGCGTGACCTTGTGATTCACGAACTGACGTCCGGCTGGCGGGCCGAGGTCGACCGAATCATTTACGAGGAGCTCGCCGCCGGCCGCGTCGTCCGCGACAGCCAGCGCAAGCTGAAGACGCTGATTACCGAGCTCGCCAAGCAGAAAGTGCAGGCGGTCGTTCTCGCCTGCACAGAGCTGGTGCTGGCGGTCGATGTCCGGGCAAACGTGATCCCAGTCTACGACACCACTGAAATTCACGCCCGCGCGGCCGTCGACTGGATGCTCGGTGACGAGGAAGCGGCGCGGGTGGCGGCCTAAGCAACCGCAATCGCGGTGACTGCGATCGGCTGGTCGGAATTCGGAAAATCGCACAACTGGCCGACTTCGGCGCCGAGCAGCGCGCGGGCTAGCGGCGATGTGAAAGAAATGCGCTCGCATGCCGGGTCGCTCTCGTCATGCCCGACAATCTCGAAGGTCCGTGCCTGGCCATCGCGGTCGATCGTTACCCGCGTCCCGATCGCCACCGTTTCGCCACTCGGCGCAGGGGCGACCTGCGCGCTGGTCATTCGGCTGCGCCAATAGCGCGCGTCGCGAAGCAACGCCTTGCGCTCGTCGTCGCCAAGTTCGCCAGCGAGCCCGGTCTCTATCTCTGCAACTCGCGCCGCGATCAACGCGTAGCCGCGCGGCGTAACCAGATTGGGACCAGACGGGATCGGCAGCTCGAACCGAGGCTCAAGATGCTCCTCGTCGCAATCGCGCCGAAAAGCGACGCTCATGGAAGGGTTAGGGAGCGGTGGAGCATTGGCGCAGCATAGCACGCAAAATTCCGCTTTGGGTGGAAAGCGGACATCGGCCTGGCCCCTCGCAACCATCGCTCATTACCCCTAAGTCACTCAGGTGAGTAAGGCTGACCGCCCCGACCATCCGCAAGCGGCGGATCGGTTCAACGAGGACCAGGCTACCTATGCCGTCAAGGGCTCCGAGGCTCCGGATCTTGAGGCCGGCGTGGCGGCGATCCGCAATGTCTTGAAAACCCTGCCGGCGCGGCCCGGCGTCTATCGCATGCAGGACGCGCGCGGCGACGTGCTTTATGTCGGAAAGGCCAAGGGGCTGCGATCGCGGGTAACCAATTATACCCAAGTCGCGCGACTGCCCAAAAGGCTCCAGCGGATGGTGTCGCAGACGCGGTCGCTGACCATTGTCACGACGCGGACCGAGGCGGAGGCGCTGTTGCTCGAGGCGCAGCTGATCAAGCGCTTCCGCCCGGCGTACAACGTGCTGCTCCGCGACGACAAAAGCTTCCCCTTCATCCTGCTTCGTGAAGACCATCCATTCCCGCGGGTGCAAAAACATCGCGGGGCGCGGAGGGTCAAGCAGGGCCATTATTACGGGCCATTCGCAAGCGCCGGGTCGGTCACTCGGACGCTCAATGCGCTGCAGAAACTGTTTCTGCTGAGAAGCTGCTCCGACAGCTTCTTCGCCAACCGCTCGCGGCCTTGCCTGTTGTACCAGATCAAGCGCTGCTCGGCACCCTGCGTCGGGCGCATCGATGAAGCGGCTTATGCCGAACTGGTTGAGGACGCCAAGGCATTCCTTGCCGGCAAGTCGACCGGCGTGCAGGCGCGGCTTGGCAAATCGATGGCCGCGGCGGCGGACGCCCGCGACTTCGAATTGGCCGCCGTCTATCGCGACCGGCTGCGGGCGCTCACCTACATCCAGGGCAGCCAGACGGTGCATGCCGAGGGGCTCGGCGACGGCGACATCTTTGCGCTCGCCTGCAAAGGCGGGGCGATGTCGATCCAGGCGTTTTTCATCCGCGGCGGGCAGAATTGGGGCCACCGCGCGTTCTTCCCAGCGCACACCAACGACGTGCCCGAAGGCGAAGTGCTGTCGAGCTTCCTCGTCCAATTCTATGAAGACATGCCGCCGCCGCGGCGGATCCTGGTCGACCGGGAACTGGTCGACCGCGAGCTGATCGAGGAAGCGCTGTGCGAGCGTTCCGGCCACAAAGTCTCCATCGACCGGCCCCGGCGCGGGGCGCGGGCAAAGCTGATCGAACAGGCGCGGCGCAACGCCGAGGAAGCCCTCGAGCGCCGCATGGCCGAGACCAGCAGCCAGGCCAAGATCCTCCGCGAGCTTGCCGACACGTTCGAGCTGCCCGACCTGCCGAAGCGCATCGAAGTCTATGATAACAGCCATATCATGGGCACCAATGCGACCGGTGCGATGGTCGTCGCCGGGCCCGAAGGCTTCCGCAAAAACAGCTACCGCAAGTTCAACATCAAGAGCGCGATCACCCCTGGTGACGATTTCGGGATGATGCGCGAGGTGCTTGATCGACGATTCGCCCGATTGGAAAAGGAAGACCCCGACCGCGCCACCGGCGAATGGCCCGATTTGTTGCTGATCGACGGTGGCAAGGGGCAGATGTCGGCGGTCTGCGAGATCCTCGAGAACGCCGGGATCCACGACATTCCGGTGGTCGCGGTGTCGAAGGGCCCCGATCGTAACGCCGGCCGCGAAACCTTCCATTTGCCGGGCGGCCGCGAACTGAGCCTGCCGCCCAATTCGGCGCTGCTTTTTTACCTCCAGCGGCTGCGCGACGAGGCCCACCGCTTCGCCATCGGCACGCACCGCGCCAAGCGGGCAAAGAGCCTGACGACCTCGACGCTCGACGAGGTTCCCGGCATTGGCCCGAATCGCAAGCGCGCCTTGCTGATGCACTTCGGCACGGCGCGGGCGGTCAAGGGCGCCGCGCTCGACGACCTCGAGCGGGCACCGGGAATCAGCAAGGCGACGGCGCGCCAACTCTACGATTATTTCCACCCGCGCGGATGAGGATCGAGACCGCCGCGATCGTCTGCGGGCTGCGCGTCCACGGCGAGCACGGCGCGGTGGTGCGGCTGATGACCGCGGAAAATGGCCTGCAAGCCGCCTATGTGCGCGGAGCCCGTGGGCGGCGGATGCGGCCGGTGCTGATTGCCGGCAATCTCGTCGCGGCGGTGCTCAGCGCGCGGACCGACAACCAGCTTCCCCAAGCGACCGTCGAGCTGACCCACAGCCGGGCGCCACTGCTGGCCGAGCCGCTTCCCGCCGCGGCGATCGAATGGGCGACCGCGCTGACCGCAACAGCACTACCGGACGCCCAACCGTATCCGCGGCTCTATTCGGCGCTAGATGCGCTGCTGGCAGCGATCGAGGCGGCGCCCTCGGCCAGCGGGTGGGGCACGGGACTGGTGCGTTACGAATTGTTGCTGCTCGCCGAATTGGGCTTCGGGCTCGACCTCGAAACGTGTGCGGTCAGCGGCGCGACCGACCAGCTCACCGCCGTCAGCCCGCGCTCGGGCCGGGCGGTTAGCGCGGCCGAGGCCGAGCCTTACGGGGACAAACTGCTGCCATTGCCGCGGTTCGTGCGCGAAGGCGGCTCGGCGGATTGGCCCGAAATCGTGCAGGGACTCGACCTTACCGGCCATTTCCTGATGCGCGACGTGCTGACTCAGAAGTCGGCTGTGCTCGGCGAGGCAAGATCGCGCCTTGTCGACCGCCTGCGTCGGGCTGGCGGGCTCGATTAGTATGGCGGTTGTTTGCGACGGCGTGCTCGCCTAGCGTCATAAGGTGACCGCGACCGACACCATGGCGATGCTGTTTCCCGACGTGGCGACGACTGGCGATGTCACCGTGCGGGTCGCCGCCAGCTATCTCGCCGAGCAATCCGATCCGACGACCGAGCGCTGGTTCTGGTCGTACCACGTGCGGATCGAGAACGGCTCCGAGCGCGCGATCCAATTGTTGTCGCGCAACTGGCGAATTGTCGACGGCCGCGGCACGCTCCACGAAGTCCAGGGCGAAGGCGTCGTCGGCGAAATGCCGCTGATCGCGCCCGGCGGCAGCTTCGATTATGTTTCGGGGTGCCCGCTCGACACGCCGACCGGCTCGATGAGCGGCAGCTACCGCATGGTCGACGAGGACGGCCGCACGTTCGACGTCGCGATCCCACGTTTCCAGCTGCTGAGTGCCGTCCACTAAAGCAGCTTGTCGTCCTTCGAGGCATCGGTGGGCGGTTGCTCGCCGACCTTTACGGCGATATCGGCAAAGTCACCTGGCTCGCTGAAGTCTCTGTAAACGCTGGCAAAGCGAATGTAGGCGACATGATCGATGGCGTTGAGGCCATCCATCACCGCCTGGCCGATCATGTCGGCGGTGACTTCGTCGCCGCGCGTTTCCAATTGCCGCTGGATGCCGGAGATCAGCCGCTCGATCCGGGCGGAATCGACGTCGCGCTTGCGGCATGCGTGACCGATCGCGCGCTCGAGCTTGGCCCGGTCAAACGGTTCGCGCTTGCCGTCCTTCTTGACCACCGTCAGGTCGCGTAGCTGGACCCGCTCGAAGGTCGTGAAGCGCGCGCCACAGCCTTCGCATTGGCGCCGGCGTCGTATTGCAGCGCCGTCCTCCGACGGGCGCGAGTCCTTCACCTGGCTGTCTTCATGCGCGCAGAACGGACAGCGCATTGGCTAGTCCTGGTAGATCGGGAAGCGCGCGCAGAGGTCGCGGACGCGGCCGTTGACGGCCTTTTCCACTCCGCCATTGCCGTCGAGGCCATTCTTGCCAAGTCCATCGAGCACGTCGGCGACCATGTCGGCGATGTCGCGAAACTCCGCCACGCCGAAACCGCGGGTCGTCCCCGCCGGCGAGCCAACGCGAATGCCGCTGGTCTGCATCGGCGGCAGCGGGTCGAACGGCACGCCATTCTTGTTGCAAGTGATGCCGGCGCGCTCGAGGCTTTCGTCGGCGTCGCGGCCGGTTAGCTTCAAAGGCCGCAGATCGACCAGCGCCAGGTGAGTGTCGGTGCCGCCGGCGACGAGATCGGCGCCGCGCTCCTGCAAGCGCCCCGCAAGCATCTGGGCGTTTTTGATCACCGCCTTCGCGTAGGTCTTGAAACCCGGCTCCATGGCCTCGGCGAACGCCACCGCCTTGGCGGCGATGACGTGCATCAGCGGCCCGCCCTGCAAGCCCGGGAAGACCGCCGAATTGACCTTTTTGGCGATCGCTTCGTCATCGGTCAGCACCATCCCTCCGCGCGGCCCGCGCAGGGTCTTGTGGGTGGTGGTGGTGACGACATGCGCGTGGCCGAACGGGGAGGGGTGCTCGCCGGCCGCGACCAGCCCGGCAAAGTGCGCCATGTCGACAAACAAATAGGCCCCGACCTCGTCAGCGATCGCCCGGAACCGCGCGAAGTCGAAAATGCGCGGGTAGGCCGAGCCGCCGGCGATGATCAACTTGGGCTTGTGCTCGCGCGTCAGCCGCTCAACCTCGTCGAAATCGACCAGATGATCGTCGGGGCGGACGCCGTATTGGATGGCGTTGAACCACTTGCCCGACTGAGCGGGCGGCGCGCCGTGGGTCAAATGCCCGCCGGCCGCCAGGCTCATGCCCAAAATTGTGTCGCCGGGTTTCAGCAATGCCATCATCACCGCGCCATTGGCCTGCGCGCCCGAGTGCGGCTGGACGTTGGCGAAGCCGCAGCCAAACAATTGCTTGGCGCGCTCGATCGCCAGCGTCTCGACCGCGTCCGACGGCCCGCAGCCCTGGTAGTAACGGCGGCCGGGATACCCTTCCGCATATTTGTTGGTTAGCACCGAACCCTGCGCCTCGAGCACGGCACGGCTGACGATATTTTCCGAGGCGATCAACTCGATCTGGGTCTGCTCGCGGTCCAGTTCGGCGCGAACCGCGTCCGCGACTGCCGGATCGGCGTCGCTCAGGCGCCGGGTGAAGAAACCTTCGGGCTGTACGTCGTTCAAATTCGCTGCGGTTGCCATCAGTCGCTGTCCTGCAAGAGGGTGGAAAGCTGGTCGACGCGCCGCTGGTGACGGCCGCCGGCGAAATCGGTACCTAGGAAGGCCGCGACGCATGCCCTGGCCATGTCGCCGCCAACTAGCCGTCCGCCCAGTGCCAGCACGTTGGCGTCGTTATGCTCGCGGGCGAGCGCGGCCGACAGCGGATCGTCGACCCGTGCGCAGCGGCAGCGCGGATCGCGGTTGATCGCGATCGAGATGCCGATCCCCGAGCCGCACACGGCGATGCCGCGCTCGGCCTCGCCCGAACCGACCGCGCGGGCAAGCTTGGCGCCGAATTCCGGATAATCGACGCTTTCCGGGCCATTGGTGCCGAGGTCGACGACATCGTGTCCCGCTTCGCGGAGCGACGCCACAAGTTCATCCTTGAGGACGTATCCGGCATGATCGGCAGCAAGGGCGATGCGCATGGTGACTGACTAGTGCAGGCGGTCAGGATTCGCCAGCCGCCTTAGCGCTCCGGGTGCCGTCCAAATGAGTTGAGGATCCGCCGCAGCCGATATTTCGACCAGCTTTTCAAGCTATCGGCGACATAATAGGTGACCATCATCGAAATGCGCTCGCCGTCGCCCTCGGTGGTTTGCGCGGCGCTGTGCCAGCTCTTCTTCGCCGTAACCGGAAAGGCATAACCGGACGCCGGCATGAACGGCATTCGCGTCGTCCGCTCCGCGAGATCCCCGGTATCGCCTTCGTGAAAGATGGTGCCGATATGCCGCTGGGACGCGTCGCTCGGCAAATAATATTGCACGGTGATCGCTTTGGTCGGCACGTCGCTGTGAATGCCGATCCGGTAGCCGTGCGAATCGCGCAGCAGGATCGGGATCGGATAAACACCGATGCGCTCGACCGGCTTGCCGAACCGGTTCTCGAGCGCAGCGCCGAACTTGCGCTTGAACGCATTCTCCAACCCCTGCGAGCACAGCGCCCGGGCCACCGGCAGCCAGACACGGCGTTGTTCGGCCGGGAAACGCCACAGCAACTCCGGGTAAAGATAAAGGCGAAGCCGGGTGCTGGTCCCGTCGGCGCGAAGCGCGTCGCGGTGCCTGAGCTCGTGGTAGAAACGCCGGTCCGGCATCTTCGCCAACAGAGCACGATAGGTCTCCGGATCGAGCACATCTGCCATGTAGATATGATCGAACGGTTGCGGCTGGAGTGCGCTACGCTCGACCGCGGCAACGAACTGGGATTCGACGGTGGCGGCAATGGACGACATGGGCCGGCTCAGAACCTGTTCCATTATGCGGCTTTCTTGAGTTCCAGCCGGTCCCAGATCTCGACCAGGGCGCCCGTCAGTTCGTCCATCATTGCCGCGGTATGACACGGCCCAGGCGTGAAGCGCAGGCGCTCGGTGCCACGCGGCACGGTCGGATAATTGATCGGCTGGACGTACAAGCCGTATTCGGCGAGCAGGATGTCACTGATCCGCTTCGCCTTGACCGGGCAGCCGACCAGCAGCGGCACGATGTGCGTGACGCTCGCCATCAGCGGCAGGCCGGCGTCGGCGAACTTCGTCTTGAGAGTCGCGGCCATCGCCTGCTGCGCGTCGCGCTCGGCGGAAGAGGCTTTCAGGTGGCGAACGCTGGCCAAGGCCCCCGCTACCAGCACCGGCGACAGCGAGGTGGTAAAGATGAACCCCGGCGCATAGCTGCGGATGCAATCGACGATGTTGCGGTCAGCCGCAATGTAGCCGCCCATCACTCCGAAAGCCTTTCCAAGCGTGCCCTCGATTAGCGTCACTCGGTGAGCGACCCCGTCACGCTCGGAAATGCCTCCGCCGTGCTCGCCATACATGCCGACCGCATGGACTTCGTCGAGGTAGGTCAGGGCTCCGTAGCGGTCGGCCAGGTCGCAAATGCGGGCGATCGGCGCGATGTCGCCGTCCATCGAATAGACGCTCTCGAACGCGATCAGCTTCGGCGTTTCCGCATCCTCGGCGGCGAGCAATTCCTCGAGGTGGGCAAGATCGTTGTGGCGGAAAACGCGTTTC
>JBDSXT010000048.1:0-6585 GCA_039925985.1 Sphingomicrobium sp.
GCCGCCTGATAGCTGGCGAAGGCCGAGCGCGTCGTCGACAGCACCGCGCGCTCAGTAGCGATGGTGCGCTCCATCAACTGGCCCTCGAGCGCCTGGGCGGACCGAATGCGCGCCGCTGGAAGCCCGCCCTGGTAAAGCGGGATGCGGGCGTTGAGCCCGGCGCTCGTCTGGGTGCCGGTACTCGGCAGGGGGCCCGAGTTCCCGCCCAGCGAATCGACGAAATCGCCGCTGACCAGACCCGACACGGTCGGCAACCGGCTGGCGCGCGCGACCCGAACGTCGAAGCCCGCGGCGGAAGCCTGCTTGGCGATCCCGATCAGGTCGGGGTTGTTGGCCAGCGCGATCCGCGCCGCCTCGTCCGGCGTCGCCGGGAACGGCGGCAGCGGCGGCGGCGGCGCCAGCGGTCCGGGACGCTTGCCGATCACCCGGCGATAATTCTCTTCGCTGCCGGCCAGCCGCCCTTGCGATGTCGCCAATTGCGACTTGCCGAGCTGCAGCCGGGCCTCGGACTGGGCGACGTCGGTTCGCGTCAAATCGCCGATCTGGAAGCGGTCGCGGCTCGCCTCCAAATTTGTGCTCAGGACTTCGACGTTATTGGCATTGAGTTCGACGATCGCGCGGTCGCGAATGACGTCCATGTACGCGGCGACAGCTTCGGTGAACACGTCGCCCTCGACCGCCCGCAGCGTCGCTCGCGCAGCCTCGACCCGCGTCTCGGCCGCGCGGACGTCGTTCTTGACGCTGCCGCCGTTGAACAACGGATAGCTCAAATCCACACCGATCGACGCCGTTGGGCCCTTGCTGCCAGTATCGAGGATGCCGCTTCGCGTCAGCGCGCGGTTGAGGCCGACGGTGGCGCTGACCTGAGGCCGGCCGGCGGCGCGGGCAATGGCGACGTTGGCATCTGTGGCACGCAGCGATTCCCGCTGCCCGCTGATCGTCGGGTTGGTCGCATAGGTTGAAACCAGCGCCTCACGAAGCGTGTCGGCCGAAGCCGTCCCCGCCATCAACGCCGCGACTAGCGCCCCTAATGCAAACTTACGCAACAATTCGCTTACCTTTCAAACGTGAATGCGCGCGGCCGGGAAAAGCCCGGCAACGGCGCCACTCCGGCATCGGCAACGGACCGATAACCGAAGGCGCCCGCGATCTTTTGCCCAACGATCAGGCGGGTCAGGCCGCGGTCGATCAAGGCGGCACCGAGTCGGCCGCCGTCGCCAAGTTGGTCGACAATGGCGTCGGGCAGATATTCCACCGCGCCGTCGATCAGGACGAGGCCAAAGGGCGCGCCGTCCTGGTGACCGGCTTCGAGCATGCCGTCGATTACCTTGAGGCCAAGTTCGCGAGCCCGGTCAGCAAGCTCGGCAGCGCTTTCCAGCGCCGTAACGTCGCAGCCCATCGCGGCCAGCACCGCGGCCGAATAACCGGTTGCAGCCCCGATCACCAACGCTCGCTCGCCCGCGACCGGGGTCATTTCGGTCAGGAGCCTGCCCAGCACCGCCGGGGCCGCCAGGAAACGACCGCCGCCGATTGCCAGCGAGCGATCGGAATAGGCGAGCGGCCGCGTCTCCTCGGGCAAGAACTGCTCGCGCGGGACCATGGCCATCGCCTCCAGCACGCCGACGTCGGTCACGCCTTCGGGCCGCAATTGGTTCTTAATCATCGCGCGCCGCGCCGCGGCAAAGTCGGGGATGGGGAGCTGGACCGTCATAGCTGTAATATGCCGCTAATACACCTTGGATGCAAGATGCTCTTATCGACCGCAAGCCACCGCGCCAACCGCCATTGGTCGAACGACGAGTGCACCATGCTTGACCCCGACCGCGATGTCGGGGACATGGCCAGCCCTCGGCCCGATGGCGGAGTGGTTACGTAGAGGACTGCAAATCCTCGCACGCCGGTTCGATTCCGGCTCGGGCCTCCACTCATTTTTCAGAATTGCGGCGGTCGCGTTCGGCGGCGATCCGCAGCCGCAAGGCGTTGAGGCGGATGAAGCCGTCGGCGTCGCGCTGGTCATAGCCGCCGCTATCCTCTTCGAACGTCACCAGATCCTGGCTGTAGAGCGAGAGTGGGCTCTCGCGCCCGACGACAGTCGCATTGCCTTTGTATAGCTTCAGGGTCACTCGCCCGCTCACATGCTCTTGGCTCTTGTCGATCAGCGCCTGCAGCATCACCCGCTCCGGCGCGAACCAGAAGCCGTTGTAGATCAGGCTCGCATAGCGCGGCATCAGCTCGTCTTTGTGGTGCATGGCGCCGCCGTCGAGCGTGATCGATTCGATGCCGCGGTGCGCTGCAAGCAGGATCGTGCCGCCGGGCGTTTCATAGATGCCGCGCGACTTCATGCCGACGAAGCGGCTTTCGACCAGGTCGAGCCGGCCGATGCCATTGTCGTGGCCGAGCTGGTTGAGCCTGGTCAGCAGGGCCGCCGGCGACAATCGCTCGCCATCTATGGCGACCGGATCGCCGCGCTCGAAATCCATGGTGATGACCGTCGCTCGGTCGGGCGCGTCCTCGGGGGACAGCGTGCGCTGGTGGACATATTCGGGCGCCGGCGCCGCCGGATCCTCGAGCACTTTGCCTTCGGACGACGAGTGAAGCAGATTGGCGTCGATCGAGAAGGGCGCATCCCCGCGCTTGTCCTTGGCGATCGGTATTTGGTGCTGTTCGGCGAAGTCGATCAGCTGCTCGCGGCCGGTAAACGCCCATTGCCGCCACGGCGCGATGACTTCGATGTCGGGTTGAAGCGCATAGTATCCCAGCTCGAAACGGACCTGGTCGTTGCCCTTGCCGGTCGCGCCGTGACACACCGCGTCAGCGCCCACTGCGCGGGCAATTTCGATCTGGCGCTTTGCGATCAGCGGTCGGGCAATGGCCGTGCCGAGCAGATATTGGCCCTCGTACAGCGTGTTGGCGCGAAACATCGGGAAGACGAAGTCGCGCACGAACTCTTCGCGCAAATCTTCAACGAAGATGTTTTCACGCTTCACGCCGAGCATCTCGGCCTTGGCCCGCGCCGGCTCGACTTCTTCGCCCTGGCCAATGTCCGCGGTAAAGGTGACGACCTCGGCGTCGAGCTCGGTCTGCAGCCATTTGAGGATGATCGAGGTATCGAGCCCGCCCGAATAAGCGAGCACGACTTTCTTGCGCTTGCTGGTCATAAGTTCATGCCGCCCCGGTCATCCACAGGAGAGCACCGCGCGCGCTGTGCATGCGATTCTCCGCCTGTCGCCATACCTCCGATCGCGGGCCGTCGATAATCTCGGCTGAAACCTCTTCGCCGCGGCGCGCCGGCAGACAGTGCATGAACCACGCGTCGTCGGTTCTTGCCATCAACTCGGCATCGACGATGTGCTTGGCGAAGGCGCCTTTGCGGACGTCGGCTTCCCTGTCCTGGCCCATCGAAACCCAGACGTCGGTATAGACGATCTCGGCGCCGGCGACCGCTTGCGCTGGATCCTCGACCTGCCGGACGCCCGAGGGTGGCGCGTCGAAGCCATAGCCGCCCGGGCTTGCGACCGTAAGCTCGGCGCCGAGCAAGCTGCATGCCTCGGCCAGCGAGCGCGCGACA
The DNA here is from genome assembly GCA_039925985.1 of Sphingomicrobium sp. Taxonomy (GTDB): domain Bacteria; phylum Pseudomonadota; class Alphaproteobacteria; order Sphingomonadales; family Sphingomonadaceae; genus Sphingomicrobium. The sequence goes on from JBDSXT010000048.1 coordinate 3,569, forward strand.
TTGTTGGCCTCGCCGATGAAGGCGATCCGCGCGCCCTCAACGCGGCCGAGCAGCTGGCGGATGGTCAGCACGTCGGCCAGCGCCTGCAGCGGATGGTCACTGTCCGACAGCATGTTGAGCACCGGGACCTCGGTCGCTGCCGCCATCTCGTCAAGCACCACATGGTCCCTGACCCGCGCTGCAATCACCGAGTGATAACAAGCGAGCGTCCGGGCGACGTCGGCAGCGGTTTCACGCGTGCCGATCCCGAGTTCCTCGCGCTGCAGATAGACCGGGTGCGCGCCCAGTTGGACCGCGGCCATTTCCATCGAATTGCGAGTCCGCGCGCTCGGCTTTTCGAAATAAAGCGCGACGCCTTGACCTGCCAGCGGGCGCTCCGCCGGCGAATCGACGGACAAGGCCAGGATCTGCTCGAGGTCGTCGCGGGCAAGGTCGCGGATGGCGAGCAAATCCTTCACCAGTTCGCCTCCTGCTTGACCATGGTTCCGACCCCCTGGTCGGTCAGCAGCTCGATCAGCAGGGCGTGTGGGACGCGCCCGTCGATGATGTGAGCGCTGCCGACGCCCCCCTCGACCGCCGCTGCACAGGCGGCGAGCTTGGGGATCATGCCGGCGCTGACGCTGGCGCTGGTGATCCGCTCGCGCAGCTCGCGGGCGGTCAGGCGCGGCACCAGCGACGCCGGATCGTCGACATTTTCGAGAAGTCCCGGCGCTGCGGTCAGATAAACCAGCTTTTCGGCACCCAGCGCCACGGCGATGGCCCGTGCCGCTTCGTCAGCGTTGACGTTGTACGGCTGGCCCGCGGCATCGCCGCCGACCGTCGACACCACCGGCGTCAAGCCGTCGTCGAGCAAGCGCTCGATGAGCGATGCTCGAACCTTGGTCACGCTGCCGACGAAGCCCAGGGCGGAATCAAGCGCCTCGACGGTCAGCAGCCCCGCATCCTCGCCGGCAACGCCGATCGCCACCGGGTCGTTACCGGCCTCTCGGTTGATCGTACCGACGAGATCGCGATTAATCTTGCCGACCAGTACCATGCGGACGATTTCGAGAGTCTCGGCGTCGGTAACGCGCAGCCCGCTGTCGAACTCCGGCTCCTTGCCGACCCGCCGCAGCATTGCGTCGACCTGCGGCCCGCCGCCGTGGACCAGGATACAGCGAACGCCGACGCTGCGCAGCAGCAGCATATCCTGGGCAAGCGCGCGGTCCAGTGCCTGCTGGTCGATCGAGGATCCGCCGAGCTTGACCACCACCGACTTGCCAGCGAACCGGCGAATATAGGGCAGCGCTTCGACGAGCACGCGCGCAATCTGGTCGGGACTCATCCGGCTGTTGCTCACGATGTCCTGCTATTCTCTTTGATGTAGCCCGGGCCAAGGTCGATCCCGATCACGTCCGCGGAGCCGCTGCCAAGCCCGAGCGCGACCTCGATCGCGATTTCGTCCTGCGCCATGTGCGCGCCAAGCGCGACATCGTCGTGCGGCACGCCGACCCCGCTCTTGGCAACGAGGATGCCGCCGTAGGTAACCCGCGAGCGCTCGGTCTCGAACTCCACCCCGGCCGAGCCGGCGGCGGCGAGCAGCCGGCCCCAATAAGGATCGCTACCATGCCAGCTGCACTTGACCAGATTATTCTCGGCAATCGCCTTGGCCGCGGCTCGCGCTTCGGCGTCGTTGGCTGCCCCGCTGACGGTCAGGCGCACCAGCCGCGTCACGCCCTCGGCATCGCGCGCCATCTGCAGCGTCAGATCATCGCACGCCCGCCGCAGCGCCGTGGCGAATTCCTCGACATCGGCGGGTCCACGCCGGCCCGACGCCATCAGCAGCGCGGTATCGTTGGTCGAAGTGGCGCCGTCGACATTCAGCGTGTTGAAGGTCGCCGCGCTGACATCCCGCATCAAGTCCTGCATCGTGTCGACCGGCACCTCGGCATCGGTCGTCAGGAAGGCCAGCATGGTCGCCATATTGGGTGCGATCATGCCGCAACCCTTGGCCATCCCGCCGATGGTGAAGCTCGATCCCTCGACGACCACCTGCTTGGTCCGGTGGTCCGTCGTCAGAATGCCGCGCGCGGCATCGACCGCGCCGCTCCGCGACAGCTTGCGCGCCAACCGTGGCACGGCGGCGAGGATCGGATCCATCGGCAGCGGCGTGCCGATGATCCCGGTCGAGCAGACCAGCACGTCGCTGGGCGCACATTCGACGCCCGTCGCGGTCGCTTCCGCCATTGCATTGGCGTCGTCGAGCCCTGCTTTGCCGGTGCCGGCATTGGCATTGCCCGAGTTGACGACCACCGCCGCCGCTTGGCCACCGTTCGCTGCCAGAATCGCGCGGTCGAACTCGACTGGCGGCGCGCAGAATTTGTTCTGGGTGAACACGGCCGCGGTCGGCACCGGCTGGCCGTCATCGGTCGCCAGCAGCGCCATGTCGAACCGCCGCTTCTTGATCCCGGCATGACAACCCGCTGCGACGAAACCGTCTGGGGCCGTCACGCTCACGGATAGACTCCGCACGCCGACAGGCCGCTGGTTTCGGCTAGGCCGAGCATCAAATTGGCGCACTGGATCATCTGGCCGGCTGCCCCCTTGCCGAGGTTGTCGAGGGCGGCGATCGCCAGCAGTCGGCCAGTCCGCGGGTCGAAGCGCGCGGTCAGCTGCACCGCGTTGGACCCGGCCGTCCACTTGGTCGCCGGAGCATCGTCGATCACCGCAATGAACGGCTCATCGGCATAGGCCGCGCGCAGCACCTCAAGCGGCTCACCGGGTTCCATCGGCACAGCCGCCTCGGCATGGCAGGTGGCGAGGATGCCGCGGGCCATCGGCGCGAGATGCGGCGTGAACAGCACGCCGGGCCCAAGCGCCTGCTCCATCTCCGCCGTGTGGCGATGATTGAGCAGCCCGTATGCGGAGAAGCTTCCGCTAACGGTGTTGAATGCGGTCGCCTCTGATACGGCGCGGCCGGCGCCGCTGGTGCCGGAGGTGGCATCGACGATGATGCTTCCCGGCTTGACCAGCCCGGC
>JBDSXT010000049.1:0-22796 GCA_039925985.1 Sphingomicrobium sp.
CGAGCCGAGCGATTCGAGGCGCGCGTGCTGGAGCTTGGCGAACTTCTTGTAGAGCGAAGTGATGCTGGCGAACTTCTCGAGCGCCTGCGGCTTGAGCTGCTCCTCCATCTGGGCGAGCGACAGCGTATTGTCCTCGTCGTCATCGTCGACCGGGCGCGGGACGTTGCGACGCTCGATGAGGTTCTCCTCGTCCTCGTCGACCGCGGCCGGCTCCTCCTCGGGCTCTTCTTCTTCCTTGAACGTGGTGCCGGCGGCGGCGGCGGTAATCTCGCCTTCCTCGCCTTCGGCACCCTCTTCGGCGCCGGCGACCTGCTCGGCCGTCGGACCCTTGGACAGCATCGCTTCAAGATCGAGGATCTCGCGCAATTGCATGCGGCCGTCGTTCAAGGCGTTCGACCATTCGATGATCGCATTGAAGCTGATCGGGCTTTCGCACAGCCCCCAGATCATCGTGTCGCGGCCCGCCTCGATGCGCTTGGCGATGGCGATCTCGCCTTCGCGGGACAGCAGTTCGACCGCGCCCATCTCGCGCAGATACATGCGGACCGGATCGTCGGTGCGGTCGGTCGGCTCCTTCTTGGTCGCCGCCGCCGGGCGCGGTCCGCCGTCGTCGAGCGGATCGACTTCCTCTTCGGGCTCGGCTTCCTTTTCCTCCTCGTCGTCGTCATCGGACGCTTCGTCATTCTCGACGACCGTGACCCCACGCTCCGACAAGCGCGCCATGACGTCTTCGATCATTTCGTTCTGATCGGCGGGAATCGCCGCGTTGATCTCGTCGATCGTGATCGTCCCGCGCTTTTCGGCGCGAGCCATCATCTTCTTCACCGATGCGTCGTTGAGGTCGATCAGCGGAGCGTCGCCGTCGTCCTGCTCGGAGTCTTGAACTTCGTTTTTTGCCATGTGCCTATTTTACTCGTGAAGCGCCGCTTAGTCGGTGCCGGTTAACGATGCCAGCCGTTCCTTGACCTTGTCCCGCGCGACATGCAGCCGACGCTGGTCTTCGAACGCCTGTTCCTCGCCGGCCTTCAAACGCTCGGTGGCGTCGGCAAGTGCCGCGCCGATCTCGCCATCGGCCGAAAGTGCTTCGATCGCTTCGCCGAGATCGCGGCAGGCGATCTCCGGTTCGGCATCGTTGCGAGTGAAGGTAAACCCAATTCCGCCGGTGCTGAGCGCCGCTTTCAAGTCAGCGCCGGCGCCGGCACTCTCCAATATGGTAGCAAGCCCCTCTCGATCAAGCGTCGCGCTCGAAAACGCCGCGTTGACCAGGTGGTCGCGCAAACGCGCGGTGCGGGCATCGGCGATCGGCAATGCCGCGAGCTGCTCGCAATGGGCGGCCAGGATCTCGGGATAAGTGGCAAAGCCAACGATCAGGGCGCGGGCGGTGGCGCGGTCGATGCCGCCGGCGCCGATGGCGCGCGCGGTGTCGCTGGCAGGCGGGTCGGGGGCGATGAATTTGCTGCCCGGGCGGAACGGGCGCTTGGAAAAGGGGCGGGCTTGCCGCTGCGGCGCGATGTCATTGTCGAAACGGTTGAGCCACTGGTCGCGGTAGAGGCGACGCAGCGACGGGTCGGGGATCGCTTGGCTATGCTCGATCAGCCGCTGGCGAAGGCCGGCGCGCGCTTCGGGAGTGGTCAGCGGGGCAGCGTCGCGTTCGTGGCGCCATAAACGCTCGTCGAGCGGCTCTGGTGCGGCCAGCAGCGCTTCCACCGCCTGAGCGCCGCCGCTGCGGACGAGGTCGTCGGGATCTTGCCCGGTGGGCAGTTCGACGAAGCGCAGGGTCCGGTCGGGGGCGATGTGGGGCAGGGCACGCATGGCGGCGCGGACCGCGGCTTTGCGCCCGGCGGCGTCGCCGTCGAAGCACAGGATCGGCGCGGGATCGAGCCGCCACATGCGCTCGAGCTGGGTTTCGGTGACCGCGGTGCCGTTGGGCGCGACGACTTCGGCTAGGCCGGCGCGGTCGAGGGCGATGACGTCCATATAGCCTTCGACGACGATCAGCCGCTTGGCGGTCCGGCTCGCCGGGCCGGCGCGGTCGAGGTTGTAGAGGGTGCGGCCCTTGTCGAAGATCGGCGTGTCGGGGGAATTGAGATATTTGGGCTCGCCGTCGCCGAAGATCCGCCCGCCGAACGCGATCACCCGGCCACGCGCATCGCGGATCGGGAACATCAGGCGGCCGCGGAAGCGATCGTACGACTCTCCGCCATCGTCGGGTTTGATCAACATGCCGGTTTCGACGAGCTGGTCTTCGCCGAGCGACCCGAGCGCGGCCTTGAGGCGGCTGCGTCCCTGGGGTGCGAGGCCCAAGCCGAAGCGCGCGATGGTCCCGGCGTCGATCCCGCGCTTGGCGAGATAGTCGCGGGCTTCGGCGCCATCCACTCCCTGCAATTGCTCGGCGAACCATTTTTGCACGGCCGCCATGACGTCGGTCAGGGTCGCGGTGCGCTCGGCCTGGTCGCGGGCCCGGGGATCGGGCGCCGGGACCTCCATGCCGGCCTTGGCCGCAAGCTCCTTGACCGCGTCCATGAACGGCAAGCCGCGGGCGTCGGTCAGGAAGCGGATCGCGTCGCCGTGCGCGCCGCAGCCGAAGCAATGGTAAAAACCCTTGTCGTCGTTGACGGTGAAGCTCGGCGTCTTTTCCTGGTGGAACGGGCAGCAGGCTTTGAACTCGCGGCCGGCCTTGAGGAGCTTGACCGACGGCGCGATCAGGCTGGACAGCAAGGTACGGGCGCGGAGTTCGTCGAGCCAGGCGGGGGAGAGGGTCATGAGTCCGTTCCCGCTTTTTGCGCGACACCTATCTCGACTTCACTCGACACGAACGGACGCTTTGCTGCCGGTCTTCTGAAACTCGCTTGCCCACCCGGCACTCCGTTCGTCCCGAGCGAAGTCGAGGGACGTTCTTTCGGAGGCCGTGCGAAATAGGACACGGCAGCCCAGTCGTTGCGGATCAAGGCTTCCTTTTTTGCACGCGACCAGGGTTTGATCCGGTGTTCGGCTTCGAGCGCTTCCAAGCGGGTTAAGAAAGTTTCCGACCACATCAGTGTTACTGGCCGCCTACGAGACGTGAAATCGCAATACCCGCCCACTTCATGTTGGGCGATGCGATGTTCGAGATTGTCCGTTTGCCCGGTGTAATACCGACCGTCCGAGCACCTCAGGATGTAGACCCAAAAAGCCAACGCGACTCCTGTCGAACGTCCCTCGACTTCGCTCGGGACGAACGGATTATGTGTTGCACTGGGGCTGGGTTCCCGCAAGCGGCGCGGAGTTTAATTCAGCCGAGCATCTCCCGCACTAACCCACTCGCCCGCGCCGGGTCGATGCTGGTGCCGAGGCGCTCTTTTACCAGGCCCATTACGCGGCCCATGTCCTTCATCGAGTTCGCACCCGTTTCGGCGATGATGCCGACGACGGCGGCTTTGGCTTCTTCGTCGCTTAGCTGGGCGGGGAGGAAGCGGGTGATGATCGCGATTTCGGCTTCTTCGGCGGCGGCGAGTTCTTCGCGATTGCCCTGGCGGTAGAGGTCGACCGATTCGCGGCGTTGCTTGATCATTTTCTGGAGGACCTCGGTGACCAACGCGTCGTCGTCGGGCGCCTTGTCGGACGAGCGCAGCTCGATGTCGCGGTTCTTGATGGCCGAGGCGACCATGCGCAGCGTGCTCGTGGCCGCCTTGTCGCCGCCTTTCATCGCCGCAATCGTCGCCGCCTTGATGTCGTCGCGAATCATCCTGTCCCCGTTTCCTGTCAGCGAAAAATCGGTCCTAACGCCCGCCGCTCGGCTTTTACAGCGTTGACCTGAAGCCTCGCGGTCCCTAGCGACCATCGCTTAGCGACATCGTTGAAATCCCGCTCGCGGAAAGGCTCTTCCAGCCCATGGCCGACGCTCGACCTGTGCCCGCTTCGCCGCCCGACGGCGCGACGGGTTGCGTCGTGTTCGCCGACGGGCGCGTCGCGTGGGGCAAAGGCTTCGGCGCCGAGGGAGATGCGGTCGGCGAGCTGTGCTTCAACACCGCCATGACGGGGTACCAGGAGGTGATGACCGACCCGTCCTACGCCAAGCAGGTGATCGCCTTTACTTTTCCGCACATCGGCAATGTCGGCGCCAATGACGAGGACGTCGAGGCGGGGGAGGCCCATGCTTTGGGGTGCCTGGTGCGCGAGGCGGTGACCGGTCCGAGTAACTATCGCGCCGGCGAGGATTTTGCCGGTTGGATGGCGAAACGCGGGCGGATCGGAATTAGCGGGCTCGATACGCGGGCGCTGACCAAGCTGGTGCGGAAGGAGGGGCCGCCGACAATTGCGGTGGCGCATCGGGCGGATGGGAAGTTCGATGTCGAAGCGCTGCAGCGGATGGCGGCGGCGTGGCCGGGGCTTGAGGGCATGGATCTCGCCAAGGACGTCAGCCGGTTGCAGGTCGAGCGGTGGAACGGGGGGAAATGGGCGTGGGGAGGGGGGTATGAAGAACGCCCTTCGACTTCGCTCAGGACGAACGAAGTGGGAGTCGCGAAAGAATCCGTTCGTCCTGAGGGGCGGGCGAAGCCCGAAGTCGAAGGGCGCATCCCCCACGTCGTCGCCATCGATTACGGCTCGAAGCGCAATATCTTCCGCAATCTGGTCGAGGCCGGGGCGCGGGTGACGGTGGTGCCGGCGGCGGCGAGCTTCGAGGAAGTGATGGCGCACGAGCCCGACGGGTTTTTCCTGTCGAACGGGCCGGGCGATCCGGCGGCGACCGGCGAATATGCGGTGCCGGTGATCCAGGCGATGCTCGAGACGGGCAAGCCGTTGTTCGGGATTTGCCTGGGGCATCAATTGCTGGCGCTGGCGGTCGGCGGGAAAACCACAAAGATGTTCCAAGGGCACCGCGGCGCCAACCATCCGGTCAAGCGGCTCGCGGACGGGCGGGTCGAGATCACCAGCATGAACCACGGCTTCGCCGTCGAGCGCGAGGGCCTGCCCGAGAATGCGCGCGAGACGCACGTGTCGCTGTTCGACGGCAGCAATTGCGGCTTCGAGCTCACCGACCGACCGGCGTTTTCGGTGCAGTATCACCCAGAAGCGAGCCCGGGGCCGCAAGACAGCTTCTATCTGTTCGAGAAATTTGTTGGGGCGATGCGGTGACCCGCGTTCCGAAACCCCCGAACTTTGATGACGAATCTAATCGGTATTTTCTCGCAGTTTATAATCGGGCCATCGATGAGCAACATCATGTTGTCCTTATGGATAGTTGGATGTTGAAGGGTCTGCGACATGGCCGCGATGAATTCCTGAAAACTTGGGAAAAACGTGGTTTCGGTCGAACAGTTGTTGAAGATGATGGATACGGTACCCACACCAATTTCAGCATAAGCGACAATGGATTTGCGCACGGCAAAAAGCTCTTCGATGCCGCTGCCCGTCGTAGGTTTAGAGCGAGGTTAGCAACAAATCTTTGGCCGGCACTGAATGGGATTGCCGCGCTTGTTGCCGCGATAGCCGCTACGGCAGCTGCCTTTTTTTCGTACTTGGCACTGCAGAAGTGAAGTTCCCCATTGCCCTTTGCAGATTGGCCTCACTGGGTGCCGCGACGCTCGCGCTAACCGCCTGCGCGACCGCGCGCCTGCATAGCGTCGCTGAGATCAACTCGGTCGGGCAGGCCTGTGGTGTGGCGCTGGGCGAGGTGTTCCAGGATGAGAGCGAAAAGCGGCTGCTGTTTTTGATGAAGCCGGACGCGACGGTCGAGCAGCGGCTATGCGTCGGCCGGTGGGCGCGCAGGCACAAGCTGAAGTTTGTGTTCGTCAACGCCATCGCCTTCCCAAAGGCGGCCTGATGCCGCGCCGCACCGACATATCCTCGATCATGATCATTGGCGCGGGACCGATCATCATCGGCCAGGCGGCGGAGTTCGATTATTCGGGGTCGCAGGCGGTGAAAGCGCTCAAGGCCGAGGGCTATCGGGTAATCGTCGTCAATTCGAACCCGGCGACGGTGATGACCGACCCCGAGCTGTCGGATGCGACTTACATCGAGCCGATCACGCCCGCGATTGTTGCCAAGATCATCGAGAAAGAGCGGCCGGATGCGTTGCTGCCGACGATGGGCGGGCAAACGGCGCTGAACACCGCGCTGGCCTTGGCCAAGGACGGGACTCTGGAGCGGCTCGGGGTCGAGCTGATCGGCGCCAATGCGGCGGCGATCGAGATGGCCGAGGACCGCTTGAAGTTCCGCGAGGCGATGGACCGGATCGGGCTCGAAAGCCCGAAGTCGGTGATCGCGCACAGTTTGGACGAGGCGGTGGCGGCGCTCGATACGGTCGGACTGCCGGCGATCATCCGGCCGAGTTTTACGTTGGGCGGCACCGGGGGCGGGATCGCCTACAACCGCGAAGAGTTCGAGGCGATCGTGCGGGGTGGGCTGGAAGCTTCGCCCAGCACCGAAGTGCTGATCGAGGAATCGGTGCTCGGCTGGAAAGAGTTTGAGATGGAGGTCGTCCGCGACCGCGCCGACAATGCGATCATCATCTGCTCGATCGAGAATATCGACCCGATGGGCGTGCATACCGGGGATTCGATCACCGTCGCGCCGGCGCTGACCCTGACCGACAAGGAATATCAGAGGATGCGCAATGCATCCATTGCGGTGTTACGGGAAATCGGCGTCGAAACAGGTGGTTCCAACGTCCAGTTCGCAATCGATCCCAAGACCGGGCGGATGGTGGTGATCGAGATGAACCCGCGAGTGTCGCGATCGTCGGCGCTGGCGTCGAAGGCGACCGGCTTCCCGATCGCGAAGGTCGCGGCGCGGCTGGCGGTCGGGTACACGCTCGACGAGATCGCCAACGATATCACCGGCGGCGCCACCCCGGCGAGCTTCGAGCCGACGATCGATTATGTCGTCACCAAGGTCCCCCGCTTCGCCTTCGAGAAATTTGCCGGGGCGGAAGCGACGCTGAGCACGTCGATGAAGTCGGTCGGCGAAGTGATGGCGATCGGGCGGAGCTTTGCCGAAAGCCTGCAGAAAGCCTTGCGTGGGCTGGAGATTGGGCTGTGCGGGCTCGACCGGGTGCGGGCCTTGGAAACCGCGGGCCCGGCGGCGATCGAGAGTGCTCTCGCCAAGCCGACTCCCGATCGGTTGCTGGTCGCCGCCGAAGCGCTCCGCCAGGGTTTCACGGTCGAGCGGATCAATGCCATTTCGGGCTTCGACCCGTGGTTCCTCGAGCGATTGCAGGAAATCGTCCGCGCCGAGGAGATGGTGAGGGAGACAGGCCTGCCGCAGGACGCGGCGGGGATGCGGGCGCTGAAAGCCATGGGCTTCTCCGACGGCCGCCTGGGCCAGCTGGCGCTGCGCTCGGCCCATGCGCCGCGGGCGATGAGCGAGAAGAGCGCGCGCGGCTCGGGCGTCGTCCACGATGCCTTGAAGGCGATGACCGGCGGCGTCACCGAGGCGGAGGTCCGCGCGCACCGGTTGAAGCTGGGCGTGCGTCCGGTGTTCAAGCGGATCGACAGCTGCGCGGCCGAGTTTGATGCGGCGACGCCCTATCTCTACTCGACCTATGAAGCGCCGCTGTTCGAGGATGCCGAGGACGAGGCGGGGGTCAGCGACGCCAAGAAGGTCATGATTCTTGGCGGTGGGCCCAACCGCATCGGCCAAGGAATCGAGTTTGATTATTGCTGCTGCCACGCCGCGTTCGCGCTCGGCAAGGATGGCGCCGGCTTCGAGACGATCATGGTCAATTGCAACCCGGAGACGGTCAGCACCGACCCCGACACGTCCGACCGGCTGTATTTCGAGCCGCTGACCGCCGAGGACGTGCTCGAGATCATCCATCGCGAAAGCGAGAAGGGCGAGCTGATCGGCGTCATCGTCCAGCTCGGCGGGCAGACGCCGCTGAAGCTCGCCGCCGAACTGCAGGTGGCGGGGGTCACGATTCTCGGCACTAGCCCGGAATCGATCGACCTGGCCGAAGACCGCGAGCGGTTCGCCAAACTGGTCAAGAAGCTTGGGCTTGCCCAGCCGGAGAACGGCATCGCCCGCAGCCGCGACGAAGCGCTGCAGGTGGCGACCCGGATCGGCTATCCGGTGCTGCTGCGGCCTTCCTACGTGCTTGGCGGGCGCGCGATGGAAGTGATCGACGGGCCCGAGCAGCTCGATCACTACATCGCTACCGCGGTTGCGGTTTCGGGCACTTCGCCGGTGCTGATCGACCGCTACCTGCGCGACGCCATCGAGGTCGACGTCGATGCGATCTGCGACGGCACCGACGTCGCCGTCGCCGGGGTGCTGCAGCATATCGAGGAAGCGGGAGTCCATTCGGGGGACAGCGCCTGCGCCATCCCGCCGTTCAGCCTGTCGCCGAAGATTATCGCCGAGATTGAGCGCCAGACGCGGGCGCTGGCCGTGGCGCTCGAGGTCAAGGGGCTGATGAACATCCAGTTCGCGGTCAAGGAGGACGTCGTCTATCTGATCGAGGTCAACCCGCGCGCCAGCCGGACGGTGCCTTTTGTCGCCAAGGCGATCGGGCGGCAGATCGCCAAGATCGCGGCGCGGGTCATGGCCGGCGAAAAACTGGCGACATTCGAGCCGATCGACCGCGCCATCAAACATATCGCGATCAAGGAATCGGTGTTTCCGTTCGCGCGCTTCCCCGGCACCGACCCGGTGCTCGGGCCGGAAATGAAGAGCACCGGTGAAGTCATGGGAATCGATCATGATTTCGACATTGCATTCGCCAAGGCACTGCTCGGCGCCGGGATCCATCTGCCCAATAGCGGCACGGCGTTCGTGTCGGTCAAGGACGCCGACAAGGATCATATCGTGCCCGCGGTCGAGAAAATGATCGAACTTGGTTTTGCGATCATCGCCACCGGCGGCACCGCGCAGCATCTGGCGCAACGCGGCCTGGCTGTGACCGCGGTCAACAAAGTCGCCCAGGGGCGCCCGCACATCGTCGACCGGCTGCTCGACGGCAACGTCGATGTGGTGTTCAATACCACCGAGGGCTGGCAGTCGATGAAGGACAGTCATTCGATCCGCGCAACGGCGCTGGCCCGCAAGGTTCCCTATTTCACAACGGCGGCCGCCAGCCTGGCAGCCGCGCGTTCAATCGAGGCGATGCGCGGCCATGCGCTTGAAGTTGCCTCGCTTCAGTCCTATTATTCCGCTTCCGTAAACTGATATTCAGCTGACAATTCGCTCGTTGAGCGCGGGCCGCTGTGGCCGCGCAGGAGCGGAATTTTCGGCAAGAGAAAGGCATTTTTTCAATGGCAAGCGCCGATAAAGTGCCGATGCTGGCCGAGGGCCACCGCAAGATCGACGACGAAGTCCGGCATCTCAAGATGTTCGAGCGGCCGGCGATCATCGAGGCGATCGAAGTCGCCCGCGCCCACGGCGATTTGTCCGAGAACGCGGAATATCACGCCGCCAAGGAGCGCCAGGGCCAGGTCGAGGCGACCATCGCCGACCTCGAGGACCGGCTGAGCCGGGCAATGATCATCGACCCGACGACCTTGTCGGGCGACAAGGTGGTGTTCGGCGCGACGGTCACGCTGACCGACGAGGACAAGAAGAAGATCCGCTACCAATTGGTCGGCCAGACCGAAGCCGACGCCAAGGTCGGTCGGATCAGCTATAATTCGCCGCTGGGGCGGGCGCTGATCGGCCGCACGGTCGGCGAGGAGGTCGAAGTGTCGACCCCGTCGGGCGAGCGCTATTACCAGATCAAGGCGATCGAATTCATTTGATCGCCGGCCGTCAGCGCCTGTCGATCCCGCGAACGGCGACGGTGGCGATCGCCGTCCTGACGGCGTTCGTGTGGCTGGTCGTCGCGGTGATCGGCGCCACCGACACGGCCGCGGCAACGATGGGATTCATCCCGGCGCGTTTCGGCGGCCTCCTGGCCTTGTCCCCGGCGGTGCCCGCGGTGCTGACGCCGCTGAGTTCGACGCTGGTCCACGCCGGCTTCCTCCACCTCGCCTTCAACCTGCTGATGCTATTGTGGTGCGGCACCGCGGTCGAACGCGTGCTCGGGCACGGCGCGCTGGTCTTGCTCTATGCTGTTGGCGCTTTCACCGCGGCCGCGGCGCAATGGCTCGTCGATCCGGTTTCGATGGTGCCAATGATCGGCGCCAGCGGAGCGATCAGCGCGGTGATTGGCGCCTTTGCGCTGAGTTTCGGCCAGGCCAAGCGGATTGTCCGCTCGCCGTGGCTCAACCGGCTGCTCAACGCCGCCTGGCTGCTCGCGGCCTGGGTCGTCTTGCAGATGATGATGGGTTGGATGGCCGGCGGGCAGGGGCTGCTGCTGGCGACGCCGGCGCACGTCGGCGGTTTCCTCGCCGGGCTGTTGCTGCAGCGGCCGTTGCTATTGTGGCGGTACCGGACCGCCTAGGCGTTGGACGCGGCTGGACTCGGTTCAACCACCGACTCACTGTCAGGCTCGAGCAGGCGGTGCAGGTGGACGACGACATATTTCATCTCGGCGTCGTCGACGGTCCGCTGCGCCTTGCCGCGCCAGGCGTCCTCAGCCTCGGCATAATTCTCGAACAGCCCGACCAGGTCGATCGAGTCGAGGTCGACGAAGTCGAGCCCACGGGGGTCCTTGACCCGGCCACCGAAGACCAGGTGAAGCTTGCTCATTCCTTGTCCTTGGCCGCGCTGAGGGCCGCGTCGGCCGACTTGCGCGCGGCGTCGCCAGCGCCGTCGAAGATCGACCGCAGCGTCTCGGCGCCTTTCTCGCGGGTCAGGCCAAGCTCGGCGAGGCGCGACGTGCCGGCTTCCTTGGCGGCAGCGGCGGCCGCCCGCGCGGTTTCGGCCAACCGGTCCGTCGTCGGGCGCAGCAGCCTGTTCTCGGTCGCGGTGCGAGGGAGGAGGGCGGCGAGCAACGCCCCGGCGGCGAGGCCGGCGGCAACGGCGATCAGCGGCGATTCGTCAATGCCGTCGCTGGCCCGGCGACCAGCGCCGGCGACTCCATCGAGGGCGTCGTCATAAGCTTCGATCGCGCGGTTGCGGATGCTGGTGTCGCGGTCTTGGTCGGTCATGCAATCGTCTCCGTGGTTTTCGGTCTGGACTTGCGGGGGCGGGCTTTGCTGGCGCCGGGCTTGGGGCCAGGCTTGCGCTTCACTTTAACGCTTCCAACGAGCTTGCCGGCGAGGTCGAGTATAGGCTCGCGAGCGAGGAACAAGGCAATGGCCGCAATAACGCCGCTGGCCATCGCCGGGCGATTGCGCACGGCATCGACCGCTTCCTCGGCGAGATCCGCACCCTTGGACTTGGCGCCCGACCAGGCACTCTGGGCGAGGGTTGATGGGCTGACCCGGTCTTGCAGCTCGCGGGCCGTATCCATCAGCCGGCCGCGGGCTCGCTCGGCCTCGATCCGGGCCGCCGCAACTGCGGGAGTTTCGGTAGTCACAGGTCACGTCCGATCATTCGAGCCGCTTGCCACCCCAGCCCGCCGGCGATGCCGGCGAAGATCAGGAAGGCGACGATCCCGGCCAGCAGCGGTCCAATCAGCGGCTGCAGCGCCAACAGCACGGCAACCGCCAGCACTGTCACGGCGGCCTGGACGAGCAACAAGGCGGCGCCGAGCAGGATGGCCGGCACCTTGAGGGCGCCGACCTTGCCCAAGGCGACGGCCTTGGCGACGCCGATCTCCGCCTGAGCGTAAGCCTTGCCCTGCTCGACGAGCTGGTGGACCAGCTCGCCGATCGGGCGCTCGTTACCCGGTTCGGGTTGCATCGGCGGATCGGCCGGCTTGAGCATCAGGCCTGGCGCTTGCCGCCCGAACCCTTGCCGCTTTTGCCGTCGCTGTCCTGGGCAAGGCCGGTCTTAAGCAGTCGGGCGATGGCGAAGCCGATCACGGCGGCGCCTGCAAGCGCGATGCCGGGACTCTGGCGGACGAATTCGCGCGTGTCGTCGATCAGCTCGTCGGGATTCTTGCTGGCCAGGCTATTCGCCGCACCGTCGATCGCCGACGCGGCGCGGCGGGCATAGTCGCCATAATCGGCGCCAAGGCGTTCATCGAGGCCCTCGGCGGTCTCGCCAACCAGCTTGCTGACGTTGGCCAGCGCTTCGGCCGAGCGCTCAAGCCCCTGGGAGACGAGGCCGCGGGTTTTGTCCGCCGCCTGGCCGGCCAATTTCTCGCGGCCGGTGCGGATTTTGTCGGCAATCGCTTCGCGACCCGAGCGCCCGGTTGGCGAACCGGTCGGCTGGCCGAGGTCGGGGACCAGCACGACATCGGCGTTCTCGCCCGGGGCGGAGGTCGGCGTCGAGGCGCCGGCAATGATCTTGTCGGTGCCTTCGGGAAGGTTGGTGTTGTCGTCTGGCATGATGTTGCTCCTTTGCCCCTTTCAACCCGGGCGTGGACATCTTCGTTCCGGTCAACCGAACCGAAAGTTGCACGGTCCGACCCGAACCATATAAGTGCGGCGCGCCGCGATTTCATTACGCTTCCGCATTGGGAATTTCCATGACCGCCATTCTTGCCGTCCGCGGCCGCCAGATTCTCGACAGCCGCGGCAACCCGACGGTCGAGGTCGATGTGACGCTCGCCGACGGCAGCATGGGACGGGCGGCGGTGCCCTCGGGGGCTTCGACCGGCGCTCACGAGGCGGTCGAGCTTCGCGACGGCGATGCGGCGCGCTGGGGCGGCAAAGGGGTCGAACGAGCGGTCGCCAACGTCAATGGCGAAATCGCCGCAGGGCTGGTCGGCCGCGAGGCCGAGGACCAGGCCGGGGTCGATGGCGCGCTGATTGCCCTCGACGGCACCGACAACAAGGGACGGCTGGGCGCCAATGCGATCCTTGGCGCCAGCCTGGCGACGGCCAAGGCGGCGGCCCAAGCAAAGCACCTGCCGCTCTACCGCGCGATCGGCGGGGACGAGGCCAACCTGCTGCCGGTGCCGATGATGAACATCCTGAACGGCGGCGCGCACGCCGACAATGGCATCGACTTCCAGGAATTCATGGTGGTGCCGGTCGGCGCTCCGACATTTTCGGAAGCGCTGCGGTGCGGGGTCGAGATTTTTCATTCACTGAAGAGCGCGCTTCACAAGGCGGGGCTGTCGACCGCGGTCGGGGACGAAGGCGGCTTCGCCCCAGCCATCGCGTCAGCGCGCGAAGCGTTGGATTTTATCCTCAAGGCGGTGGCAAGCGCCGGCTATCAAGCGGGCAAGGATGTCGTCCTGGCGCTCGACTGCGCCGCGTCAGAATATAATAAGAACGGTAGCTATGTCATGGTCGGCGCAGGGAAAACTTACTCGCCCGAAGCCATGGTCGAGGTCTTGGCGGGGCTGGTCGACGACTATCCGATTGCCTCGGTCGAAGATGGCATGGGCGAGGACGACATGGCCGGCTGGAAGCTCCTGACCGACCGGCTCGGATCGCGCGTCCAGCTGGTCGGCGACGATCTGTTCGTGACCAACGAGAGGCGGCTGGCGGACGGTATCCGCGACGGCATCGCCAATTCGATCCTGATCAAGGTCAATCAGATCGGCACGCTGACCGAGACGATCGCCGCGGTCCGCCTGGCGCAGGGCGCGGGTTACACGACGGTCATGTCGCACCGCTCGGGCGAAACCGAGGATTCGACCATCGCCGACCTCGCGGTGGCGCTCGGCTGCGGGCAGATCAAGACCGGTAGCCTGGCGCGCTCCGACCGCACCGCCAAGTACAACCAGCTGCTCCGCATCGAGGAGGAGCTTGGCAATGCCGCGCGTTACGCCGGACGCGAGGCAATCAACGCCTATCGAGCCGATTGAGGCGAGGTGCTCAATGCCCGATTGCAAGCCGGGCGATCGGCAACCAGCGCGGCGAATGATAGATGAGAGTGGTGGCGATCTGGCCGATCAGGATCGCTGGAACGCCGATTTCATAGACCGGGTGAAGCCGTCCGCGAGTCCGCCAATCGTAAACCACCGCGCCGAGCATCAGCATCTCCGCCCCCGCATAGGTGTTGATCAGCATCCCGACCGTACCGTCGCCGAACATATTGAACAGCGGCGTGCCCCACCAGCGGCCGTAAGCCGCGCCGACGATGACCGTCGTCGCGAGTAGGATCAGGCGCTTGTGCGCGCTCGGGTTCTTGCGCGCGGCGAGCGCCAGAGCGGCGAGAATGGTGAAGGCCACGACGTAATAGATTGCGATGATGAAGAACGCCTGGCTGTCCGGCGGGTGGGCAAAGCGGAAGCGCTGGCTGTAGACCTCGGACAGGAAGCCGCTGACCGCCATTAGGGGAACGAGCGCGACGCCGACCAATCCGAGCCGCATGTGGAGGCGCGGGTGGTGGGTGCGGATGAGCGCGATCTGGGCGGTCAGAAGGATCATCCAGGCGCTAAACGCGAAGGCGTGAATCTCGAGGATCAACGGCGCCGGATAGTCGGCGTGCCCCGCGAAGCGAAGGCGAGCGGCGGGGACGAAGCCCATCAGCACGCCGAGCCAGCACAGCGCGAGAAAGATCAGGTAGAAATTGCGGTCCCATTTGTGAAACGCGGTGAAGCGCCCTCGTGCGCGCGGCGCCCGTGCCTCCGGCAACGCGACTTCGCTCGATCGCTCCATCCGCCAATCCCCCCAACGACCGGTAGCATGTGCCGCAAAAAGCTCGCAAGCCCGACCGCTAATCCACAGATTCTGGGCCGAATATGGTGCGAGCCGCCGCTTTTCGCTTGCCTTCATGACGCCATCGTGATTCCTAGTGGGGCGATGCGGGGCAAGAAGCACAATCTGGGACTGATCCGGCGGGCGGCGATGCCGGCGCTGGCGCTGATCGTCGTCGGCAATTTCGCCGGCTATGCGGTCGCCGGGCCCAACGGGCTGCTTGCGTGGGGCGGCTATCACCGCAACCTCAATCAGCGCAAAGTCGAACTTTCGCAGCTCGAACGCGACCGCGCCCAGCTTCGCCACCGCTCGACCCTGCTCGACCCGCGCAAAGCCGATCCGGACATGGCCGACGAGCTTGTTCGCCGCGATCTCGGGCTGGTCCGCCCCGACGAGGTCATCGTCCCGCTCGACTAGTGTAGCGGGCGCGGTTGCCAGTGGCCCCGCGCTTTTCCTATAGAGCCAGCCGCTTCTAGCCCGATGAAAGGCCATGCATTGGCGCGTCCCGCTGAAACCAAAGTTGCCAAGTCTGCAGTGAAAGCCCCGGAGGACCGGCCACGCCCGCCCGAGCCCAAGCGCTTCAAGGCGACCAAGGACGAGCTACTCAGCCTGTACAAGCAGATGCTGCTGATCCGGCGCTTCGAGGAGCGGGCGGGGCAGCTCTACGGCCTCGGTCTGATCGGCGGTTTCTGCCACTTGTACATCGGCCAGGAAGCGGTCGCGGTCGGGCTGCAGAGCGCGATGACGGTCGGCAAGGACAGCGTCATCACCGGCTATCGCGACCACGGCCACATGCTCGCTTACGGCATCGATCCCAAGCTGATCATGGCCGAGCTGACTGGCCGGGCCGCCGGCATTTCCAAGGGTAAGGGCGGGTCGATGCACATGTTCTCGGTCGAGCATGGCTTTTACGGCGGCCACGGCATCGTCGGGGCGCAGGTCAGCCTCGGCACCGGCCTCGGTTTCAAGCATCAGTACACCGGCGACGGCGGCGTGTGCCTGACCTATTTCGGCGACGGCGCCGCCAACCAGGGCCAGGTCTACGAAAGCTTCAACATGGCCAAGCTGTGGCAGCTGCCGGTAATCTACGCGATCGAGAACAACCAATATGCGATGGGAACCTCGGTCGCGCGCTCGTCGTCGGAGCCCGATTTCTACAAGCGCGGCGAGAGCCATCGCATCCCGGGCATCCTGGTCGACGGGATGGATGTGCTGGCGGTGCGCGGCGCGGCCGAGACGGCGCTCGAATGGACCCGCGCCGGCAAGGGGCCGATCATCCTCGAGTTGAAGACGTACCGGTACCGCGGCCATTCGATGTCCGACCCGGCCAAATACCGGACTCGCGAGGAAGTGCAGTCCTATCGCACCGGCAACGACCCCATCGACCATGCCGCCAAGGCGCTGGAAAAGGTCGGAGTCGGCGAGGAAGAATTGAAAGCTATCGACAAGCAAATCAAGGACATTGTCGTCGAAGCTGCCAAGTTTGCCGAAGATGCGGCCGAGCCGGAGGCCAAGGAATTGTACACCGACGTGCTGGTGGAGAGTTACTGATGACCACCGAGCTCACCATGCCCGCTTTGTCCCCGACAATGGAGGAAGGGACGCTGGCGAAGTGGCTGGTCAAAGAAGGCGACACCGTCAAATCGGGTGACATCCTGGCGGAAATCGAAACCGACAAGGCGACGATGGAGTTCGAAGCGGTCGACGAGGGGACGATTGCCAAAATCCTGGTCCCTGAAGGCAGCGATGGAGTGAAAGTCGGGACGCCAATCGCGGTCCTGGCGGGTGAGGGGGAGGATACGAACGTTGTTGCGGATCCACCGGCGCCCACACCCAAGGCCGACGAACCTTCTTCCCCCGCACCCGTGCCAGTTCCGGCTTCGCAGAAAACCGAGCCGACCCCGATTCCGCATCAAATGGAGACCGCGGCGCGCGAGCTGGTCGCGGATGTCGCCAAGACTCGCGATCCGCCCGAGGTCCCGGACGGAACGCCCCTGACCAAGATGACGCTGCGCGAGGCGCTCCGCGATGGCATGGCGGAGGAAATGCGGCGCGACGATCGGGTGTTCGTCATCGGCGAGGAAGTCGCCGAATATCAAGGCGCCTACAAGGTAACGCAGGGGCTGCTGGAGGAGTTTGGGGCCAAGCGCGTGATCGACACGCCGATCACCGAATACGGCTTTGCGGGGCTGGGCACCGGGGCGGCGATGGGCGGATTGCGCCCGATCGTCGAGTTCATGACCTTCAATTTCGCCATGCAGGCGATCGACCACATCATCAATTCGGCGGCCAAGACCAATTACATGTCGGGCGGCCAGATGCGCTGTCCGATCGTGTTCCGCGGACCCAACGGCGCTGCCGCCAGGGTGGGCGCCCAGCACAGCCAGAATTACGGGCCGTGGTACGCCTCCGTGCCGGGGCTGATCGTGATCTGCCCGTATAGCGCCGCCGATGCGAAGGGCCTGCTCAAGGCCGCGATCCGGACCGACGACCCGGTCGTGTTTCTCGAGAACGAGCTGCTCTACGGTCAGCATTTCGACGTGCCCGAGCTCGACGACTACGTGCTGCCGATCGGCAAGGCGCGGGTCGTCCGCCCGGGCAAGGATGTGACGCTGGTCAGCTACTCGATCGGCGTTGGCGTTTCGCTGGAGGCGGCGGAAGAATTGGCGGGGCAGGGGATCGAGGCGGAGGTCATCGATCTGCGCACGCTGCGTCCTCTCGACAAGGCGGCAGTGCTCGAGAGTTTGAAGCGCACCAACCGCATGGTGGTGGTCGAGGAAGGCTGGCCGACCTGCTCGATCGCGTCGGAAATCATCGCCATCGCCATGAACGAGGGTTTCGACGATCTCGACGCGCCGGTGATGCGGGTGACCAACGAAGATGTACCGCTACCCTATGCCGCGAACCTCGAGAAACTGGCGCTGATCAAGGCCGCCGACGTCGTCGCGGCCGCCAAGGCCGTCTGCTATCGCTGAACGGACGCTCGACTTCGATCGGCAGACTGCGCTTCAGCAAATGCCGCGCCCCGTAAGGCCTGCTTTCCAAGCACTGTGGCAGCTTGACCTGGCCATGGCCGACGTCGTGGCGACGACGACCGAGCCGGGGCTGGGCGCCATCCGCCTGGCTTGGTGGCGCGAGAGGCTCGACGAGCTGGACACCAACCGTTCACCTCCGTCTGAGCCTCGACTGATGGCCATCGCTCAAGATGTGTTACCGCATGGCGTGTCGGGACACGCGTTGTCGGGGCTCGAGGATGCATGGCTGCCGCTGCTTGGGCCGTTCCCGTGGGGTGACGACGTCGCTGCTGGGCTTCGGCTGCGGGGTCAGATCCTGTTTCGTGCCGGCGCTCAGCTTTTGCAGGGTGACCCACAGGATACCGAAGCGGCGGGAGCGTTGTGGTCGCTGGTCGATGGCGCCCGCCACTGCAGCGATATTTATTCCCGGATCGCCCTCATGCAGGAAGCCAGAAAGGCGATTGCGCAGCTTCCTCGCGAACGGCCTCCAAAGTCGCTGAGGCGGCTCACGGGGCTGGCCGCCGTTGCCGCTCACGACGCAATTCGGAACAAGCCGCTCGACTTGCCCTACGAAGACGTTGGCCGCGGCATAGCGGCATTACTGCACTATTGCCGAGGAACGCTGCCTCGCGGTTGATCTGATTGCTTAACGCAGGTTGACTCCGGGGCTGCCAAAGCGCACCGGCGGCCTGCCGGATCTCCTTGAATGGAGGTGCCGTTATGACGCGCATTCTCGCCGGGGCCGCGGCCTCGCTGCTGCTGGTCACCGGAGCGATCCTGTTGTGGCAGGGACGGGCCGGCGATGCTTCGATCCTCCCCGCCGCGCCGCCCGCGCGGTCGGGTCAACCGTCGATGCTGGCCTCGAACCTCGTTCCGCAAGCGCCTGAAGCAACAGCAAAAAGTCGCGAGCAAAAGCGCTTCTCCCGAGCGGACAAGGACAAGGATGGCCGCGTCGAGCGCGAGGAATTGTTCGCGCCCAGGCGCAAGGCGTTCGCCAAGCTCGATGCCGATCACAATGGCGCGCTGTCGTTCGACGAGTGGGCGGCGAAGTCGATCGACAAGTTCGGCGGTGCAGACCAGGACCACTCGGGCTGGCTGACCCCTACGGAATACGCGACCACCGCGCCGCCGCCACCCAAGCACGCAAAGTGCACTTGTTAGGCTTGCACCGTTCCTAATGGCGGGTAACGCACAAGCCATGACCTTCAAGTCTTTGACCTATACGAGTTTCGCCCGCCTCGACCTGACGGGCGAGGACTTGACGGCGATTTACCGCACGGCACGCGACCTCAATGCGCTCGACGGCGTCACCGGGCTGCTAATCTTCAACGGCACCCATTTCCTGCAGATCGTCGAGGGTTCCAGAACCGCAATCGACGAGCTGGTCGAGCGGTTGCGCCGCGATCGACGGCATTCCGGCTTTGAAGTCCGCGACGAGCGGCAGATCGAGGTGCGCAGCTTCCCCGACTGGTCGATGGAATTGGCGCGGGTGACATCGAGCTATTTCGAGGCGAGGGACAGCATTGCCGAGCGGCTTCCGCCGACCGTCCCAATCGACGTGCGCGATCGGCTGTTTGCGATGACCGAGCTGATTTCGGGCACCGTCGAAATGCCCGACTAGGCGAATTCTTTCGCTTCCAGCGCCAACAGCCATTGCGCCAGCGCGGCCCGCGCGCGGTCCGTATAGGCTTTTTTGCGGTCGGCTTTCCTCGGGCGGCCTGCGGGCGGCGGCATCAGGCCGAAGTTGATGTTCATCGGTTGGTAGGTCGCGGAGTCCGCGCCGCCGGTAATGTGGCCTAGCAAGGCCCCGAGGGCGGTCTCAAGCGGCAAGGGGGATAATATTTCGCCCCGAAACTCGGCCACGGCGAAGCGGGCGGCGATCAGGCCGATCGCGGCGCTTTCGACATAGCCTTCGCAGCCGGTGATCTGGCCAGCGAAGCGGATATTGGGTTTGGACTTCAAGCGAAGTTCGCTGTCCAACAAACTGGGAGAATTGATAAAAGAGTTGCGGTGAATGCCTCCAAGCCGGGCGAATTCCGCGTTTTCCAAGCCCGGAATGGTTCGAAAGATCCGCACCTGGTCGCCGTGTTTGAGCTTGGTCTGGAAGCCCACCATGTTCCACAACGTACCGAGGGCATTGTCCTGGCGCAGCTGGACGACGGCGTAGGGCCAGCGCCCGGTCCGCGGATTGTCGAGCCCGATCGGCTTCATCGGGCCGTGGCGCAAAGTCTCGGGGCCGCGCTCGGCCATCACCTCGATCGGCATGCAGCCTTCGAAGTAAGGCGTATCGCGCTCCCACGCCTTGAATTCGGTCTTTTCGCCAGCGTTCAATGCGGCGACGAAGGCCTCGTATTGCGGCCGGTCCATCGGGCAGTTGATGTAATCCTTGCCGCCCTTATCCCAGCGGGCAGCCATCCAGCAGATTTCCATGTCGATGCTGTCGCGGTGAACGATTGGAGCGATCGCATCGAAGAAGGCAAGCGCTTCGCTGCCGGTCACCGCGGCGATCGAGGCAGCCAGCGCGGAGCCGGTCAGCGGCCCGGTGGCGATGATCGTCGGGTGGCCGGGCAGAGCATCGATCCGCTCGCGAACGACATGGATCCTGGGGTGCGACTCGACCGCTTGGGTGACTTCGGCGGCGAATTTTTCGCGATCCATGGCGAGCGCGGATCCGGCGGGGACGCGGTGCTGGTCGGCGCAACGCATGATCAGCGATCCCAGCGTCCGCATCTCCTGGTGGAGCAGGCCGACGGCGTTATGCTCGGCATCATCGGAGCGGAAGCTGTTCGAACAGACCATTTCCGCCAACTGGTCGGTCTGGTGCGCGGGCGTGCTATCGGCGCCACCGCGCATTTCGGACAGGCGGACCGTCAGGCCGGCTTCGGCAAGCTGCCACGCCGCCTCTGACCCAGCCAGCCCGCCGCCGATGATGTGAATGTCGTGGGCCGTCACTCGCCGTCCGCTGGACCCTCGGCCAAATCCTCGCCAATGTCGGCGCCGTCGTCGGGGGCGAGCTCGTCACCGGCTTCCACCTCGATCTCGTCGTCGGTTTCGTCGATCTTGGC
Organism: Sphingomicrobium sp.; assembly: GCA_039925985.1. Lineage (GTDB taxonomy): Bacteria > Pseudomonadota > Alphaproteobacteria > Sphingomonadales > Sphingomonadaceae > Sphingomicrobium. Next base: position 20,638 of record JBDSXT010000049.1, read on the forward strand.
GACGCCGACGACCCGCTCATTGTCGGCGACCCGGAAGATGGTCACGCCCTGGGTGTTGCGGCCCATGACGCGGATGTCGCCGACCGTGGTGCGAATCAGTTTGGCCTGGTCGGTGACCAGCATCAATTGCTCGCCGGGCTTGACCGGGAAGCTGGCGATGACGTTGCCATTGCGGTTCGACGTGTCGATGTTGGTGATGCCTTGGCCACCACGGTTGGTGCGGCGATATTCGTAAGCCGAACTGCGCTTGCCATAGCCGTTTTCGGTGACGGTCAGGATGAACTGCTCATGCTCGGCCATCTCGGCGACGCGCTCGGCGGCGAGCGAGCATTCGGCATCCTCGCGCTCGCGCCACGGCGGGCATTTGAGATAGGCCTCGCGCTCTTCCTGGGTCGTGCCGACGCGGCGCAGGATCGACATCGAAATGACCTCGTCGTCGCCGAGCAGGCGAACGCCGCGGACGCCCATTGAATCGCGCGACTGGAACTCGCGAACGTCGGTCGACTTGAAGCGGATCGCCTTGCCGGCGCGGGTGGCGAGGAACACGTCGTCCTCCTCGGTCAACAGCTCGACGCCGATCAGCCGGTCGTTGGCATTGTCCTCTTCGCCTTCCTCGCTTTCGTTCTCGCCGAAGCGCATCGCCCGCTTGCCGGCGGTGCGGATGCTGGTGAAGGCGTCCATGCTGTTGCGCCGGACGGTGCCGCGGGCGGTGGCGAACATTATGTGCAGCCCGCCCCATTCGGACTCGTCTTCGGGCAGGGGAAGAACGGTCGAGATGGTTTCGCCCTCGGCCAGCGGCAGGAGGTTGACCATTGGCCGGCCCTTGGCGCTCGGCCCGCCCTCGGGCAGGCGCCAGACCTTCATTCGGTAGACCTTACCCGCCGAGGAGAAGAACAGTACCGGATTGTGGGTCGAAGTGACGAACAGATTGGTGACCGCGTCCTCGTCCTTGGTCGTCATGCCCGACCGGCCCTTGCCGCCGCGCTTCTGCTCGCGGAACACGGCCAACGGCGTGCGCTTGATGTAGCCGGTCATGGTCACGGTCACGACCATGTCCTCATGCTCGATCAGATCCTCGTCCTCGATGCCGTCGGCGGCGGCGGCGATCTCGCTCTTGCGCGGCGTCGAGAACTCGGCGTCGACCTCGTCAAACTCTTCGCGCATCACTTCGTAGAGGCGGGCGCGGTTGGCGAGGATCTCGAGCAGTTCGCCGATCGACCCGGCCAGCGTGTTGAGCTCGTTACCGATCTCGTCGCGGCCGAGAGCGGTCAGGCGGTGAAGGCGAAGCTCGAGGATTGCGCGGACTTGGGTTTCCGAAAGGCGGTAGCTGGCACCCGCTTTTTGCGGTTCGATTGCTTCGACTAGTGCGATGTACGGGCGGATCTGCTCGCCCGGCCAATCGCGGGCGAGGAGTTTCTCACGCGCTTCGGTCGGGCTGGCCGAGCCGCGGATCAACTTGACCACTTCGTCGAGATTGGTGACCGCGACGACCAGCCCAAGCAAAATGTGGGCGCGGTCGCGGGCCTTGGCGAGCTCGTGCTTCGAGCGGCGGGTAATGACTTCCTCGCGGAAGCGGACGAACGCTTCGATGAAGTCGCGCAGGGTCAGGGTTTCGGGCCGCCCGCCGCGGATCGCCAGCATGTTGGCCGGAAACGACGATTGGGCGGGGGTGTGACGCCACAATTGGTTGAGCACCACTTCGGGGGTCGCGTCGCGCTTCAATTCGATGACGATGCGGACGCCGTCGCGGTTGGATTCGTCGCGAATGTCGCTGACGCCCTCGATGCGCTTGTCCTTGGCGGCTTCGGCGATTTTCTCAACCAGACCGTTCTTGCCGACCTGGAACGGGATTTCGGTGAGGATGATCGACGCTTTGTCGCCGCGGCCCTCCTCGACGTGGTGGCGCGAGCGCTGCATGATCGACCCGCGGCCGGTCGTGTAGGCGCTGCGAATGCCGGAGAGGCCGAGGATGAAGGCGCCGGTCGGGAAATCCGGGCCCTTCACAAATTCCATCAGCCCTTCGGAGCTGATTGCCGGATCCTCGATGTAAGCGCGGCAGGCGGCAAGGACTTCGCCAAGGTTATGCGGGGGGATGTTGGTCGCCATGCCGACCGCGATGCCGCCGGCGCCGTTGACCAGGATGTTGGGGAAGCGGGCAG